>CAYZGL010000124.1:0-13567 GCA_964477985.1 uncultured Rubrivivax sp. | reverse complement strand
GCAGTTGCCCTTGCGGCTCATCGAGGCGGTCATGCCGTACTCGGCGAGCTTGGCGCTCATCGCCTGAGCGGCGTATTGGCTGCCGCGGTCGCTGTGGAAGATCACCCCCGCGCCGGGCTTGCGCCGGAACCAGGCCATCGTCAGCGCGTCGGTGACGATGTCGGCGGTCATCCTCGGCTTGATCGACCAGCCGACGATCTCGCGGTTGAACAGGTCCAGCACGATGGCCAGGTACAGCCAGCCTTCGCCGGTCTGGATGTAGGTGATGTCGCCCGTCCACACACGGTTCGGCCCCTCGGGCGTGAAGTTGCGCGCCAGCAGGTTGGGCGCCACCGGCATCGAGTGCTTCGAATCTGTCGTCTCCTTGAAGCGCCGCTTGTGCCGTGCACGGATGCCGTGCTCACGCATCAGTCGTTCGACCCGGCGCAGGCCGATACGGTGACCCCGGGCCTGCAGCTCGCGGTGCATGCGCCGCGAGCCATAAGCGGCCTTCACTTCGGCGGGGACGCTCTTCATCAAGGCCACGGCCAGCGGGTCCGTCAGGCGCACGCGGTCGGGCTTGCCACCACGGCGCCAGCCGCGACAGCCGCTGAGGCTCACGGCCAGCACTTCGCACATCTCGGGCAGGGGGTACTCGCGGCGCTGCGCGTCGATTCCCACGCGTGCTTCACAGCGCATCCTTCGCGAAGTACGCCGTCGTTGTCTTAGGATTTCGACGTGCATCTTCAGCCGCGCACACTCAGCGCGCAGCCTCGACAGATCCATCTGCTCGGGCGTCATCGGCTTGGCGCCGGGTGCCGTCAGCTTGCCGGCAGCCGACGCCTTCACCCAGTTGCGCAACGTCTGCTCGACCAGGCCCAGCTCCTTGGCGGCCACCACGATGCCCACCGCCTGGGCGTGCTTGACGGCCTGCTCCTTGAACTCGGCCGTGTACTCCTGCTTCGCAATCTTCTTCACTTCTCGTCCTTCAAGTCTCGATGCCTACCATCGACCCTTGGAAGACGAAAAACGGCGGGCAGCTCAGTGACGGCGGCGCGCTTGCACCGCACTTCGCAGCCGCACCCGCGCGCATCGCCGCGGCGGGCCGCGCCAGCAGCGCGGCGGCACCGTGAAGGCGAGTGCAAGCCCTTGGACACGCGGCGGCGCGGATCTCGAGCCGGGCGGCTGCCGCGCCCGGCCCATGCGGGCACCGGCCGCCTGAACAGCGCATCAACCCGCAGCCATCGCGCCGAAAGCGCGCTCTGCCTTGGCCGCGAAGTAGAAGTCGCTCTCGGTCAGGCCGTGGATCTTGTGCGTCCAGATCTCCAGCTTGCACCTGCCCCACGCGACCGCCAGGTCCGGATGATGCCCTTGCGCCTCGGCGATGTCGGCCACCTTGTTGGCAAAGGCCATGGCCTGCTTGAAGTCCTCGAAGCGGTACTCGCGCTCGAGGTGCGCGTCGGCGTTCAGCCGCCACCCCCCGTCCAACTCGCGCAACAGCTCGTTGGCACGCTGCGGCGGCATCGGTGGAACACCCCCACGGCAGGGCACGCAGCTTTGATCGGCCAGACTGGTTGACATTCATCGCTCCCGTTGCGGACGAATCGACCATGGCAGTGTAGGCCTCGCGGCGATAACCACGCCGCGCTTGCATGCACCGCGGCTGGCTCCGTTGGGCTCGGCTGATGCGCAGCGCCGCTGCGCGGTTGCCAACCGCTGCGCCCCGGCGGCCTGGCAGGGGCCCGAAGACAGAAAGATCAGGCCGCGGCCAAACCACTTGTCTCAGCCAGCTGGATGCTCAGACGAGCGGCGCAGCCGTCGGCCCGCGAGCGTGGGCCGCACAACGCGGCTGACGCCGACGCTGCCGCAACCCGGCGTGGCACGCCTGCCCGTGAAAGCCTGGTACGGCGCGGGCGACGAACGTCACGCGCGGCAGGCAGCCTGCCGATTCCCTGCGATCGAACCGCCACCGATGCGGGCGCGATCGCACGCGGCGCGCATGGTCAACGCGCGCGGGGCATGGTCAACACGCGCGCGGCGCGGCGGCGTCGAGGAACTTGCCGATCTCGGCGAAGGCCTCGCGCGCTTCGGGCAGCTCGGGGTTGAACAGTTGCCACACGTGCACCATGTGCGCCCAGCGCTGCAGCCGCACCGGCGAGCCGGCAGCCCGGGCACGGTTGACGTAGCGCCGGCTGTCGTCGAACAGCATCTCGACCTCGCTGGCTTGCACCAGCACCGGCGGCAGCCGCGACAGGTCGCCACGCAGCGGCGATACCAGCGGGTCGCTGGGCCGGATGCGCGTTTGCAGCCAGCCCACCCACAGCAGCACCCATTGCGGCATGCGCGCCATCGGCCCGAAGGCCGGGCCCAGCATCGGGTCGGTGGCGATGTTGCCGCGCACGCTGGGGCTGCCCAGGGTGGCGTCGGTCAGCGGCGACAGCGCCACCGCGGCGTCGGGTGCGCGATGGCCGGCGTCGCGCACCCAGTTGATCAGCGACAGCGTCAGGTTGCCGCCCGCCGAATCGCCGGCGACGAACACGGTGCCGGCCGGCGCGGCGCCGTCGGGGCCGTGTTCCAGCAGCCACAGGTAGGCGCTGCGGCAGTCGTCGATGCCGGCGCGCCGCGGGTGCTCGGGCATCAGCCGGTAGTCGATCGCCAGCACCGCGGCGCCGCTGGCCGCCGACATCTGCGAGGTCACGGTGCGGTGGCTGTTCGGGCTGCCCAGCGTGAAGGCGCCGCCGTGGATGTACAGCAGCCGCCGCTGCGCATCGGCACCGGGTGCCAGCACCCATTGCGCGGCCACACCCCCGGCATCCACCGGCACGAAGCGCGCGTCGAGTTCGCGCTGCTCGAACATGCGGTCGAGCACGCCGCGCAGCGCGCTGTTGCGCTGGCGCAGCGGCAGCGCCTTGATCGGCAGCATCATCGCCGTCAATGACGCCAGCACCGGCTGCAGTTGCGGGCTGGGCGCATCGGCCGGGCCGCAGCGCTCGCCGACCGCGGCGTCGAAGGCCGACATGTCGGCGCCGCGCAGATGGAACACCGCCACGGCCCACAGGCCGGCCACGGCCAATACCACGGCCAAAGCCACGGCCAGCATCACGACGATCACGAACTCCAGCACACCCGCCCTCCTTCGCGTTGCCGCGCCGGCCGCCGCAGGGTGCGGCGCCGCGCGGGGCGAGCATAGCCAAAGGCCGCGCCCGGCCCCTTGCGCGCGACGCGCGGGCTACGGCGCTGCGCCCGCTTGCAGCAGCAGGCGCACCATCGGCTCGTAGCCGCGCGAGCGCGCCAAGACCAGCGGCGTGCGCCCCTGGCGGTCGGCCAGTTGCGTGTCGGCGCCGGCGTCGAGCAGCGCCTCGAGCGTCGCCACATGCCGCGGCCCGCCGTCGCCGAGCACGATGGCCTCGATGAGCGCGGTCCAGTGCAGGTTGTTCACGTGGTCCAGCGGCGCGCCGGCGGCAATCAGCTGGCGCACCACGCCGTCGTGGCCCAGGTGCGCGGCGGCGATCAGCGCGCTGCCGTCGTAGCGGCTGGTGACGAGCCTGGCGCTGGCGCCCAGCTGCAGCAGCAGCGCGAGCGTGGCTTCGTCGTCGGCCACCGCGGCGATGGTCAGCGCGTCGTAGCGGTCGTGGTCCAGGGCGCCGAGCCCGGCACCGCCCTTGGCCAGCGCACGGATCGCATCGCGCTGGCGCGCAAACGCCGCCACGTGCAGCGGCGTGCGGCCGTTGCCGTCGCGCGGGTTGGGCTCGGCACCGGCGGCGAGCAGCCTGGCGATGCGCGCGGCATCGCCTTGCCAAGCCGCGGCGTGCAGGCCGCCGTAGCCCGCGGCCTCGGCCGGGCCGGGGGGCGTCTGCGCCGCCGCCGGCCCGCCGGCAGCAGCCAACGAGGCGAGCAGCACCGCGGCCAGCAGCCCGCGGTGCAGCGTGCGCCGCATCACTTCAGCAGGTCCTTGACCTTGTCGATGGCCGCGAGCGCGCACTGCTCGTCCAGCTGGCCGCTGGGCGCGCCGCCGATGCCCACGCCGCCGATGACTTCGTTGCCGGCCTTCACGGGCACGCCGCCGCCGAGCAGCAGCACGCCCGGCAGGTACACCAGGTTGGCCGCGCCGGGGTTCTTCTGCGCGGCTTCCATCAGCGTCTGCGTCGGCGTCTTCATCGACGCGGCGGTGAAGGCCTTGCGCTCGCTCGAAGCCAGCGAATGCGGCCCGGCGTTGTCGGCGCGCTGCACGGCGCGCACGCCGCCGGCGCGGTCGACCACCGTCGCCGTGACCGCGTAGCCATTGGCCGCGCAGGCGGCGACGGCGGCCGACGCGAGCTGGCTGGCCAGTTCGAGCGACATGTTCTTTTCGCTGCGCACGCCTTCGGCCTGCGCCAGGCAGGCGGTGGCGATCAGGGCGGCGGCGGCGGACAGCTTGGCGATGGAGCGCATGGTTCGGGGTTCCTCGGGTGGTTGCGGCCACGGTCAGGCCGTGGCCGTAATGTAGGCAAGGCCGCGGCGCGCGCCCATGCGCGCGGCTACGCGCGCGGCTGCGTAGAACTACGCACTGTCGTTACGAACCATGGCCCGGCGCGGCCGCCTCCGCCAGCTCGGCGTACTGGCGGATCAGCTGCGCCAGCGACTCGCAGCGCAGCTTGGCGAACACGTGCGCGCGGTGCGTCTCCACGGTGCGCGGCGACAGCCCCAGCGCGCGGCCGATCTCCTTGTTGGTCAGCCCGGCGACGATCAGGCCCAGCACCTCGCGCTCGCGTTCCGACAGCTGCGCATGGCGCTCGCGCGCCTCGCGGTCGGCGCGGTTGCGCTCGCGCGAGCGCACGTGCGTGCGCACCGCCTGTTGCAGCGCCTCGATCAGCACCTCGTCGTGCACCGGCTTTTCCAGGAACTCGGCCGCGCCCGACTTGAACGCGCGCCGGCACAGCTCGACCGTGCCATGCCCGGTGAGCATGATGATCGGCTGGTCCACGCCCTGCGCCACCAGCTGGTCGAGCACGCTCAGGCCGCTGATGCCGGGCATGCGCACGTCCAGCACGATCGCGCCCACCGCGTCGCGGTCGAAGTGCGCGACGAAGTCCGCCGCGCGCTCCCAGGTCTGCACGCGCAGGCCGACGGTGCCGATCAGCAGCGCCAGGCTGTCGCGCACGGCCCGGTCGTCGTCGATCAGGTGGATCAGCGGCGATTGCGGTGCGCTCATGCGGCAGCCAGCGGCAGCGCCAGCCTGAACACCGCACCGCGCGGCGCACGCGGCTGCGCGCTCAGGCTGCCGCCCATGCCGGCGGCCAGCGTCTCGCACAGGCTCAGCCCCAGGCCGAGGCCGCCGCGGCGCGTGCTGTAGAAGGGCTCGAAGACATGCGGCAATTGATCGTCGGGGATGCCGGGGCCGCTGTCCTCGACGCGCAGCACGCCGCTGCCGCCCTCGGCCGCCAAGCCCAGCGCCAAGGCGCGCTGCGCCGGCGGCACGGCTTCCAGCGCCTGCAAGGCGTTGAGCAGCAGGTTGTGCACGATCTGCTCCAGCGCCACCGGGTCGGCCATCACCTGCAGCTCGTGGCCCCCGTGCAGCGCCGGCTCGACGTGGCGGCGCCGGCATTCGGGCTCGAGCAGGTACAGCGCGTTGCGCACCGCTTCGCTCAGCGCCACCGGCTGCAGCGCCGCGTGGGCATCGGGCCGCTCGACCGCACGCCGCAGCCGGCCCAGCACCTCGCTGGCGCGCCGCGCCTGCGCCGCTGCCTGCTGCATCGCGCCGCGCGCGGCATCGGTTTCGGGCGGGTCGTCGGCGAGCAGCCGCAACGCACCCTGGGTGTTGGCCAGCACCGCCGTCAAGGGCTGGTTCAGCTCGTGCGCCATGCCGGCGGCCAGCTCACCCAGCGCATTCAGCCGCGCCACCTGGCCCAGGCGCAGCAGTTCCTCGGCGCGGCGGCGGGCGCTGCGCTGGCGCCGCCACGCGCCGATCGCCGCCACCGCGCCGGCCGCAGCCAGCGACCACAAGGCCATCGCGCCCCATGGCAGTGCCGCCCAACCCACGCGCTGCGACAGCACGACGTCGAACGGCTGGCTGTCCGAAGCCAGCCGCTTGCGGGCGTCGAAATGCCAGGGGCCGGCCAGCGCGCGCCCGCTTTGCAGCTCGAGCTCATGGCCCTCGTGCTGCAGCGACACGCGCACCGGGCTGTCCGCGGCGATCGGCCACTCGGCCACCGGCACGGCTTGGCGCAGGTCGATGTCGAGCGCGAAGCTGGCCGGCACGCCGCCGATCAGCAGCGTGGCCCGGCCGTGAGCGAAGTCGGCGCCGGCCAGCACGGCGCGGCGCAGTTGGCGCGACTGGCCCTCGGCCGCGGCCCAGGCGGTGTCGGGCCAGGACGCGCCGGGATCGCGCCGCAGCACGCGCAGCACCTGCGGCTGCAGCGCGGGCAGGCGTTGCTCGGGGCGCTCGGCGCCGGGCTGCAGCAGCGCCAGCGTGCCGAGCATCGCATCGTGCTGCACCGCACGCTGGCTGAGCAGCCGGTGCACGATGCGCGCGTCGGTGTCGAAGGCCTCGCGCTGCCGCGCCAGCGACTGCTGCGCCAGCCACGCCGCGCCGGCCGCGGCGGCCAGCAGCCAGCCCAGCACCCAGGGCAGCCGGCGGCGCGCGCGAGAAGGCATGCGCCGATTCTGCACCTGGGCGCGACGGCCAGCGCCGGATCGCCGCGCTCGCCTGCGACGGCGCACGCGACTCGGTGAAAACCCTTGCTTGCGTGGCCGCGCGGTACTACATTGACCGCATCGGCACGGCACCACTTGCACGTATTTCGAGTGCCGGTGGCATCTCTACCGATCGGCAGGTCGACGAATACGAAGTCGCCAACGCGGCACCCTCGCCGCTCACCGCCGATCCATCCCGACGAACGGCAGGCTCGTGTCGTCACGGCCGCAGGTGTCCTCGAACCCATGGCGCATCGAGCACGCCCGGTGGCATCGAGGCGCTCGGGGGCCGCCCGAGCCCGAGCGCCCCCGCTGCCGAAAGGCTGCGGGCCGTCGCTGTCGAAAGGAGGTCGATCATGTCTATCCACCCAACCCGGCCGCGCGGGCTTGCAGCCCTGCTGACGCCGATCGCGGCGGCCACGCTGGCGCTGGCCGCGCAGGCCCAGACCTTCGGCACGCCGCTGAACCTTTCCAACTCGGCTGCGCCCAGCGGCGCCGGCCAAGTGGCGGTGGCCGCTGCCGACGTCTACACGGTCTGGCTCGACACCCCGGCGAACAACAAGAAGCAGACTCGCTTCGCGCATTCCTCCAACGGCGGGGCCAGCTTCGGCAGCCCGGTGAACGTGCTCGTTGCCCGCACCGGGGGGTATGGCCCGCAGGTGGCGGCGGACGGGGCCTATGTCTACGTGGCGCGCGACGCGCAGACGAAGCCGAACGGCCCGACGCAGGTGTACTTCAGCGCCTCCGGCAACCACGGCATGTCCTTCGGCCCGGAGATCCAGCTGACCTCCTCGCCAGGCAACGGCGCCACGCTCGCGGCCGTCGCAGCCGCCGGCAGCAGCGTCCACGTGCTGTGGTTCGTGCCGGGCGCCACTTGGCGGCTGTTCGTGTCCACTTCCGGCAACGGCGGCGCGAGTTTCACCCCGGCGGTCGAGGTCTCCGGCACGGTCGGGTTTGGGCAGGGCAGCTCGATGCGCGTGCTCGGCACGAGCGTCCATGTCGCCTGGTCGCAGTGGGTCGGCGGATTCGCCGAGGTCTACTACATCCGTTCGACCGACGGCGGCGCGAGCTTCAGCGCGCCGCTCAACCTGTCGAACACCGCCGGCCAGAACAGCGTCTTTGCGCAACTCGCGCTCGCCGGCTCCAACGTCTACCTGGGGTACCGGGAAACCGAGTACCGCCTGATCCGATCGACGGACGGCGGGGCGAGCTTCGGCACGCCGGTGGATGTGTCGTCGGGCCACGTCAGTAACCAGGGCCTGTACGGCCCCCCGGGGCTGGCGGCGAGCGGCGACGTGTTGCACTACATCTGGCATGAGGACGTGGGCCCGCAGGGCAACTACGACGTCTTCCATCGCAGTTCGGTGGACGACGGCGCGAACTTCGGCGCGACGACCAACCTGTCGGCCAGCGCGCCGGCGTCGTTCGGCCTGGTCGCTGCCGAGGGGCCGAACGCCTACGTCCTGTGGACCGAACAGAACGGCGCGATCCTCGTGCGGCAATCCGTCGACAGCGGCGCCAGTTTTGCCGCCGCGGTCAACGTCGCGGCCAGCGGCGGTGCAGACTTCGTCGCCGCCGCGCCGGCCGGCGTCCACGTCGGCTGGCACGACGGCACGCCGGGCGAGGTGTTCTATCGCTTCGGTTCGACACCGTGACAGATGAACCCGGCCCCTCGGCCGGGTTGCCGCGCGCCGCGCGCGGTGCCTGGCTCAGGCCGCCAGAAAACGCTCGACCAGCGCGTACTGCTCGGGCGTGTTCAGCGTGGGTGCGTGGCCGCAGCCGGCGATCTGCACCACCAGTGCGCGCGGGCCGCGGTTGCGCATCGCCTCGGCCACGCTCGGCAGCAGCAGGTCGGAATGTTCGCCGCGCAGGCACAGCACCGGCAGGTCCAGGCTGTCCCAGGCTTCCCACTGGTCGTAGTCGTCGGGGTGATGGGTGAACTGCAACACCATCGCCGGGTCGTAGTGCGCGGTCACGCGGCCGTCGGGCAGGCGGCGCGTGGAGGTCTCGGTCAAGCGCCGCCATTGCGCATCGCTCATCGCCCCAAAAGGCTTGTAGACGCTGCGGAAGTAGGCCTCGAGCTCGCTCACCGTGGCGAAGGCCGGCGGCTTGCCGGCGTAGGCGCGGATGCGTTCGACCGCGGCTGAAGCCAGCTGCGGCCCGATGTCGTTGAGCACCAGGCGGCGGATGCGCCCGCGCAACGGGCCGGCCGCGGCCTTCAGGCCGATGGCGCCGCCCATCGAGGTGCCGAGCCAGTGCACCTGCTCCAGCCCCAGCTGGTCCAGCAGCGAGGCCGCCAGCTGCGCATAAAAGGCCAGGTTGTATTCCTGCTCGGGCGCCGGGCTCCATTGGCTCAGGCCGCGCCCGAGGGTGTCGGGGCAGATCACGCGGTAGGCCTTGGCCAGGTGCGCGGCGATGTCGTCCATGTCGCGCCCGGTGCGCGCCAGGCCGTGCCAGGCGATGACCGTCTCGGCATGGCCCGCGCCCCACTCGGTGTAGTGCAGTTCGCGGCCGAGGCAGCCGAGGTAGTTGGAAGTGAAGCTCATGACCGGCTCCGCAAAGCGCCCACACGCAGCCGGCCGACCACACCGGCCGGGAAGTAGTAGACCGACAGCACGAACAGCACGCCCAGCCACAGCAGCCAGCGGTCGGGCGAGACCAGCTGCGACAGCACCGGCACGCCTTCGAGCGCGCCGGCGCTGAAGCGCAGCAGGTCCTGCAGGTAGTTCTGCGCCAGCACGAACAGCACCGCGCCGACGACCGCGCCGTACATCGTGCCCATGCCGCCGATGACGACGATGAGCAGGATGTCGAGCATGATCTCGAAGCTCAGCGTGGTGTCGGGCCCGGTGTAGCGCAGCCAGATCGCCAGCAGCGCGCCGGCCACGGTGGCGAACAGCGCCGACAGCACGTTGCTCAGCGTGCGGTAGGTGACGGTGCGGTAGCCGATGGCCTCGGCGCGGAAGTCGTTCTCGCGGATCGCCTGCAGCACGCGGCCGAAGGGGCTGTTGACGAAACGCAGCAGCAGCAGGAACAGCGCGGCGACGACGACGAACAGCAGGTAGTAGCTGAAGATCTTGCCGTCGATCAGCACGCCGAAGACTTCGGTCTCGAAGGGTTCGAACGAAGGGCTGAAGAGCTGCGGGTTCTTGAAGGTCAAGCCGTCTTCGCCGCCGGTAAGGTCGCTCAGCTGCGAGGCCAGCGTCTGGAAGGCCGCGGCCACGGCCAGCGTGATCATCGCGTAGAAGATCGCCTTGACGCGCAGGCTGAACAGGCCGATCACCAGTGACAGCGCGAGCGACAACGCCAGCGCCACGCCCAGGCCCACGCCTACCGCCGCAAAACCTTCTCCCATGCGTGTGCTGGCGATGGCGATGCCATAGGCGCCGATGCCGAAGAACATCGTGTGCGCGAAGCTGACGATGCCGGTGTAGCCCAGCAGCAGGTCGTAGCTGGCCACCAGCAGGATGAACACCAGCATCTTCGCCGCCACGCCCAGCGCCTTGCTGCCCGGGAACAGGAAGGGGGCGAAGGCCAGCGCGATGGCGATGGCGATCAACGCGAGCGCCAGCCAGCGGCTGCGCGGGTAGTCGTGCGACAGCAGGCGGCTCAGCATGGGGTGCGGTCCTTTTCGTGCACTGCCTCGGCGTGCCGGGCATGGCGCGAGCCGAGGACGGCGGGTGCCCTTGCCGTCCCCCGCCAGCGGCCTGCGGCCGCCGGCTCCTCCTTTACTTCCGGGCAAGGGCACCCGCCATCCTCGGCAAGCCGCCGCAGGGGTGTTCGGCCGTCGAATACCCGGACGGTGGCAGGCCATGGGTGGTGGGCACCCTCCCACGGAAGTAAAGGAGGAGGGACGGTCGAAGACCGGCCCGGGGGACATGGAGTGGGAGGGTGCCCGCCACCCATGGCACGCGCGGTGGTCGAAGGCATTGGGCAGCGCCCGCGCATGGCGTCCGACAGCTGCATCGGCTTCATCGGTTGGTCACCGGATACAGCCCCTGCGGCCGCCACAGCAGGATCGCGACCATCAGCCCGATGTTGGAGAACAGCGCCACCTTGGGCGCCAGGTAGCCGGTGTAGTTGGCCATCAGCCCGACCAGCAATGCGCCGACGAAGCAGCCGAAGGTGCTGCCCAGCCCGCCAATGATGATGACGATGAAGATCAGCACGTTGACCTGCGCGCCGATCTGCGGCGTCACCGACTGCTGGTACAGCCCCCACATCACGCCGCCCAGGCCGGCCAGCGCCGAACCCGCGGCGAACACGACTACGAACAGGCGCCGGATGCGGTAGCCCAGGCTTTCGACCATCTCGCGGTCCTGCACGCCGGCGCGGATCAGCAGGCCGACCTTGGTGCGGTTCAGCGCGAACAGCAGCAGCGCGAACACCACCAGGCCGATGGCCACCGCGAGCACGCGGTACTTCTCGATCGAGGCGTCGCCGATGACGAAACTGCCGCGCAACGCGGCGGGCAGCGGCAGCGGGATCTGCAGCGGGCCCCAGATGACCTTGATCAGCTCCTCGCCGACGATCATGCCGCCCATCGTGATCAGGATCTGCTTCAGGTGCAGCCCGTAAACCGGGCGCACGATCACGCGCTCGAAGGCCAGGCCCAGCGCGCCGGCTGCGGCCATGGCGATGAGCATCGCGGCGAAAACCGCGGCCAGGTTGCTCATCAGCGATTCGCTGGCGGTCCAGTCGGCCATGCCGCCCATGACGCTGGTGGCGACGAAGGCGCCGAGCGCGATGAACACGCCGTGGCCGAAGTTGAGCACGTCCATCAGGCCGAAGATCAGCGTCAGGCCCGAGGCGATGACGAAGATGATCAGCCCCATCGCCAGCCCGGCGACGCTGAGCGTGAGCCAGGTGGACGACGAGCCGATCAGCGGCCAGGCGGCGAGCAGCACCGCGCCCAGCAGCAGCAGCGGCTTGAAGTCGAACTCGGCTTTCGGTACCTGGAGCCCCTCGGTCGGGGAGTACCCCGCCCGGTCCCCCGAGGGGGTGAGCTCGGAGGCGGAGCGTCCAGCGGACGCTTCGCCCGAGAGAACGGCCGGCTTGGGAGCGGCCCGGCGCTCGGCCCGCCGCGCTTGCGTGCTCATTGATGCGCTCCCAGTGAAAGCCCCAGCAACCGGTGCTGCAGCGTCTCGTCCTCGGCCAGCTGCGCCATCGCGCCGGCGTGCACGATGCGGCCGTTGTCCATCACCGCGACGCCGTCGCCCAGCGCCTTGGCCATCTGGAAGTTCTGCTCGACCAGCAGGATGGTGGTGTTCTGCGCCTTCAACTGGCGCAAGGCGTCGATCAGGTTGTGGATGATCGACGGCGCCAGGCCCTTGCTGGGTTCGTCGATCAGCAGCAGTTCGCGCGGCTCGACGATGGCCCGGGCCACGGCCAGCATCTGCTTCTGCCCGCCCGACAGCTTGCCGGCCGGGTACAGCCAGAACTTCTTCAGCGCCGGGAACAGGCCGAAGATCCATTCCAGCCTTGCCGAATCCAGCTCGGCCGCGCGGCGCGCGCTGCGTGCGGCCAGCACCATGTTGTCCTGCACCGTCAGGTCGGTGAAGATGCCCATCGCCTCGGGCACGTAGGCGATGCCGAGTTGCGCGATGTCGGGCGTGGCGAGTTGTGCCGAGCCGGCCGGTCGGCCGGCTTCGAGTTTCGGGCCGCCGATCTGCCGCCCCCTGAAGCGCACCGCGCCGCTCGAGGTGGCCCACAAGCCCATGATCGTGCGCAGCGTGGTCGACTTGCCGGCACCGTTGCGGCCCAGCAGCATCGTCACCTGCCCGGCCGGCACCTGCAGGTCGACGCCGTGCAGGATGTGGTAGGCGCCGATGTGCGTGTGCACGCCCTGCAGTTCGAGCACGGCGCTCATACCGCCTCCTCCGGCACCACGCCCAGGTAGGCCTGCTGCACGACTGCAGACGCGATCACGCTCGCCGGCTCGCCGTCGGCGACGAGCTGGCCGTTGTGCAGCACGACGATGCGGTCGGCGAGTTCGCTGACCACGTCCATCTTGTGCTCGACCAGCAGGATCAAGCGGTCGCGGCGCGCCTTCAGCTCGCGAATCAGGTCCAGGATCACCGGCACCTCGTCCACGCTCATGCCGGCGGTGGGCTCGTCGAACATGTAGACCTTGGGGTCCAGCGCCATCAGCAGCGCGACTTCGAGCTTGCGCTGGTCGCCGTGCGGCAGGCTGGCCGCGGTGGCGTCCCGCTTGTCGTCCAGGCGCACCGAATCGAGGATGCGCCGTGCCTCGGCTATCCAGGCCTTGCGGTCGAGCCACACGCTGAACAGGTCGAGCCCGCCGTGGCGGCCGGCCTCGCGTGCCTGCACGGCCAGGCGCACGTTCTCCTGCACGCTCAGGTTCGGAAAGAGCTGGGTCAGCTGGAAGGCCCGCCCCAGGCCGCGATGCGTGCGCAGCGGCGCCGGCAGCCGGGTGATGTCCTCGCCGTTCAGCAGCACCTGCCCTTGCGTCGCCCGCAGTTGGCCGGAGATCAGATTGAAGTAGGTCGTCTTGCCCGCGCCGTTCGGGCCGACGATGGCCGTCAGCGTGCCCGGCGCAAAGGCACAGGACACATGGTCGACAGCCACGTGGCCGCCGAAGCGGATGGTGAGGTCGCGGGTTTCGAGCACGGCGAGGCCTTGGCCCGGCCTTCAGGCCGGGCTCGTCGATCTGACTGGAGCCCCCTCGCGGAGGGGGCTGGGGGGAGCAGAACGTCAGCGGAGGATCCGCAACAAGCGCGTCAGCGCTTGTTGCGGATCGGCACGTCCATCTCGGAAGCCTTGATCACCCGCGTCAGCTCCGGCACGCCCCAGGCGAAGGCCGGGTCGGCCTTGATCCTGAAGGCGAACATGTCCTGCATCGCCTGGTGGTCTTCCTTGCGGAAGGTCATCTTGCCCTTGGGCGTCTCGAAGCTCA
>CAYZGL010000123.1:0-13625 GCA_964477985.1 uncultured Rubrivivax sp. | reverse complement strand
GGCAGGTCGCGCGCGAGTTCTATTACAACGACGCCGGCGTGCAGATCGCCAACCTCGCCACCTCCACCCAGGCGCGCTTGCGCGGCCTGCAACCCGGCGCCGCCGGCTGGCCCGAAGCGGCCTACAACGGCGAGTACATCGCCGACATCGCCGCGGCGTACCGCGAACGCGCCACGGTCAGGGCCGACGACCGCGAATTCACCGCCAGCGGCGATGCCGACGACCTGGACGACATCCGCCAGTTCGCGGTGGCGTATCTGCGGCGCGAGCAGGACCTGGACCTGCAGGCTTTCGGCGTGCGCTTCGACCACTATTTCCTCGAATCCAGCCTGTACGGCAGCGGCCGCGTGGATGCGGCGGTCAAGCGCCTGGTCGACGGCGGCCACACCTACGAGCAGGACGGCGCGCTGTGGCTGCGCAGCACCGCGTACGGCGACGACAAGGACCGCGTGATGCGCAAGTCCGACGGCAGCTGGACCTACTTCGTGCCCGACGTCGCCTATCACATTCACAAGTTCGAGCGCGGCTTTGCCAAGGTCATCAACGTGCAGGGCAGCGACCACCACGGCACCGTCGCGCGCGTGCGCGCCGGGCTGCAGGCCGCCGGCCTGGGCATCCCGGCGGGCTTCCCGGACTACCTGCTGCACAAGATGGTCACGGTGATGCGCGGCGGCCAGGAGGTGAAGATCTCCAAGCGCGCCGGCAGCTACGTGACGCTGCGCGACCTGATCGACTGGACCAGCCGCGACGCGGTGCGCTTCTTCCTCATCAGCCGCAAGGCCGACACCGAGTTCGTGTTCGACATCGACCTGGCGCTGCAGGCCAACGACGAGAACCCGGTGTTCTACGTGCAGTACGCCCATGCGCGCATCTGCTCGGTGCTGGCGCAGTGGGGCAAGGGCATCGACGGCGCCGACCTGTCGCTGCTGAATGCACCGACCGAGCAGGCGCTGATGCTCGAGCTGGCCGCGTTCCCCGACATGCTGGCGCGCGCCGCCGCCGAGCTGGCGCCGCACGATGTGGCGTTCTACCTGCGCCAGCTGGCGGCCGCGCTGCATGGCTGGTACGCGGCCGAGCGCTTCCTGGTGGACGACGAGGCGCTGGCGCGTGCGCGCATGGCGCTGCTGGCGGCCACGCGACAGGTGCTGCGCAACGGGCTGGCCTTGTTGGGCGTGCAGGCCCCCGACACCATGGCGCGCGAGGCCGCGCCGCAGCCGCAGCCCAGCGCATGAAGACCCGATCCAGATCTCAAGGTGGCTTCCTCGTCGGCCTGATCATCGGGCTGCTGATCGGCCTGGCCGCGGCGCTGGGCGTGGCGCTGTACGTCACCAAGGTGCCGATCCCCTTCATCAACAAGGTGCCCAACCGCACCGCCGACCAGGACGCGGCCGAGACCCAGCGCAACAAGAACTGGGATCCGAACGCGGCGCTGAACGGCAAGCCGCCGGCGCGCCCGCCTGCCGCGGCCAGCCCGTCGCCGGCGCCCCCGCCGCCGGCCCTGCCCCCCCCCCCCGCCGCGCCCGCGGCCACGCTGCCCGGCACCGCGCCGGCACCGGCCACGCGTGCCGCGGCCACGCCGCCGCCCAACGGCGCGACGCCCTCCACCCCGGCACCCGCCGGCGCGGGCGGGCTGCAGTTTTTCGCCCAGGCTGGCGCTTTCACGCGCGTCGACGACGCCGAAGCGCAGCGCGCGAAACTGGCGCTGCTGGGGCTGGACGCTCGCATCACCGAGCGCGAACAGGCCGGGCGCACCGTCTACCGCGTGCGCATCGGCCCCTTCGACGCGCGTGCGCAGGCCGACGCCGCCATCGACAAGCTGCAGGCCGCCGGTGTCGATGCCACGCTGGTGCGTGTGCAACGCCAGTGAACCCCCGCTCCAAGGGCGGGCCAGCCCAACCGCCGCAGACAAGGGATTGCCATGAAACGCCGTGAATTTTCGCTGCAGCTTGCCGCCGCCGGGCTGGCCGCCGCCTGGACGAGCAATGCGGCCGCGCAGGGCACCCCCATCGAAGGCAAGCACTACACGCGGCTGGCGCAGCCGGTGCCGGTGTCGGTGCCGGCCGGGAAGATCGAGGTCGTGGAGTTCTTCTCCTACGGCTGCCCGCACTGCTTCGCGCTGGAGCCCACGCTCGAGCAGTGGGCCAAGCGGCTGCCGGCCGATGTGGTGCTCAAGCGCGTGCCGGTGGGATTCAACGCGCTGTACGAGAACTACCAGAAGATCTATTTCGCGCTCGAGGCGATGGGCAAGGTCGACGCGATGCACCGCAAGGTGTTCGACGCCATCCACCAGCAGCGCATGCGGCTGGACAAGGAAGCCGACCTCGCCGCCTTCATGACCGCCAACGGCGTGGACGGCGCCAAGTTCATCGAGCACTTCAAGTCCTTCAGCGTGCAGTCCAAGGCCCGCCAGGCACAGCAGTTGAGCGAGGCCTACAAGATCGACGGCGTGCCCACGATGGGCGTGCAGGGCCGCTACACCACCTCCGGCGCGCAGGCCGGCAGCAACGAGCGCGCACTGGCCGTCACCGACACGCTGATCCAGAACGTGCGCAAGCCGGGCTGAGGCTGGGCGCGGCGCGCTGCCGCGCGCGGCGCGTCGACTATTGCCGGCCGCGGCTCGTCACATCGGCGTTTGTTGTGGCTAGAATGGTCTGCAAGTTTCATGCCGTAGAACGTGATCGCCTGCCCGCTTCGCCTGCCCATCGCCGTAGGCCTTGCCGCGGCCGCCATGCTGGCCACCGTGGTCACGGCGCCCGCCAGGGCCGAAAAGGCCGATCGCAGCAAGCCGATGGCGATCGAGGCCGAACAGCCCGGCAGCGTCGATCTTCAGCGCCAGGTGGTGATTTTCAGCGGCAACGTCGTCATCAGCCAGGGCACGATGCTGTTGCGCGCCGATCGTGTCGAGTTGCGCGAGCGCCCCGACGGCTACCGCGAAGCCAAGGCCTTCGGCAGCGCCGAGCACCCGGCCAGCGTGCGCCAGAAGCGTGATGGCGTCGACGAGATCGTCGAAGGCACAGCCGAGCGCATCGAGTTCGATGCGCGCAGCGACACCTTCCGGCTGATCGGAAACGCCGTCGTGCGGCGGCTGCGCGGCGGCGTCGTCGCCGACGAGATCACCGGCGCGCTGATCACCTGGGACAACACCAACGAGCTGTTCAAGGTCACCGGCGGCGCCAGCTCGCCGGCCAACCCCACCGGGCGCGTGCGCGCGGTGTTCGCGCCGCGCGAGGACTCTGCCGCATCGGCGCCGCCGAGCGGGCCGGCGTTGCCGCTGAAGCCCTCCGGAGTGCCGCGTTGAGCGCCGTGCCCGCGGCGGCATCGGCCAGCCGGCTGCAGGCCGAGGGTCTGCGCAAGAGCTATGGCTCGCGCATGGTGGTCAAGGAGGTGCACCTGGCGGTCGGCGCGGGCGAGGTGGTCGGCCTGCTGGGACCCAACGGCGCCGGCAAGACAACCACTTTCTATATGGTTGTCGGCCTGATTCGTGCCGATGCCGGCACGATCCTGATCGATGGCCAGCCAGTGCACGGCCTGCCGATACACCGGCGCTCACGCCTCGGGCTGTCCTACCTGCCGCAGGAGGCATCGATCTTCCGCAAGCTGACGGTGGAAGAGAACGTGCGCGCGGTGCTGGAGCTGCAGCTCGACGAGCGCGGCCGCGCGCAGAAGAAAGGCGTGATCGACGCGCAACTGGCCCGGCTGCTGCACGAGCTGGGCATCGAAAAGCTGCACGACTCGCCGGCGCCGGCGTTGTCCGGCGGTGAGCGCCGCCGCGTCGAGATCGCGCGTGCGCTGGCCACGCAGCCGCGCTTCATCCTGCTCGACGAGCCCTTCGCCGGCATCGACCCGATCGCGGTCATCGAGATCCAGCGCATCATCGGCTACCTGCGTCAGCGCGGCATCGGCGTGCTGATTACCGACCACAACGTGCGCGAAACGCTGGGCATCTGCGACCGCGCTTACATCATCAGCGACGGCCAAGTGCTGGCCGAGGGCACGCCGCAGCAGATCGTCGACCACGCCGAGGTGCGCAAGGTGTACCTCGGCGAGCACTTCCGCATGTAGGGCGGCTGCGGCGATGTCGGCGCTGAAACCTTCGCTCCAGGTTCGCCTTTCGCAGCACCTGGCGCTGACACCGCAGTTGCAGCAGTCGATCCGCCTGCTGCAGCTGTCGACGCTGGAGTTGCAGCAGGAAGTGGGCCTGCTGCTGGAGCAAAACCCCTTTCTCGAGGTCGACGACGAGGCCGCGGCGTACGGCGTTGCACCGTCGGAGCGCGCGGCGAACGACGGCGCGGGTGAGGCCGGCAACGATGCGCGCGAGCGCGACGACTTGGAAGGCGGCGCCGGCGACGCCGGCCTGGACGAAGTCCGCGCGGACGATTTCGGCGCATCCGAGCGCGATGACTGGGAGAACGGCACCGAAGGCGACGACTTCGACGGTATCCGCGAAACGCCGGGGGTCAGCGGCAGCGCGTCCGGCGACGACGATGGCGCCGAAATCGAGCGCGGCGACGCAAGCGTGTCGCTGCAGCAGCACCTGCGTGCCCAGATTGCCGGCATGCGCTTGAGCGCCGAGGATCGCGCCGCGCTCGAGGCGCTGATCGAATCGCTGGACGCCGACGGCTACCTGGCCGACCCGGTGGAAGACATCGTCGCGCGGCTGGCCGAGATGATCGGCTTGTCCGATGCCGAGTCGCGCGAGCAATTGCTGGCGCAGCTGCAATGCGCGCTCGCCTGGCTGCACAGCATGGAGCCGGCTGGAGTGGGCGCACGCTCGCTCGGCGAGTGCCTGAGTCTGCAGCTTCGCGCGCTCCCGCCCAGCCCGGCGCAGGCCCTGGCGTCGACGCTGGTGGCGAGCCAGCGCCATCTCGAAGCGCTCGCCAGGCGCGACCACAAGCGGCTGGCCGCAGTGACGGAAAGCGATGAAAGCCTGGTGCGCGCGGCCCATGCGCTGATCATGCGGTGCGAACCCAAACCCGGCCGCGCCTTCCAGTCCACCGAGACCTACGCCGTGGTGCCCGATGTGATCGTGCGCCGCTCCGGACGGGGCTTGAAGGTGGTGCTGAACCCGGACGTCATGCCCAAGCTGCGCGTCAACGACCTGTATGCGCAGGCACTGCGCGCATCGCGCGGCAATTCAGGGTCAAACGCCGGCATGAGCGCCAAACTGCAGGAGGCGCGCTGGTTTCTGAAGAACATCCAGCAGCGCTTCGACACCATCCTGCGCGTATCCAGCGCCATCGTCGCGCGCCAGAAGAGCTTCTTCACGCACGGCGCCATCGCGATGAAGCCGCTGGTATTGCGCGAGATCGCCGACGAGCTGAACCTGCACGAATCGACCATCTCGCGCGTCACCACCGCCAAATACCTGAGTTCGCCGATGGGCACCTTCGAGCTGAAGTACTTCTTCGGCTCGTCGTTGGCCACCGAGTCCGGCGGCAACGCCTCCAGCACCGCGGTACGCGCACTGATCAAACAACTGGTAAGTGCCGAGAACCCGGCCAAGCCGCTGTCGGACAGCCAGCTCAGCCAGATGCTGGACGAGCAGGGCATCCAGGTGGCACGGCGCACCGTGGCCAAATACCGCGAGGGGCTGAAGATCGCGCCAGCCAGCCTGCGCAGGCAGGCCTGAATGCGCGCAGATCCGATGCGTTGGCGGCTGTTCCTGCCTTGTGCGGCCGGCGTCGAAGCGCTGCTGTGCGACGAAGCCGGCCGGCTGCTGCCGGGAAGCCAGCCGCAGTCGCGCCGCGGCGGGGTAGGGCTGCACACCGACAGCGCGGGGCTGATGGCGTTGAACCTCGGCAGCCGCCTGGCGCAGCGCGTGCTGGTCGAACTGGCCAGCGCCGAGTACCGCCATGAGGACGACCTGTACGCGCTGGCGCGGCGCATCGACTGGGCTGCCTGGATCACGCCACAGCACACCTTGCGCGTAGACACCACCGCGCAGCGTTGCCCGCTGCGCAGCCTGAACTTCGCCGCGCTGCGCATCAAGGACGCGGTGTGCGACCACCTGCGCGAAACGCAAGGCGCGCGCCCCGATGTAGCCACGCGCCAACCGGATCTGCCGCTGCTGCTGCACCTGGGGCCGCAACGCGCCACGCTGTACCTGGACAGTTCGGGCGAGGCGCTGTTCAAGCGCGGCTGGCGCGAGGACAAGGGCGACGCCCCGCTGAAAGAAACCTTGGCCGCGGCGATGCTGGCCGCCGCCGGCTGGCACGGCACGGCGCAAGCCGGCGGCGCGTTGCACGACCCGTGCTGCGGCAGCGGCACCATCGCGATCGAGGCGGCGCAGATCGCCTGCGGCATCGCGCCGGGGCTGCAGCGGCGCTTTGCCTTCGAACGGCTGCGGCCCTTCGCCACGCCCGAGATGCGCGCCCAGCTGCAACGCCTGAAGAGCCAGGCGCAAGCGCGCGTGCACGCGCCGGCGGTGCCGATCTTCGCCAGCGACGTGTCGTTCCGCATGCTCGACTTCGCGCGGCGCAACGCGCAGCGCGCCGGCGTCGCGCATGCCATCGAGTTCCACGGCGGCGACGCGCTCGAACGCGCCGCGCCGCCGCTGCCGGGCACGCTGCCCGGCACGCTGATGTTGAATCCGCCCTACGGAGAACGCATCGCCGCCGCCGGCAAGGCGGCAAGACCGGTGCGAGCCTGGGCCGAGAACCGCGAACTGCCGCAGGACTTCTTCACGCGCCTGGCCGCGCACTGGAAGCGCGCCTATACGCAACATCCGGCGGGCTGGACCGCCTGGGTGCTCAGCCCCGACATGAAGCTGCCCGGCGCGATGCGGCTGAAGGCCTCGCAGCGCGTGCCGCTGTGGAACGGGCCGATCGAATGCCGGCTGTTCCGCTTCGATCTGGTGGCCGGGTCGGCGCGCGGCTGAATTTCTCGAGGAAACGCCGGGCCGCCCCGAGTTTCCTCGACCCCCGCGGGTGGGCCGAGCCCGGACGAAGAACAGGCCGCTGCGGACTGTTCTTCGCCTGGCGAGGGCCATCGGACCTGCAGGTCCGATGGCGGGCTGGGCGCAGCCCGGCCCTGGGGGTGCTCAGTTGAAGGCGCAGGCGCCGGGGCCGTCCGGGTGGCCGCAACTGCCGCAGGGGCCTGCCGGCAGGGTTGGCATCGCCTCGGCGCTGCCCGCCGTGGCAAAGACCGACAACTGCTTGGCCAGCTGCGGCGAATGGCATTGCGGGCATTCGAGCACCGTGTCCGAGCGCACCAGCAGTTCGAAGGCGCTGCCGCAGTCCTGGCAGGAATATTCGTAGATCGGCATGGGGGTGTCCTTGCTGTGGCCGCCATTGTCGCCGCGGGCTGCGCTATCGTGCCGCCTCGCCACGGGAGAAGCACATGCACAAGATCGCTTTCTTCGGCGCCGGCCTGATGGGCACCGGCTTCGTGAAGCGCGCGCGCGCCAACGGCATCGAGGTCAACGTGTGGAACCGCAGCCCGGCCAAGGCGCGCGCATTGCAGCCGCTGGGCGCGCGGGCCTTCGACGACCCGGCCGCGGCGCTGGCCGGCGTGCAGCGCATCCACCTGTCGCTGGCCGACGATGCCTCGGTCGACGCCGTGCTCGAGCCGCTGGCCGGCCGCATCGGCGCCGACACCTGGATCGTCGACCACACCACCACCGCGGTGCGGCCCACCGCCGAGCGCGCCGCGCGCTGGGCCGCACGCGGCCGCGTATTCCAGCATGCACCGGTGTTCATGGGCCCGGCCAACGCTGCCGACGGCAGCGGGCTGATGCTGGTGTCGGGGCCGCGCGCGCAGCACGATGCGCTGCTGCCGGCGCTGCAGCGCATGACCGGCACGGTGCACTACGTCGGCGAGGCGCCGCAGCGCGCCGCCGCCTTCAAGCTGTTCGGCAACCTCACGCTGCTGGGGCTGCTGGGGCTGCTGGGCGACGTCAACCGGCTGGCGCACGCGGTGGGCATCGACACGAAGGACGCGTTTTCGTTGTTCGACCAGTTCAACCCGGGCGCGACGCTGCCGGCGCGCGCCGCGCGCATCACGGCGGCCGAGTTCGACAAGCCCTCGTTCGAGATCGCAATGGCGCGCAAGGACGTGCGCCTGATGATCGAAGAGGCCCGGCGCGGCGGCGTCGAGCTGTTCGTGATGCCCGGCCTGGCCGCGATGTTCGACGCCGCGATCGCGCGCGGCGAAGGCGCACTCGACGCCGCGGCCGCGGCGCGCATGCCGCTGTAGCCGCTGCAGCCGCCGGCCGCGCGGCTCAGCCGCGCGCCAGGCGCGACAGCAGTTCGCCCAGGCTGCCCAGGCCGCCGTCGGGCATCTGCCCGTCGGGCGTCAGGTGGTCCACCGCCTGCGGCAGCAGCTGCGACAGCTGTGCGCCCAGGTCGCCGGTGGACAGCCCCATGCGCTCGGCCATCTGCGACATCTGCTCGGAGCCGAACACCTTGCCGAGTTGTTCGCCCGACACCGGCAGGTTCTGGCCGCTGCCGATCCACGAATTCACCTGCTCGCCCAGGCCGGCTTGCTGGAAGTTGCGCACCAGCCCGGCCAGGCCGCCGCCGTGCCCATCGCCGGCGAGCATGCCCAGCACCAGCTTCAGCAGATCGGCCTGGCCGCCTTGCATCTGCCCGCCCAGCAGCTCACCCAGGCCGCCCGCGCCGCCCTCGGTCGGCCGACCCGCCAGCGCGCCCGTCACGATATCCAGCAGTCCCATGACCATCCTCCTTGAAAACCGGGATTATCGACGCCGGCGCGCGCATCGGCCCGGCGCACCACGCAGCCTCATCCGCGCAAGCCCAGCCAGGCCAGCACCGCCAGCGGCGCCGTTTCGGCGCGCAGCATGCGCGCACCCAGCTGCATGCGGCGGAATCCGCTCGCCAGCGCCGCCTGTTCCTCGGCCGCCGTCAGGCCGCCTTCGGGGCCGCTGAGGGTGATCAGGCCGCACGGGTCGGGCTGCAGCTGGTGCAGCGCGGGCGTGTCGGCTGCCGGGCTGAGCAATACGCGCTGCGCCTCGGCATGCGGTCGATCCAAAAAAGCCAGCAGCGCACACACCGGGGACACCTGCGGCACGCGCGTGCGCCCGCACTGCTCGGCCGCGGCCACCGCGATCGCCTGCCAGTGCTCGCGTTTGCGCTGTGCGCGCTCGCCGCTCAGGCGCAGCACCGAGCGTTCGCACAGCAGCGGCTGGATCGCGTGCACCCCCAGCTCGGTGGCTTTTTCGACCAGAAAGTCCATGCGCTCGTTGGCCGGCATGCCCAGCGCCACCGTGGCCGGCAGCGCCGCCTCACGCTCGACCGGATCGAAGCCCGCCACGCGCACCACCACCTGCGTGCGGCCCATGCGCTGCACCGTGGCCCGCCATTCACCGCCGCGGCCGTCGAACAGCCGCAGCGCGTCGCCGGGCTGCAGCCGGCGCACCTGCACGTGGCGCGCCGCCGCAGCCGGCAGTTCGATGTCGGCCTCGCCAGCGAGCGCCAGGTCGACGAACAGGCGCATGCCTTCAGGCCGCGGCGGCACGCAACTGCCGGCGCAGCAGCTTGCCGATCGCGCTGCGGGGCAGCGCTTCGCGGAACTCGATGCTGCGCGGGCGCTTGTACACGGCCAGATGCGCGTCGCAAAAGGCGCGGATGTCGGCCTCGGCCAGCTGCGGGTCGCTCCTGACCACCACCAGCTTGACGGCCTCGCCTTCACCGCCATCCGGCACGCCGCAAGCCGCGCACTCGAGCACGCCGGGCAGCGTGGCCACCGCCGACTCGATCTCGCTGGGAAAGACGTGCAGGCCGCCGACCATGATCAGGTCCTTCTTGCGCTCGACCAGGCTGAAGCAGCCGCGCTCGTCCACCGCGCCGATGTCGCCGGTGCGCAGGAAGCCGTCGCGCGTCATCACCCGCGCCGTCTCGTCGGGGCGCTGCCAGTAGCCGGCCATCACCTGCGGCCCGCGCACCGCGATCTCGCCGGCCATGCCCGGCGCGACTTCGGCGCCGGCTTCGTCCAGCAGCGCCAGCTCGGTGCCGGGCAGCGGCAGGCCGATGTTGCCGCTGCACACGCTGCCGTCCACCGGCGTGCAGCTCACCGACGGGCTGGCTTCCGACAAGCCGTAACCCTGGCGGATCGGGCAGCCGGTCTTGTGCCGCCAGCGCCGCGCGGTGGCCGGCTGCACCGCCATGCCGCCGCCCAGCGCCAGCACCAGATGGCTCCAGTCGACCTGGCCGCAATCGGGGTGCGACGCGATCGCGCCGAACAGCGTGTCCACCGCCGGGAAGCTGTGCACCCGGTGGCGCGCCAGCTCCTTCAGCATCGCCCCGGTGTCCTGCGCGTCGGCGATCAGCAGGTTGCACGCACCCAGGTGCAGCCCGAGCAGCAGGCTGGCGGTGAAGCCGTAGATGTGGTGCAGCGGCAGCGCGCACACCATGCTCAGCTGCTCGCCCGGCGGCACCCGCTGCAGCGCCGGGCGCTGCCAGGCGGCCGCCTGCAGCACGTTGGCCACCAGGTTGCGGTGCAGCAGCACGGCAGCGCGGCTCGGCCCCGTGGTGCCGCCGGTGTACTGCAGCAAGGCGATGTCGTCGGGCCCGAGCGGCGGCGGCGCCCAGGCCGCGTGGCGGCCGCGCGCCAGCGCGTCGTTGAAGCGCAAGGCGCCGGGCAGCTCGAACGGCGGCACCTGCTTCTTCAGGTTGCGCTGCACCTGGTTGACCAGCGTGCCCTTGACGCTGCCGAGCATGTCGCCCAGCGACGCCAGGATCACGTGCTTCAGCGGCAGCGTATCGGCCACGCGCTGCAGCGTGGTGGCGAAATTCTCGAGCAGGATGATCGCTTGCGCGCCCGAGTCCTTCAGCTGGTGCTCCAGCTCGCGCGGCGTGAACAGCGGATCGACGTTGACCAGCACCAGCCCGGCGCGCAGCACCGCCGCCACCGCCACCGCGTACTGCGGCACGTTGGGCAGCATCAGCGCGACGCGCTCGCCGCGCTGCAGCCCCAGCGCCTGCAAGGACGCGGCCAGCGCGCGCGACGCCGCGTCGATGTCGCCGAAGCTGTAACTGCGGCCCATGCAGCGAAAGGCCGGCCGCGCCGCGTGCTGCGCGAAGCACTGGTCGAACAACTGCTGCAGCGAGGCATAACGGTCGGCCGGCACCGACGCCGCAACCCCGGCCGGGTAGTGCTTCAACCAGATCCTGTCCATCCGCGCCCTTTTCGCTGCTGGCGCGGATTCTGACGCCTGGCTGACGGCACCGGCATCAGGGATTCGATCTACGCCCGGTGTCGGGATCGACTGTGGCGGCGTGCGTGCAATGTGCGGCGCGATGCCATGCCCGATACGCCGGGCTCGCCGCCCGATGGGCCCTTCCGCGCCGCCGGCACAAGCATCCGCCCGCTGCGATTGATCCCACGCAAGCGCCGGCGCGGCCCGCGGGGCGAGACTCGAACCCGGGGAGGACACCGCGATGGCATGGGCCTCGATCGATCGGCGCAGCCTGCTGGCGCTGGCAGGCGGCCTCACGCTGGGCGGGCCGGCCGCCGCCGTGAAGATGCCGGCCGGCAAATACCTCGAAGCGCCGGGGTCCCCGGTGGCGGTGATCCTGGCTCACGGTCAGGGGCTGGACGCCGACTCGCAGGTGGTGTCGCCGCTGCGCAAGGGCATCCACCGCGAGCTGGGCTTCCACACGCTGTCGCTGCAGATGCCGGTGCTGCCGGGCCGCATCACGCAGGAACACTTCCTGGCCTATGCCGAAACTTTTCCCGACGCCTATGCGCGCATCCAGGCGGCGATCGACTTCCTGCGCCAGGACAAGGGCGTGCAGCGCATCTACCTGATGGGCTACAGCATGGGGGCGCGCATGGCCACCGCGTTCCTGGCCGAGCACCCGCAGGCCGGCATCGCGGGCTTCATCGGCGTGGGCATCACTGCCGGCGGCCCCGACCCACTGAACAGCAACCGCAACCTGATGCGCGTGCGCCTGCCGGTGCTCGACGTCTACGCCGAGGACGACATGGATGCGCAGTTCGCCGCCAACCGCCGCAGGTTCATGGCCGGCCACATGGAACAGGTGCCGATTCCCGGCGCGCGGCACGACTACCGCGGCCACGAGGACGAGGTGCTGCGCGCAGTGGTCGACTGGCTGAAGCGGCAGGAGGCGCGCTGAGCGCAGGGGGCCGCAGCGCACGCGCCCCATGCGGGCGCAGCACGCGTGGGCACCGCAGCGGCGATGCGGTGGATGCCGGCGGCCTCGGCGAGCCAGGTCTCGCCGGGCTCGTCCGGCAAGCCCGCCGCCTGCGCGGGCTGCCGCCTGCGGCCGGCCGGGCCGGGTATTCGGCCAGCACCTGCTGCACCACCCGGCTCTTGGTCACGCCACGGTCGGCGCAATGCAGCGCCAGCGCGGTCTCGAGTTCAGGCTTCAGGCGGACGGCCAGCGTCATGGCGGGCTTCGCGCGCAATACGTTGGGCACCCCGATCGAATTACGCTTCGCCGCCGGCCTCTTGTGCCACCCTCCCGCACACACCTTGTCCACCTTGCAGGCCGCGCCCGCGCTTGGTGTGCGCTCGCCCCTTCGCTGGTGTTGACCTGCGCGCTGCGCGCAGGCCAACGTCCTGCTCAGCCCTGCAGGCCGGGCGGCGCGGGAACGCGCCGCCCGTTCGCTGGCATGGTCAGTCCGCAGGGACTGACCATGTCCCCCTCAGCCTTGCAGGCCGCGCTCGCGCTTGCAAGCGCTCGCCCCTTCGCTGGCATAGGCCTGCGCGCAGGCGCAGGCCTATGTCCCGCTCAGCCCTGCGGGCCGCGCGGCGCGGGGACGCGCCGCCCGTTCGCTGGCATGGTCAGTCCGCAGGGACTGACCATGTCCCGCTCACGCCTCCAGCGCGGTCAGCACCTCGTCGAGCATCTTCTTCGCGTCGCCGAACAGCATGCGGTTGTTCTCTTTGTAGAACAGCGGGTTGTCGACCCCGGCGTAACCCGAGGCCATGCTGCGCTTCATCACGATCGAGGTGTGCGCCTTCCACACCTGCAGCACCGGCATGCCGGCGATCGGGCTGGTGGGGTCGTCCTCGGCGGCGGGGTTCACGATGTCGTTGGCGCCGATCACCATCGCCACATCGGCCTCGGGGAAGTCCTGGTTGATCTCGTCCATCTCGAGCACGATGTCGTAGGGCACCTTGGCCTCGGCCAGCAGCACGTTCATGTGCCCGGGCATGCGCCCGGCCACCGGGTGGATGCCGAAGCGCACGTTCACGCCCTTGGCGCGCAGCAGCTTGGTGATGTCGTTGACGGTGTGCTGCGCCTGCGCCACCGCCATGCCGTAGCCCGGAACGATGATCACGCTCTTGGCCTCGCGCAGCAGCTCGGCGGTCTCGGCCGCGCTCACCGGCACCACTTCACCCGCCGGCTGTGCGCCGCCGGCTGCCGCCGCGGGCGCGCCGCCGCCGGTGCCGAAGCCGCCGGCAATGACGCTGATGAAGTTGCGGTTCATCGCGCGGCACATGATGTAGGACAGGATCGCACCCGAGCTGCCGACCAGCGCGCCGACCACGATCAGCAAGTCGTTGCTGAGCATGAAGCCGGTGGCCGCGGCGGCCCAGCCCGAGTAGCTGTTGAGCATCGACACCACCACCGGCATGTCGGCACCGCCGATGGCCATCACCATGTGGATGCCGAACAGCAGCGCGATCACCGTCATCA
>CAYZGL010000122.1:0-13700 GCA_964477985.1 uncultured Rubrivivax sp. | reverse complement strand
GCGCCGACTTCCTCAAGCACCTCAACCCCGCGGCCAAGGTGCTGATCAGCGACCCGAGCTGGGAAAACCACCGCGCCCTGTTCACCCAGGCCGGTTTCGACGTCGGCACCTACCGCTACTACAGCGCCAGCACGCGCCAACTCGACTTCGACGGCATGCTGGCCGACCTGCAGGCCGCCGCGGCCGGCACCATCGTGGTGCTCCACGCCTGCTGCCACAACCCCACCGGCTACGACCTGACGCCGGCGCAGTGGGACCAGGTGATCGCCGCCGTCAAGGCGCGGGGCCTCACGCCCTTCCTGGACATGGCCTACCAGGGTTTTGCCGAGGGCATTGCCGAGGACGGCGCCGTGATCGGCAAGTTCGTCGCCGCCGGCCTGACGTTCTTCGTCTCGACCTCGTTTTCCAAGAGCTTCAGCCTCTACGGCGAGCGCGTCGGCGCGCTGTCGGTGCTGTGCGCGAACAAGGACGAGGCTGCCCGGGTACTGAGCCAGCTCAAGATCATGATCCGTACCAACTACAGCAACCCGCCCACGCACGGCGGCGCCGTGGTGGCCATGGTGCTTCAGGATCCCAAGCTGCGCGCCCAGTGGGAGCAGGAGCTGGCCGGCATGCGCACCCGCATCAAGGCCATGCGCCACAAGCTGGTCGCGGGCCTCGCGGCCGCCGGCGTGAAGAAGGACATGAGCTTCATCACCACCCAGGTCGGCATGTTCAGCTACTCGGGCCTGAGCAAGGAGCAGATGGTGCGGCTGCGCAATGAATTCGGCGTCTACGGCACTGACACCGGCCGCATGTGCGTGGCGGCGCTGAACGAGAAGAACATCGACTACGTGTGCGAGTCGATCGCAAAAGTGATGTGACTCACCCTGAGCGGCTGACGCGGCTCATCGCTGCTACGGCGCCATGCTCGAGAGCACGCGAGCAACATGAACACCGTGCGTGCCAGGGGTGGGTTGCATCCATCCGGGCCATCCGTCGGGTGCGGCGCCCGAATCACTTGCCGTGCGGGGACCGGGCGGGCGCAGCGCCGTCAGGGGTCCACGCCCCGCGGTGCCACTCCGACGGCGTGAATCCGAAGCGCGCCCTGAACAGCTTGCTGAACCCCGACGGGTCGGCGAACCCGCAGCGCCAGGCCACCAGCCCCACGTGCAGGCGCACGCTGCGCTCGATCGCGGCGCGGGCGCGCTGCAAGCGGATCTCGCGCAGCGTGTCCATCACCGATTGGTCCTGCTCGGCAAAAGCTTCGTACAGACGCGTGCGAGAACAGCCCGCGCCGCGTGCGATGGCGCTGGCATCCAGATCGTGTCGGTGCGCCTGGCTTTCCATGAAGCGCAGCGCCGCCGCGCGGCGGCCGGCGTGCAGACTTTGCGTCGCATCTGGCAGGTCGACCTCTTCGCCCTGGCGCCCCAGGTTGCGCAGCGTCAGCAGCGCCAGCGCGCACGTGGCGTCCAGCAGACCGGCATATTCTTCTGCGCGGACGCGGCCGGGCTGGCGCGCCAGCAGCCCCAGGTGCGAGAGCTGGCTGGCCAGCACCGGGGCCAGCGCGCAACGCTGAGGCGCCAGCAGCACATTGCCCGGCTCACGACCCAGCACGCCCACCACCACGCTGCGCGGCAGCGCCACATAGGTCTGGCGCGCGCCGTCGCCCCAGCGGTAGCAGGCATCCTGGCGCGGCGCGTGCATGCCCAGCGCGCCCGCCGTCACGCGCTGGTGCTCGCCCGGCGCCGCGTTCAGCTGCATCTCGCCAGCCTCCAGCAGCGACAGCACCACCATGTCCTCGCCCGGCGGTACGTGGCGGGGGCTGGTGCGCATCTCGTAGGCGGTGGATTGCTTGGTGCCGAAAAAACTGGTCTCGCTGCGCAGCAGCGACCACGATGCCTCCAGTTGGTCGCCGGGCGACAGCGGCTGCACGTCCACCCAGTTGTGCGCCACGTCGTGCCAATAGTCGAGCCGGATCGCGGGATCGACCTCGATGGAAGACCAGTGCTCCAGCACGCAGGGCGGCGGGGTGGACATCATGGCGCCGGGCCCATCCCGGCCGAGCGCGCACGCCATTCGGTGGGCGTGAGGCCGAAGCGGGCGCGAAACAGCTTGCTGAAGGCCGACGCGTCGGCGAAGCCGCAGCGCCAGGACAGCGCACCCACATGCAGCCGCAGCCCCTGCTCCACCAGCGCCCGAGCGCGCTGCAGGCGCAGCTCGCGCAGCACACCCATCACCGACTGATCCTGAGCGGCGAACGCCTCGTACAGCCGCGTGCGCGAGCAGCCCGCGCCGCGCGCAATGGCCGCGGCGTCCAACTCATGGCGGTGGGCGTGCTGCTCCATGAAGCGCAGCGCCGCCGCCCGGCGGCCGGCATGCAGGCTTTCGGTCAGGTCGGGCAGATCGACGTCCGCGCCCTGGTGGCCCAGGTTGCGCAGCGCCAGCAGCGCCAGCGCACGCGTGGCGTCCAGCAGGCCGGCGTAAACCGTGGCGTCCACCCGCTCGCCTTGGCCCAGCAGCAGGGCGACGTGGTTCATCTGGCTGGCCAGCGCTGGCGCCAGCGCACAGCGCGAGTTCAGCAGCGCGGTGCGCGGTTCATGCCCGAGTGCCACAGCGGCGGTGCTGCGCGGCAGCGTCAGAAAGACCTGACGCGCGTCCTGCCCCCAGCGAAAGGCGCCCATCTCGCGCGGCGCGCACAAACTCAGAGCGCCCGCGCTCTTGCGCGCATAGATGTCGGGCACCAATTCGCCGGCCTGCATCAGGGTCAGCACCACCATGTCATCGGGCTGGGCGCGCCGCGAGCCGGTGTGCATCTCGTAGGCCGACGATCGCGTGGCGCCCAGGGTACAGACGTCGTTCGACAGGACGGTCAGTTCGGCATCCAGCGGCACGTCCGGCGCGGGCCGGAAATCGACCCACCGATGTGCAAGCTCCTGCCAGGCGTCACGACGCAGTGCGGGCTCCACGTCACAGGTGCTGAAATGGGCCAGCAGGGCCGGCGGCGCAGGCATGGACATGGGACCGATTGTAGGGATTCGGGACGCATTTCCTGAACCTGGGACGCCGGCACCCAAGTTTGCAGCGGCGGTGTGACGGCGCGTAACTAAGCTTTTCAACACCGCTTTTTCAGCACCGAAACCGGGGTCACTGAACTGGGACTTGGGGCCTGCGGCGCTGCCCAGACCAGCGCAGGCCGCCGGCGGGAAACGGCGGCTTTGACGAAAAGCCTTTCATGTCCATTTGGCGACTTCTGCGCACCCTGGCCGCTACGGCCGCGCTGCTGGCTGGCACGTCTGCCATGGCCGCGCCCTACGCCATCACCTACACCGGCGTCATTGCCCATTCCCAGCTCCCGGCCGACGCGCCCGATGGCGCGGCCTTCACCTTGACCCTGGTGTTGGACAACGGCGGCGCCAGCGCCGCCCGCCAGCGCTGGGACATCGGCCAGTTGAGCTGCGGCTTCTGGCGCTGGCGCGTGGACGACGCGCGCAGCGTGGCCGTGGCGTTGGACATGGGCGGCGGCTTGGCCCAAGGCGCGGGCAGCGCCAGCACCGACGCGGCGGGCGCGTTGACGGCGGTGTTCTCCGCGGTCCACACCGGCGGCCCACTGGCCTGGGCCGACTATGGGGTGAGCGGCCTGCCCGGGGGCTCGGCCATCGGCTGGTACGCCGACGGCACCCCCCCCGTCTTCGGCGTGATGGCCGGCGGGGGCGGCGGCAGCTTCGACGACGGCTCTGGCCCTGCTGGCGGCGTGCAAATGGCCGCCGGCCGCTGGAGCGCGCCGCTGCCCTTCAGCGGCGCCTGCGACGCCAGCGCCCTGCCGCCCACGCCCCCCATCCCACCCGCGCCTGCCGCGGTGCCCACGCTGTCGCCCTGGGGGGCGTTGCTGCTTGCAGCGCTGCTGGGTCTGGCTGCTGCACACCGCACGAATCCCAACGATATTGACCTATAGCGCTTACCAGACAAGCGCAAGCAGCTATCAACATTAGAGCAACGCAGAAACCGATCATGCACGAACCCGCCCTGCACGCACCGCGCCGCCGCCAATTCATGGTCGCCGCCACCAGTTTGGCCCTGCCCGTGGTGGCGCAGGCCCAGCAGCCCCAACCGGCCAGCAAGCTGGAGCGCGGCAGCACCCGCGTGGCCGGATTTGCCGATGCCGAGATGGACTTTCAGTTGATGCGCCAGCTCGGCACGGCGCGCTACGGCGGCGCCTCGGTGGGCGAATGCTTCGCGCTGGCGCAGCGCATCCGCAGCGGCGTGCCGGCCAGCTGGGTGACCGAGTTCAGCGCCGCCGCCGCACGTCAGGAGGCCGACGCCCGGGCCCGCCTGCTGCGCGGGCACGCCGTCAGCGCGCGGGCGCAGTACCTGGTGGCCTGCAACAGTTACCGCGCCGCCGAGTACTACGCCAGCGTCCAGAACCCGGAGCATGCACGCCTGGGGCGCAAGAGCCGCGAGTGCTTTCTCGCTGCGGTGCGCGGGCAGGGCGCGGGTGTGGAAGAAGTGTCGCTGCCCTGGGGCGCCACGCCACTGCCGGCGTACTACCTGCGCGCTGACACGGCGCGCCGGGCACGCGCCGGCCACGGCAAGACCCTGCTGATCATCAGCGGCTACGACGGCACGCTGGAGGAAACCTGGCTGTCCTATGGCCGCGCCGCGCTGGAGCGCGGCTACCACCTGCTGCTGTTCACCGGCCCGGGGCAGATGGACACGCTGCGCGTTCACCCCGGTCTGGCCTTCGTCCCCGAGTACGAGCGCGTCGGCCGCCTGGCGCTGGACCACGTGCTGGCACGCCGGGAAACCGACCCGCGGCGCGTGGCGCTGATGGGCATCAGCTTTGGTGGCTATTTCGCCACCCGCATCGCGGCGCACGATCGGCGCGTGCGTGCGCTCATCGCCAACTCGCCCATCGTCGATCTGCACGCCTACCTGGCCTCGTTTGCCGGCTTCGACCCGGCCGGCATGCCCGACGACCAGGACGTGCGCCTGGCCGACATCGACCACATTCCCGACAGCGCCATCCCGCCGCAGACACGCGAAATGATGCGCAACCTGATGCTGCGCATGGGGCAAGACAGCGTCAAGCACACCTACCAGCGCCTGCGCGATTTCCGCGTCGATGACGGCGACCTGCGCCGCATCCGCTGCCCCGCGCTGGCCCTGGTCGGCACCGGCGAAGGCGCCGAGCCGCTGGCGCAGGCCGAGCGCTTCATGCACGCCGTCGGCGGCCCCGTCATGCGCCACGTCTTCAGCGCCGAGGAAGGCGCCGACGGCCACTGCCAGACCGGCAACCTGGCCTATTCCGCCGCAGTGTCCATGGACTGGCTGGACGAGCAGTTCGCCCAAGCATGAGCAACACACCCACCGCTGGCCCCTTGCTGCGCCGTCTGCGGCCCCTGTTGGGCGCGGCTGTGGTGGCCCTCGCCGCAAGCGCCTGTGGCGGCGACGGGGCGGCGGTCGATGACACCACCGTGCGCCAGGCCGCCGCGCGGCTCGACACACTGGTGCCCGAATGGATGGCGCGCACCGGCGTGCCCGGCGTCGCCGTCTCGGTGGTCCATGGCGGCCAGACGGTGTACGCGCGGGGCTTTGGCGTGCGCCAGGTGGGCAGCGCCGCGCCGGTGGATACCGACACGGCATTCCCGCTGGCCTCGGTCTCCAAATCGCTCGCCGCCACCGTCATGGCCGCCCACATGCCGGCCAGCGTCCATTGGGACATGCCCATCGAGCACCTGCTGCCGGACTTCACGCTGGCCTACCCGCAGGTGCAGGACAACGCCAGGTTGAGCCTGGGCGAGCTGTTCGCCCACCGCAGCGGCCTGCCCGACCACGCCGGCGACCTGCTCGAAGACCTGGGATACGGGCGCGCCGAGGTGTTGCAACGCCTGCGCCATGTCGCCCTCCAGCCCTATGGCAGCTACGCCTACACCAACTTCGGCCTCACGGCCGCCGCCGAGGCCCTGGCGCAGGAGCAGGGCACAGACTGGGCCTCGCTGTCGGCGCAGTCGCTCTATCAGCCACTGGGCATGAGCCACACCAGTTCGCGCCACGCCGACCTGGTGGCGCGCGACAACCGCGCCTGGGGCCACGTGCAGGTGGATCTGAGCTATGACAGCTACGGCGCCGAGCCCGCGCGCTACACCGTGCAGCAGCCGCAGCGCCAGCCCGACGCCCAGTCGCCGGCTGGTGGCGCCAGCGCCAGCGCAGCCGACATGGCGCGCTGGATGGCGCTGGTCCTGGGGCAAGGGCGCTGGCAGGGCCGGCAGCTGATCGACCGCACCGCCCTGCAGGCAGCCATGACGGCGCGCCCCGGCGGCGCGTACGGCTACGGCTTCAACGTCGGACCCGACCCGCACGGCCACCCCAGCGTGTCGCATTCGGGCGCCTTCCTGCTGGGCGCGCACACCGCCTTCATCCTGTGGCCGCAAAGTGACCTGGGCATCACCGTGCTCACCAACGCGCAGCCGCGCGGCCTGGCCGAAGCCATCGCCCTCACCTTTGGCGAAATGGCCCTGGGCGACGCCCCCGACGGTCAATCCACCACCGATTGGCTGGCGGTGATGCAAGGCAAGATGCACGATCTGTACCGCCCCTTCGGTCAGTTCGCAGGTCAGCCGCCACCGGCCGCGCCCACACCGGCCCAACCGCTGACCGTCTATGCCGGGCGCTACGCCAACGCCTATTTCGGCGACGCCGTGGTGACTATCACCCCAGACGGCCAGGCGCTCGATCTCACCCTCGGCCCCGCCTTGGTGCGCCATCGGCTGAGCCACTGGAGTGGCGATCAGTTCGTGTTCAACCTGGCGGGCGAAAACGCCCCACCCGGGTCGGTCTCGGCCGTGCGCTTCGCGCCCAGGCAGTTGCAGATCGAGCGCTACGCCGAAGACCTGGCGCACGGGCGCTTCGAGCGCATGGCCGATGGCCCATGACGAACCCCCACTTTCCCAACAAACCACATCCGACATCCACTAGAAGGAGCTCTTGAAATGCACGCAACCCATCCCCACCGCGGGCTTGCGCACCCCGTGCCCACCGCCGCCGCAGTGGCACTCGCGCTCACCCTTGCCGCCTGCGGGGGCGGCTCCGATCCAGTCAGCGGCGCGCCCGGCAGTGGTGGCCTCACAGCCAACAAGCCGATCGTCTGCAAGGACTATGACAACCAGGACACGCTGGTCAAGCCCAAGACCATCACCATCCGCAACAACTCCGAAGGCCCCATCTACCCCGTGCTGGCCACCAGCATGAACCTCAAGAACGAGTGGGTCATGGCCTGCCTGCGCACCAACGACCTCATCTCCACCGACGCGGTCTACAAGCTCTACGTCAACGACGGCCAGGGCATTCCGCCGGGCTCCGAAGTCACGCTGACGCTGCCGCTCTACAGCGAACTGCCGGGCGGCAAGTACGTCACCTGGTGGAACGGCGGGCGCGTCCTGCTGGCCGACCGCAACAAGCGCCTGCGCGGCAGCGTGGACAAGCCCGCCGACACGCCCCCCAGCGTGGACTGCAAGGGCACGGGCACCACCTGCAGCCTCAGCACCTACACCAGCCCGGTGCAGTTCCAGGAGGACGTGTTCGCGCAACTGTCGGAATACACCTTCGGCGACTCCATCATCCCGCCCGGGCAGAGCACGCGGATGCTCAAGCCCGAGAACGTGGGCTACAACATCTCCTACGTCGATCACGTCTACATGCCCGTGGCCATTGGCGTGCGCGGCAACCCCTACATCGGCTACAGCGGCTCGGCCAGGAAGCTCGGCGACTTCCGGGCCACGCTGCGCAGCTTCCTGCAACCCGGCAGCCTGGGCGAAGGCTGGCCGCTCTACAACATGAGCGAGCTGCGCCTGCCCGGCGGCTACAACATCTTCGCCCAGCGCGGCGGCTACCTGCTGGAAGACCCGGACGTGCCCGTCAAGCCCGCCGACGGCAAGAACCCGCCCGTGCTGACAGTGCTCAAATGCCTGGACGGCCAATGCACCCCCGGCGAGCAGCGCAACATGCAGTGGGGCCAGGCGGTGCAGAACATCCAGGACCTTTGGGGCTCGTGCGTGGACTGGGGCAGTGAGGACATTTCCCAATACACCAGCAAGAAGTACCCCACCGACTGCCCCGCACCGCAGGCCATGCGCGAGGAACTGGGGCTCATCAAGGACTTCTTCGCCCAAAACCACAAGCAATACCTGGCGCTGTACGACCAGCAGCAGTGCGTGGGCGAGCCCGAGGGTTCGCGCAAGATCCCGGCGCACGTGGCCGAGTTCAAGTTCTGGGAAGCCATCAAGCACATCTACGGCTGGGTGCCCTTCAACGAAGGCTGCGGCGCGGATGTCAACCAGCTGGCCAAGACCAGCGTCAACGGCCGCAACCACGCCTACGTGCAGACGCTCTACATCGAAGACCTGCAATACAACTACCGGCAGGCTGCGGTGCAGGCCAATCCCAAGCTGGCCTTCAACCCCTACGTCAAGCTGATCCACGACGACCTGGGCATGAGCGCCTACGGCTTCTCGGTCGATGACGCCGTGGGCTTCATGAGCGAGCAAGGCGACGGCCTGGTGTTCACCGTGGGCGGCACGCAGGGGCTGGAAAACGACAAGGCATTCAACTACGCCGACGGCTTCTCGGTGGGCTTGGGCGTGCCGCTGGAGATCGTGGGCAAGCTCAACATCCAGATGATCAAGAAGTACGGCGTGTGCTCGCTGGGCACCGATGCGGCCGACCCCAACTGCGACAAGGACAAGCAGGACATCGTCATGCCCGTGGGCCGGCAGGTCGGGGGCTTTCGCGTCGGCACCGTGGCCTCGTATCCGCTGAAAGTGCGCTTCACCGACATGGACGACAACGTCTACACCTTGTTCGTGCGCGAGAAGTTCGCCAAGTGCACCGGCCCGCTGTCGGCCTGCCCCAGCAACCGCGCGCAGATCGTGGACAAGGCCGCGTGCAGCGTCGTCACCCCGCAGGGCACGCCGCACCCGCAGTCCCGCAACTGGTGCGACAACGCCGATCCCAATCAGGCGCGCGAGAACGACCAGGCAGTGGTCAAGAACCACCTGAGCTATCCGAAGCCGGTGAAGTGGTTGCAGTGACGCGGGTCTTGCCCCTCTCCTCGACCGGGAAAGACGCCCACTTGCTCCTCTCCCCTCTGGGGAGAGGCCGGGTGAAGGGCAAGCAGCGCTGAACGAGACGGTGCATCCACCACCGTGGCATGCCCTCACCCCAACCCTCTCCCAGAGGGAGAGGGAGAGGGAGTAGAGACAAAAACGCCTCCAGCCCTTGGTGGACAAGCGCTGGCAGCTATCGAATCAGGAATAAAAGATGAAAAGAACAAGCATCGGCCTGGCCGCCGCGGCAGCCTTGGCCCTGCCCCTGGTCGCCCAGGCGGCCACGCAAAACTTCACCACGCCCGGCAGCCACCAGTGGACGGTGCCGCCCGGCATCACGCAGGTCAGCGTGCAGGCGCTGGGCGGCGGCGGGGGCGGCGGTGACGGCGTGGCCTCCGATGGCGCTTCCGCCTCGGGCGGCCCCGGCGGCCTGGTCACGGCCAACCTCGCCGTCACGCCCGGCCAGGTGCTGACCATCGTCGTGGGCGGCGGCGGCGGCGCCAGCGGCGAGATGGAAGGCATGGGCCACTCCGGCGGCGGCGGCGGCGCCAGCAGCGTCAACGTGGGCAGCACCTGGGTCGTGGCCGGCGGCGGCGGCGGCGGTTCCTTCTACAACGACAACAGCGTGTCAGACACCGGCGGCTGGGGCCAGGGCGGCCACGGCTGTGGCGGCAGCGGCCGCCCCGGCGGCGACACCGCGCAGGACGGCGGCGGGGGCGCAGGCGGCGCGGGCGGCAGCGGCGGCGCGGGTGGCAGCGCGGGTGGCGGCGGCCATGCCGGCTCGGCGGGCCAGGCCGGCAACGGCGGTGCCGGTGGCGGCGCCGCCAGCGGCACCGACGTGCTGAACAACGGCGGCACCGGCGCGGGCAGCGGCACGGGCGGCGCGGGTGGCCTGTACGACAGCTTCCTCAGCGGCGGCGCGGGCGGCGGAGGCGGCTGGGGCGGCGGCGGCGGCGGCGGGTCGAGCGACTTCACCGACGGCGGTGGCGGCGGCGGCAGCAGCACCGGCGGCACCTGCGTGCCCGGCGGCAACGGCGGCCAGGCCTCCCTGCGCGAAGACGACGACATCGTCGAAGACGCCGAGGACGGCGGCGACGGCGCCGTCAACCTGACCTGGGGCCTGACACCCCAGCCCGTGCCCACGCTGGGCCAGTGGGGCGCGCTGGCGCTGTCGGCCCTGCTGGGCGCGCTGGCGCTGCGCCGCCGCGCGGGCACGAAGCGCTGAGCACCAGCCCCTCACCGATCACCGAAGGACATTCCCCATGACACCCTCCTACCGACGCACCATCGCGCGCCCCATTCCCGCCCGCCTGCTGCCCTGCGCGCTGGCCTGCCTGGCCTTCCTTGCCAGTTGCGGCGGCGGCTCGGACGAGCCAGAACCCACCTACACCTCGATGTACCCCGCCCTCGCCGCGCACGCGGCGATGGACGAGGAAGACTTCGAGCGCTACCTGCTGACCGCCAGCAAGGGCACCGAGATCACGCCCGAGACCATCAAGTCGCTCTCGGTCGGCTCCGGCATCAACTCGGCCCAGTCCACCTACAACCTGCGCCCCATCTTCAGCCTGGGGGCGCTGCAGAAGGACGGCCGGCTGGACGTGGACACCACCCGCTCGCAGCAGGTGACCGAGCTGCGCATCACCAGCAACAAGAAGGCCAGCACGGACGCCAGCCAGTTCACCCTCGATGTCTCGGCCTCCGGCTCCTGGGGCGGCTTCAAGGGCGCCGCCGCCTTCCACCACGCCAACGCCTTGCGCAGCACCGAGTCCGACAGCACCGTCAGCGTGCAGATGATGTCGGCCAACACCAACAACATCGTCTCAATCATGGGCAGCGGCTTTGCGGGCACCGAGAACTTCACCGGCTTCCTCACCGGCACCGATCTCAGCGACGCGCTGCTGAGCGAGTACGTCGCCACCACCGAAAGCACGCCCACCGGCATCTGCGGCGGCAAGCCCTACATCACCAGCGTCAAGGTCAACCGCTACAAGCTGGCCGACACCGACCCGCGCGCCAACATCTTGATTCTCTCGCGCATGGAAAGCGTGTTCGCCGACCTGCAGGAGCAGTACGAGCTGTGCGCCGACGTCTCCATCCAGACCGTGCTGGTGCGCCAGATGACCGAGCTGCGCGGCAAGATCGAAACCGCCATCGCCGACTTCTACGCCTTCAACGGCGATGCCTTCGTCTCCAAGACCATTTCGATGAACCAGGCCATCGGCAACGGCTCGCTCAAATTCAGCAGCTCCGACGGCAACGCCGAGTCGCAGTACGGCGGCTCGCTGTCGGTCAAGTACCAGTCGGCGGGCGTCGGCGTGGGCGGCAGCACCGCCGTGCAGTTCTACAAGCAGAACGGCTGGGCCACGGCGCTGACCAACGTGCAGGTCTCGGCCGAGGCCATGCCCGCCGGCGTGGCCGACACCACGGCCTGGGTCAGCAGCATCCAGACCATGCTCAAGGACCAGGGCGGCTCCCTGGTGCCGCCGATGGGCAGCCTGCCCAAGGACCCCGGTGTGAAGCTGCCCGACCCGGTCAACAAGCACGACCACAAGGCGCCGCCGGACAGGGTATTCAAATCCTACGACCAGTGGAAGCAGTACCAGCAGGACAAGAAAAAGAAGAAGGGCGTCACGGACGAAGTGGTGGTGGAGCAGGTGCAGGAGCGGGTCGAGAACCAGCCGCTGAACATCAACGACGGCGATGTGCAGCTGAAAGCCGGCGCGGGCGACGGCGGCAACGCCTACCTCCAGCTCATCGCCGAGCTGGACGCGCTGAAGGCGCAGGCCAGGCCCACGCAGGCGCCGCCGCAGGCCGGCGCGGGCGAGGGCAGCAACCTGGTGCGCTTCGACAAGATGTTCGTCAGCAGCTTCGAGACGCTGCCCTACGACGCCGTCATCCCGCAGCTGCGCCCCAACCTCGACATCCCCGGCCTGGACAAGGCCATCGGCAGCTTCCCCAACATCGTGGAAATCATGCTGGTGAGCGAAAAGCTCGGCCGGCTCGACTCGTACCTACGCTTTCTGGCCAACATTTCGGTCAGCAACGTCACGCCCGAGATGAGCACGCGCTACCACCAGTTCTTCCAGAAGGCGTCCAACGGCGCCTACGACCTGGTGGGCCTGGCCCTGAGCCAGGGCACCGACATGACGCCCGCCGTGCTGGCCGGCTACAAGAAGGCCATGCTCGGCACCGAAACCACCCAGGCGCAAAGCGAGCTGTACAAGAGCCTGCAAGACATCGACTACTACAACTACGTGATGGGCACCCTGCTCGACCCCGCCAGGGGCAAGGCGTGGACCGTGGCGCCCGGCGGCTATCTCCCCATGCGCTGGAAGAGCGACGGCAGCGGCGGCGCGGAACTGCTCACCTGGACCGCGCTGGCGCACGTGAGCGAAGGAAAGCCCAGCAAGGAAGGCGTGGCGGCGGTGGATTTCGGCAACCCCAACGCCGACCCGCTGGCGCTTTACCGCAACGGCATGAAGGCCATCCAGACGCCCTGGTACCCGGTCTATGTCTTCAACCAGGGCCAGGCACCGGCGCTGGTGTTCGTGCAGCACTTCGGCGCCTACCAGGCCATCTACGGCCCCCGCTGGGTGACGCGGCCCTTCGACGGCGACACGCCCGTAACGCCGAGCCTGCTGCCCAAGTGGCAGGACTATCAGCCGCTGGGCAACGGTGACATGCGCACGGTCATGACGAACGCCAGGAACTCCTTTCTGGAGTTCATGAGCTGGGATTACTCGGTGTACTTCCCCAACTCCGGCAACGACCCCACGCGCCTGCAAAAGTACAACGCGCTCCTGCTCAATCTGCCTGCCGATTACCAGGAAAGCGACGGACAGACCATGCACACCGCCGCGCACTCGTCGGCGGTGCGCGATTTCGGCACCTTGGACTACGACCACGGCCACAGAACCGACGCCACCTACAGCGCCTTTCGGCGGGCTGGAAAAGGCAACATGATGCGGCGCATGAGCGACGGCGCGGTGGTGGACACCGCGACGGCGTATTCGTACTACCCACCCTATTACCGCACCTCCGTGATGCTGCTGCCCCTGAACGCCACCACCACCGGCGAGAGCCTGACGCAGACGCTCAACTACGCGCCCCAGCGCAAGGCGATGGACGTCGTCACCCCCACCAGCCTCGACCTCGCCAACAAGCTGGCCGTGCTGCTGGAGTGAACCGGGCCTGCCGCGCGCCGCAACAAGCCGTTCTTCAACTCACTTTTTGATAGCTGCCAGCGCTTACCCAGAAAGCGCTAAAGCCAAAAAAATCAGTAGTCGTCGCTGCCACCCATCGCCAGGCTCTCGAAGCGCGTGAGCGGCTTGAGGAAGGCCAGCTTGACCGTGCCGGTGGGGCCGTTGCGCTGCTTGCCGATGATGATCTCGGCCACGCCGGGCTCGCGCGAGTCCTTGTTGTAGTAGTCGTCGCGGTAGATGAACATGATGATGTCGGCGTCCTGCTCAATCGCGCCGGACTCGCGCAAATCGCTCATCATGGGGCGCTTGTCGGTGCGCTGCTCGACGCTGCGGTTGAGCTGCGACAGCGCGATCACCGGGCATTGCAGCTCCTTGGCCAGGGCCTTCAGGCCGCGCGAGATCTCGCCCAGCTCGGTGG
>CAYZGL010000121.1:0-13713 GCA_964477985.1 uncultured Rubrivivax sp. | reverse complement strand
TTGCCCAGCGTGGTCGGGCTGGCGGTCTGGCCGTGCGTGCGGCTGAGCATCGGCGCTTCGGCCAGCGCGTGCGCCATGGCGCGCAGCTTGTGGATCAGCGCGTCCAGCGCCGGCAACATCACCTCGGCGCGCGCCACCTTCAGCATCAGCGCGTGGCTGGTGTTGTTGATGTCCTCGCTGGTGCAGGCGAAGTGCACGAACTCCGCCCGCCCCGCCAGCTCGGCGTCGCCGCCGAAGCCGGCCTTGATCCAGTACTCCACCGCCTTGACGTCGTGGTTGGTGGTCTTCTCGATGTCCTTGATCGCCATCGCGTCGGCTTGCGCGAACTCGGCGGCGCGGCGGCGCAGGCGCTGGCGCGCGGGCTTGCTCAACGGCGCGAACTCGGCCAGCCCGGCGTCGGACAGCGCGATGAACCATTCGACCTCCACCTGCACGCGGCGGTGCATCAGGCCGAATTCGCTCAAGTGCGGGCGCAGCGCCGCCAGCTTGGCGGCATAACGGCCGTCGAGCGGCGACAGCGCGGTCAGCGGTGAGAGGTCCATGCGGCGCTGGCGCACCAAGATGGTGCCGAAGGCTGGGCGATGGGCGGCGATTCTAGGCCGCCGCGATGCCGCCACCCGCCACCACGGCGCCATGCCGCGCACCGCGGCAGCACGTCACGCCGGCCCCTGTCCGAGGGGGGCACGAGCGGGCCTTGGCGCGGGGCGCTTCGATAAAATCGGCCGCCTCACTGGCCAGCGCGCGCACATGAAACTGATCGGATCGCTCACCAGCCCCTACGTGCGCAAGGTACGCATCGTGATGGCCGAGAAGAAGCTCGACTTCCAACTGGTGCTCGAAGACCCGTGGGCCAGCGAGGAGGTGCTGAAGTCCAACCCGCTGGGCAAGGTGCCCTGCCTGGTGATGGAAGGCGGCGAAGCGGTGTTCGATTCGCGCGTCATCGTCGAATACCTGGACACGCTGTCGCCGGTGGGCAAGCTGATCCCGGCGTCAGGGCGCGAGCGCGTCGAGGTGCGCACCTGGGAGGCGCTGGCCGACGGCATTCTCGACGCCGCGGTGGCCTCGCGCATGGAACGCGTGTGGCCGCTGCGCGCCGACACGCAGCGCTGCGAGCCGTGGATCGAGCGCCAGATGAGCCGCATCGACGCCGCGCTGGCGGCGATGGGCCGCGGCCTGGGCGACAAGCCCTACTGCATGGGCATCCACCTGACGCTGGCCGACATCGCGGTGGGCTGCGCGCTGGGTTACCTGAACTTCCGCTTCCCGGCGATCGACTGGCGCGAGCCGCACCCGAACCTGGCGCGGCTGGCCGACAAGCTGGCGGCGCGCCCGAGCTTCATCGACACGCTGCCGCCGCGCTGAGCGCCCGCCGCGCGCACCGCAGCGTTCAAACCGGCCGCGGGCGTTCAGCGTTCAGCGCCCGGCCGCCGTGGCCGCCGTGGCCGCCGGGCGCGGCGCGCGCTGCGGCGCCGCCTCGGCTTGCGCCACCGCCAGGCTGTCCAGGAAGGGGAAGCGCCAGCGCTCGTTGGACTCGCGCGCGACGATGCGCTCACGGCAGCCGGCGGCGGCCAGATCCAGCGTCTGCACCGGCAGGCTCATCTGCGAGCGGATCGAATAGAACACCTTCACCCGCGGCGCCAGCGGCGCGCGCGCGTTGTGCTCGAGCACCACCGCCAGGCGCTGCGAGTGCAGCCGCACCAGCGAACCCACCGGGTAGATGCCGATGCCGTCGACGAAGGCGCGGAAGACTTCGGCGTCGAACTTGCCCGCGCGCGTCCAGTCGTTCATCAGCGCGATCGAATCGGCCGGGCCCCAGCCGGCCTTGTACGGCCGGTCGGAGGTGATCGCGTCGTACACGTCGCACACCGCGCCCATGCGCGCCAGCAGCGACAGCTGCGAGCCGGCCAGCCGCTCGGGGTAGCCGCGGCCGTCGGGCTGTTCATGGTGGTGCAGGCACACGTCCAGCACGCCCGCGCCGGCGCCGCCCGAGTGCAGCAGCAGCTCGTGGCCCAGCCGCGGGTGCAGCTGCACCCGCCGGTATTCGTCGTCGCTGAGCTTGCCGGGCTTGTTCAGCAGTTGCAGCGGGATCAGCGCCCTGCCCATGTCGTGCAGCAGCCCGGCCATGCCCGCTTCGCGCACCTGCGCTTCGTCCAGCCCCAGTTGCCGCGCCAGCACCACCATCAGCGTGCACACCGCCACCGAGTGCATGTAGGTGTAGTCGTCGTGCGACTTCAGCCGCACCATGCTCAGCATCGCCCCGGCGTTGCGCTGCATCGACGTCGCGATCTCGTCGACCAGCGGCGCGCAGCCGGCCACGTCCAGCGCGCGGCCCAGCCGCACCTGCTCGCAGCGAGCCGATGCTCTGCCGCGCCTGCGCGCGCAGCCGCTGGGCGACCAGCGCCTCGTCCTCCAGCGTGGTGCGCGGCGCGGCCGGCGGCGGCGCGGCCGGCGCACTGGCCGACACAATCGCCGCCCCAGGCGCCGGGGGCACTGGGGGCACTGGGGGCGCCGAAGGCGCGGGCAGCGGCGCCACGTCGAGCCCGCGCGCGGTATCGATCACGCAGCGCTGCACGCCGCTGGCACGCAGCCGCGCCAGGTCGGCGGCATCGCGCAGCACGAAGCGCGACTTCCAGAACGGGTGGTCCAGCCAGCTGCCGTCCAGGCCGTGCAGGAACATGCCCAGCCGCAGCTGGGCGACATCGACGGTCTTCAGCATGGCGCGCGGCGCGGCCTTCACCGCCGCGCCCGCGGCCGGCCGCACCAAGCCTCGGCGGCGGCGGTGTCGCGCGCCGTCATGCGGCCACGGCCTGCTTGTTCAGGATGCGCTGCAGCTTGTCCTGCAGCGTGGCCTTGCTGAAGGGCTTGACGATGTAGCCCGAAGCGCCGGCCTGCGCCGCGCGCAGGATGTCGTCCTTGCGCGCCTCGGCCGTCACCATCAGCACCGGCAGGTGGCTGATCGACGGCTCGGCGCGAATGGCGCCGAGCAGCGCGAAGCCGTCCATGTTGGGCATGTTGATGTCGGAGACCACGAAGTCGAAGGGCTGCGTGCGCAGCATCGCCAGCGCGGCGGCGCCGTCCTCGGCCTCGCCGATGTGCTGGCAGCCGATCTCCTTGAGCAGGCCGCGCACGATGCGCCGCATGGTCGAGAAATCGTCGACGACCAGGAACCTCATCCGGGCGGGATCGTTCATCGCATTCGCTTCCTTCGCGCGCTGGGCTGCCTGCATATCGGTCGGCGCGCGCCGAAGTTGAGCCGCGCTGCGGCAGGGCCTGGGCGCCAAACACCCGGCACATCGGCGCTTCGGGCAGCCGGCGCAGGCCGATACTTCGCGGCACGCGGTGCGCGCCACCCCCGATGAACGACCGCTTCAGCCCGCCCCAGCCACCGCACGGCAGCGCCGCGGCGAGCCTGGAGCCGCTGGCGCTGCGCGAGGCCTTCTTCGACGAAGCCGCCGACCACCTCGAGCGCTTCGAACAACTGCTGCTGCAGGCCGAACTCGGCGGCGCCGGCGACGACACCGCGCACGCGCTGTTTCGCTGCGCGCATTCGGTCAAGGGCGGCGCCGCGGCCTTCGGCCTGGACGACGTGACCGAGCTGACGCACCAGTTCGAAGCGCTGCTCGACCGCGTGCGCCGCGGCGAACGCGCGCCCGATGCGCCGCTGCTGGAGCTGCTGCTGCAAGGCGGCGACGCGGTGCGCGCGCTGCTGGCGCAACACCGCGGCGCGCCCGGTGCGCCCGGCGAGCGCGGCGACACGCGCGAGCTGCTCGCCGCGTTGCGCCAGGCCAGCGCCGCGCCGGCCGCGCCGGCCGCGCCGGCCGCAAGTGCCGCAAGTGCCGCCGCCACCGAGCGCGAGCTGCTGCTGAGCGTCGGCCCGCTGCACGACCGCGGCGCGCTGGACGCGCTGGTCGCGCAGTTCGCCGAGATCGACGGCCTGGGCCACCTCGAGCCGCTGCCAAGCGCCGGCGGCGCCGCGGCCGACGGCCTGCACCGCTTCGCGCTGCGCAGCGGCTGCAGCGACGACGAGCTGCTGGCGCTGTGCGGCATGCATGTCGATGCCGCGCTGCTGCGGCTGGCGCCGCGTGCCACGGCCGCGGCGGCCGAGCCGGCCCCCGGCGCCGCGGCCGCAACCCCGCCCCCGGGCGCAGCGCCCGCGCCCGCCGGCGCCGGGCCTGCGCCGCGCAGCGCGCACGCGGCGCAAGCCGACGGCGAAACGCTGCGCGTGCCGGTGCGCAAGGTCGACGAGCTGATCAACCTGGCCGGCGAGCTGGTCACCGCCGAAGCGATGCTGGCGCAGGGCTGCGCGGCACTGGCGCCAGCCGAGCAGCTGCGCCTGGCGGCGGTGCTGGCCGAGCTGCAGCGCCACACGCGCGCCTTGCAGGACGCGGCGATGGCGGTGCGCATGATCCCGGTGGCCACGCTGTTCGCCCGCTTCCCGCGCATGGTGCGCGAGCTGGGCGCGAAGACCGGCAAGCCGCTGCGCCTGCGCATCGAGGGCGACGCCACCGAGCTCGACAAGGGCATGATCGAGCAGATCATCGACCCGCTGACGCACCTGGTGCGCAACAGCTGCGACCACGGCATCGAACCGCCGGCCGATCGCCGCGAGCGCGGCAAGCCCGAAGCCGGCACGCTGTGGCTGAAGGCGGCGCACGAAGGCAGCTCGATCGTGATCGAGCTGCGCGACGACGGCCGCGGCCTGTCGCGCGAGCGGCTTTTGGCCGGCGCGCGCGCGCGCGGCCTGCACGCGCCCGACACATTGAGCGACGCCGAGGTCTGGCAGCTGATCTTCGCGCCGGGCTTTTCCACCGCCGCGCAGGTCACCGACGTGTCGGGGCGCGGCGTCGGCATGGACGTGGTCAAGCGCAACATCGGCGCGCTCGGCGGCACGGTCGAGCTGCACAACCGCGAAGGCCGCGGCCTGAGCGTGCGCGTGCGCCTGCCGCTGACCCTGGCCATCATGGACGGCATGGCGGTGCGCGTGGGCGACGAGCGCTACGTGCTGCCGCTGGCCGCGGTGGTGGAAAGCTTCCAGCTCACGCCCGGGCGTCTCGGCTCGGTGGGCGGGCGCGCCGAGCTGGTGCGGCTGCGCGACGAATTCCTGCCGGTGCTGGCGCTGCAGCGGCTGCTCGCGGTGCCCGACGCGCCCGGCGCGGCGGACGACGCGGTGATGGTCGTGGTGCAGGCCGAGGGCGTGCGCGCCGCGCTGCGCGTGCACGAACTGCTCGGCCAGCAGCAGGTGGTGGTGAAGAACCTGCAGACCCACCTCGGCGCGGTCGCGCGCATCGCCGGCGCCACCATCCTGGGCGACGGCCGCGTCGCGCCGATCCTGGACGTGGCCGCGCTGCTGCGCGAGCTGCAGCGCTGAGCGTGCAGCAAGCCGCAGCAAGCCACCGCAGCGCAGCGCGGCAGCGCCGCCGCGCTTCAAGCCGGCGCCGCCGCGGCCGATAGACCACGGCAGGCGCCGCCGCCGTGCGCGGCGGGCGCATCCGAGGAATCCGCATGAGCCCGCCGGGCCGCCCCAAGGGCGAATACCGCAGGGCGCAGCCCGAAGGTACCCCAGTGAGACACTCCACACCCGCCCTGCATGCCGTCGAGGCCCCGAACGAGCCGGCGCTGCCGCTGGCCCTGCGCGAGTTCCTCGCCTTCAAGCTCGGCGCCGAGGAATACGGCATCGACATCCTGTGCGTGCAGGAGATCCGCTCCTACGAACGCCCGACGCGCATCGCCGGCACGCCCGAGTTCGTCAAGGGCGTGATCAACCTGCGCGGCGCGATCGTGCCGATCGTCGACCTGCGGCTCAAGCTGCAGTTGCGCGCGGCGCAGTACGACGCCTTCACCGTGGTCATCGTGCTGCAGCTGGGCCAGCGGCTGGTCGGCGTGGTGGTCGACGCCGTGTCGGACGTGATCAGCCTGCAGCCCGAACAGCTGCGCCCTGCGCCGCCGCTGCGCGCCGGGCTGGCGGGTGAACACCTGCTGGCCATCGGCGCGCTCGACGAGCGTTTGCTGATCCTGGTCGACATCGAAAAGCTGATGGGCAGCGCCGACATCGGCCTGGCCGAGCGCACGCTGCAATGACGCGCTGGCGCATGTCGACCCGGCTGTGGCTGCTGGTCGGCACGCTGGCCGCGCTGCTGCTGGCCGTGGGCGCGGTGGCGCTGGTCGCGCTGGGGCAGCCGCAGACCGCACCCGCCGCGCCCGCCGCACCCGCCGCGCCCGCCGGCGCCGACACGCGCGCCACGCTGCGCACCGCCGTCGTGGCGGCGATCACGCTGGGCCCGCTGCTGGCCGCGATGCTCGGCTTCGCCTGGCTGCGCGCGCTGCGGCGCCAGCTCGGCGCCGAGCCGGCCGACGCCGCCGCGCTGGCGCAGCACATCGCCAGCGGCACGCCGCACGAAGCGTTGGCCCTGCGCGCCGCCGACGCCCACAGCGTGGTCGCGGCGCTGCAGCGGCTGCAGTTCGGCTCGCGCCAGCGCGACCAGCAGCTGCGCGGCCAGGCCGACGCGCTCACGGCGGCGGCCGTCCGGCTGGCGCAAGGCGGCGGCGAGCTGCACGCGCGCACCGCGGCGCGCATCGGCGCGCTGCAGCAGGCCGCGGCGTCGCTGCGCACGCTGGACGCCAGCGTGCGCAGCGACGCGGCCAAGGTGCAGCAGGCCAGCCATGCCGCGCTGGCCGCGTCGGCCGTGGCGCAGCAGGGCGGGCAGGTGGTGGGGCAGGTGGTCGACACCATGCGCGGCATCGACGGCGCCTCCAAGCGCATCGCCGACATCGTCGGCGTGATCGACGGCATCGCCTTCCAGACCAACATCCTGGCGCTGAACGCCGCGGTCGAGGCGGCGCGCGCCGGCGAGCAGGGCCGCGGCTTCGCCGTGGTCGCCGCCGAGGTGCGCAGCCTGGCGCAGCGCAGCGCCGGCGCCGCGCGCGAGATCAAGCAGCTGATCGGCAGCAGCGTCGAGCGCGTCGAGCAAGGCGCCGCGCTGGCCGACCAGGCCGGCGCCACCATGGCCGAGGTGGTGGCCGCGATCCGCCGCGTCAGCGACACCATGGGCGAGATCAGCGCGGCGCGCAGCGAGCACGGCGCCGGCATGGCGCGCATCGGCGACGCGGTGCAGCAACTGGACCAGGCCGCGCGCGACGACGCCGCGACGGTGCAGCGCGGCGTGGGGCTGACGCAGTCGCTGCAGCAGCACTGCGCGCGCCTGCAGCACACGCTGGCGCCGGCCGCGCCCGAGCCGCAGCGAAGCTGAGGCCGCGCGCGGCGCTGCGGCAGGCGCTGCCGCTGTGGCGCAGGGGCGCAGGGGCGCAGGGGCGCTGGCTACACTGCCGCACCCCGAAGCGCCGGCCATGCAAGGACAACTCTTCACCCAGGATTTCCTGCTGCGCGGCATCGACGCCACGCCGCCGTGGGAAGCGCTGGCGCCGGGTGCGCTCGACGCCTTCGCCGCCGCGCTGCGCGGCGTGTTCGCCGAACTGCAGGCCGACTCGGCGCTGAACGAAGCGCAGACCGAGCAGCTGGTGATCGAGCGCGTGCTGGCCCAGCTCGGCTGGGGCGACGACTGGCTGCGGCAGGTCAACCTGTCGGTCAAGGGCCGCGAGGACGTGCCCGACCTGCTGCTGTTTGCCGACGCCGCGGCCAAGTCGGCCGCGCTGGCCGAGCCCAAGAGCGAGCGCCGCGTGCGCCACGGCCTGGCGATCCTCGAAGCCAAGCGCTGGATGCGTGCGCTCGACCGCGGCGATGCGGCCGAAGCGCAGGACCCCGACGCGCCGTCGTCGCAGATGCTGCGCTACCTGAGCCGCGCCGACGTGGTGTCCGACCGCGCAGTGAAGTGGGGCATCCTCACCAACGGCGCGCTGTGGCGCTTGTATTGGCAGGACGCGCGCTCGCGCGCCGAGGAGTTCTTCGAGATCGACCTGGCCGCCGCGCTCGGCGTGCCCGGCACGCAGGCGGCACTCGACGACCCCGAGCCGCAGCGCGCGCTGAAGCTGTTCTTGCTGTTCTTCCACCGCGCCGCCTTCCTGGCGCAGCCCTGGGACAGCGCCGCTCGCAGCCTGCACGCCTATGCCCGCGGCGAGGCGCGGCTGTACGAAGAGCGCGTGTCCAAGGACCTGGGCCAGCGCGTGTTCGACGAGGTCTTCCCGCGGCTGGCCGATGCCCTGATGCGCGGCGACCTGCAAGCGCGCAAGGAGTCGTTCGGCAGCGGCAGCCTGAAGCGCCAGCGCTGCACCCCCGACTACCTTGACGAGCTGCGCGACGCCACGCTGGTGCTGCTGTACCGGCTGCTGTTCCTGTTCTACGCCGAAGACCGGCTGCTGCTGCCGGCGCGCGACGAGCGCTACCGCCCCTACAGCGTGCGCGCGCTGCGCGAACGGGTACGCGATGACATCGATTCGGGCAAGGCCTTGTCGACGCGGCTGGACCACCTGTGGCGCGAGCTGCAAGGCGTGTTCCTGCTGATCGACGAGGGCGACGACGCGGTCGGCATGCCGGCCTACAACGGCGGGCTGTTCGAGCGTGCGCGCTCGCCGCTGCTGGAACGCAGCCGCGTGGCCGACGCGGTGATGGCGCCGATCATCGACGCGCTGTCGCGCCGCAGCGAAGGCGACCGCAGGCTGTGGATCAACTACCGCGACCTGTCGGTGTCGCACCTGGGCGGCATCTACGAGCGGCTGCTCGAATACGCGCTGGTGCACGAAGTTCAGGCCGACGACGGCTTCGACCGCACGGAAGTCGACCGCATCGTCGCCCGGCCGGCCAGCTTCGCGCGCAAGGTCTCGGGCAGCTACTACACGCACGACGCGCTGGTCGGGCTGCTGCTGCGTGAATCGGTGGGCCGGCTGTGCGATGAACAGGTCGCCGCTTTCGAGGCCCAGATCGCCAAGTGGAAGCGTCACCCCAGCCTGGGCACCGCGCTGTGGAACCAGCTCGACGGCGACCCCGAAGCCGGCCAGCGCAACGCCATCGACCCGGCCACGCGCATGCTCGAACTCACCGTGTGTGACCCGGCGATGGGCAGCGGCCACTTCCTGGTGGCGCTGGTCGACTACCTGGCCGACCGCGTGCTCGAAGCCGCGAGCCACGCGTCGCACACCGTCAACGCCCAGCCCTGGGCCGCGCACCTGGCCGAGCGCGGCCGGCCGTGGACCAGCCCGGTGATCGCGCGGCTGGCCTTCATCCGCCAGACCATCAAGCAGGCCGCGGCCGAACACCGCTGGAGCGTGAGCGACGCGCAGCTCGACGACCGCCAGCTGGTGCGCCGCATGATCCTGAAGAAGTCGATCTACGGCGTCGACAAGAACCCGATGGCGGTGGAGCTGGCCAAGACCGCGCTGTGGCTGCACACCTTCACCGTCGGCGCGCCGCTGAGCTTCCTGGACCACCACCTGAAGTGCGGCGACTCGCTGCACGGCGAGAAGCTGGCCGGGGTGCGGCGCGGCCTGCAGGCGCTGGGCATGCTGTTCCAGCAGGGCGAGCTCGACCGCATCGCGCAGGCGGCCTCGCGGCTGGCGCGCGTGGCCGACCTGACCGACGTGGACATCGCCGAGGCGCGGCTGTCCAAACAACTGGCGCACGAGGCCGACGCGCAGGTGGCGCCGCTGCACGCGCTGCTGGACTTCTGGCGCGCGCTGCGCTGGCTGCTGCCGGGCTGGCCGGCGGCCGACGCGCAGCGGCTGTCCAAGCTGGGCGACGAGGCCACGCGCGCCGGCCTGACCGAATTGCTGAGCGACCGCCACAACCTGCTCGCCGTGCTGGCCGAAGGCCGCTTCGGCGGCGACGGGGCCGGTGCAGCAGCGGCCAACGCGCTGCTGTCGCGCACGCGCGCGCTGGCCGCACGCGAAGCCTTCTTCCACTGGTGGAGCGCCTTTCCCACCGTGTTCGACGCCGCGGGCGGCGGCGGCTTCGACGTGGTCGTCGGCAACCCGCCGTGGGACCGCATCAAGCTGCAGCAGGTGGAATGGTTCGCCGAGCGCGAGCCACGCATTGCGCTGCAGGCGCGCGCGGCCGACCGCAAGCGCCTGATCGCCGAGCAGCAGAAGAAGCGCACGCCGCTGTGGCAACAGTACGCCGCGGCCGTCGAGCGCGCCGAAGCCAACGCGCGCGTGCTGGCCAAGGGCGGCGACTACCCGCTGCTGGGCGGCGGCGACGTCAACCTGTACAGCTTGTTCGTCGAGCGCGCGACGGCGCTGGTCCAGCCCGAGGGCATCGTCGCGCTGCTGACGCCCAGCGGCATCGCGGCGGACAAGGGGGCGGCCCCGTTTTTCCGCAGCATCGCGACCCGCGGGCGGCTGGGGGCGCTGTTCGACTTCGAGAACGGGAAGGTGTTCTTTCGCGACGTGCACGCCAGCTTCAAGTTCTGCGCGCTGGTGTTCGGTGGCGAGCAGCGCCGCTTCGAGTCGTCGCGCTGCGCCTTCTACCTGCATGCGGTGGATGAACTGGCCGAGCCCGAACGCAAGCTGTCGCTGAGCGCCGACGACTTCGCGCTGGTCAACCCCAACACCGGCGCCGCGCCGGTGTTCCGCAGTGCGCGTGACGCGTCGATCACGCTCGAGCTGTACCGGCGGCATCCGGTGCTGGTGCGGCACCGCGGCGCGGCTGAGGCACCGGTGCGGGCCTGGCCGCTGCGCTACCTGCGCATGTTCGACATGACCAACGACTCGGGCTCGTTCGTGACCGCCGGCGAGCTGAGCAAGCGCGGCTGGCGTGCGGCCGAACTCGGGCAGTGGCAGTCGGGCAGCGACACGATGCTGCCGCTGTACGAGGGCAAGATGGTGCAGCTTTACGACCATCGCGCGGCCGACGTCATCGTCAACCCGCACAACCTGCACCGCCCGGCACAACCGCAGGCGCTGCAGGCCGCGCTGAAGGAGCGGGCCGACCGTTACGCGCAGCCGCAGTACTACGTGCGCGAGTCCGAGACGCAGGCCAACCCCTTTGGCTGGGCGCTGGGCTTCAAGGAGATCACCGCGCCGACCAACGTGCGCACGATGATCGCTGCCGTGTTGCCCAAGGCGGGTTTCGGCAACACCCTGCCGTTGCTGATTCCCGAGACCGACGGGCCCGCCGAAGCCGCTGCCCTGGCAGCGCTGCTCGTGGCCAACCTCAACTCGATGGCGTTCGACTTCGTCGCGCGCACCAAGGTCCAAGGTCAGCACCTCAACTGGTACATCCTCGAACAGCTCCCCGTCATCGCCCCCGAGCGCTTCGAGGAATCCATCGGCAGCATCCGCATCGCCGACTTCGTACGCGAGCAGGTGCTGCGCCTGAGTTACACGGCGCACGACCTGGCCGCCTTCGCGCGCGACCTGGGCCACGTCGACGCCCGCGGCGGCGTGCTGCCGCCGTTCGCCTGGGACGACGAGGACCGCCGCCGGCGCATCGCCGCACTCGACGGCCTGTTCATGCACCTGTACGGGCTGAACGAAAACGACGCGGCCTACGTGCTCGACACCTTCCCCATCGTGCGCGAGCAGGACGAACGCGCGTTCGGGCGCTGTCGCACCAAGGACGAGGTGCTGGCCGCGCTGCGGCGCGTGCGCTCGGAAAGACTCGAAATCTGAGGACGCGGCGCTTCAGCGTGCGCCGTCGTCCAGCAGTTCGAAGGCCATTTCGCGCGGGTTGTAGTTGCGCCGGCTCACGTTCAGCAGCTCGATGCCGAGCACGCGCCCGTCGGCGTCATAGTCGAGCACGACGCCGTCGCGCACTTCGTCGCTCTCGGCCACTTCGCCTTCGGCCAGCAGGATGTACATCGCGTCGGCGCTCGGATCGAACTTCACCTTCATGATTCGGGCACTCCGTACTTGGCGAGCTTGCTGGTCAGCAAGGCGGTGACGACGACGTCGCCCTCGCAGATTACACGAAGGAGCAAACGCTTGCCCCCGCGTTCGAACACCCGGCGCAACTCGGTGCGGCCGCCCGCGGCGTCGACGATTTGGGAGGGCTCTTTCAGCGTGACATCGAACCAATCGGCCGGAATCGCGCGCTGGGCGATGCGATCCGTGGCATGCGGTGTCAGCCGGTAGTTCATCGTCCGGCTCGAAGGTCTGCTGCCGGGACTCTATACTTGCGCCCACAGCGCCGATTTGTTCCGGATTGCGGGCGCTTAAGAAATGCAGCTAAAGAGGGGCACCCGGTGACCGCCTCGAAGCTTGCGGCACCGGGTTTTTCTTTGCCTGGCAGATGGCCCCGATCGGTCTTGTCACTCCACAGTCGATGCACTTCGCCGCGCCGCTGCCGCTGCAAAGCGGCGCCGTGCTGCGCGACTACACGCTGGCCTACGAAACCTACGGCACGCTGAACGCCGCACGCAGCAACGCGGTGCTGGTGTGCCACGCGCTCAATGCCAGCCACCACGTCGCCGGCCGCTACGAAGGCGAGGCGGCCGACGCGCCGCCCAGCGGCTGGTGGGACAACCTGGTCGGCCCCGGCAAGCCGCTGGACACCGACCGGCTGTTCGTGATCGGCATCAACAACCCCGGCTCGTGCTTCGGCAGCACCGGCCCGACCAGCCCGAACCCGGCCACGCCGGGGCAGCCCTACGGCGCCGACTTCCCGGTGGTGACGGTGGAAGACTGGGTGGACGCGCAGGCGCGGCTGCTCGACCGGCTGGGCATCAGCCAGCTGGCCGCGGTGCTCGGCGGCAGCCTGGGCGGCATGCAGGCGCTGGCCTGGACGCTGCGCTACCCGCAGCGCGTGCGCCACTGCATCGCCGTCGCCACCGCACCCAGCCTGTCGGCCGAGAACATCGCCTTCAACGAAGTGGCGCGCCGCGCCATCGTCACCGACCCCGACTTCCACGGCGGCCACTATCTGAAGCACGGCACGCTGCCGCGGCGCGGGCTGCGCCTGGCGCGCATGATCGGCCACATCACGTACCTGTCGGACGACGTGATGAATGCCAAGTTCGGCCGCGCGCTGCGCAACGGCGTGCTCGCCTACAGCACGCAGGACATCGAGTTCCAGATCGAGAGCTACCTGCGCCACCAGGCCGACAAGTTCAGCGAATACTTCGACGCCAACACCTACCTGCTGATCACGCGCGCGCTGGACTACTTCGACCCGGCGCGCGCCGCCGGCGGCGACCTGGCGCGTGCCTTCCAGCCGGCGCGCGGCATCCGCTTCCTGCTGGTCAGCTTCAGCACCGACTGGCGCTTCGCGCCGCCGCGCTCGCGCGAGATCGTCAAGGCGCTGGTGGACAACCGCATCGAGCTGAGCTACGCCGAGATCGACGCGCCGCACGGCCACGACGCGTTCCTGCTCGACGATGCGCGCTACCACGGCGTGCTGCGCGCGTATTTCGAGCGCGTGGCGGCCGAGGCGGCCAAGGCGACATGAGCGAACGCGCCAACCTCGAGATCCTCGCCGGGCTGGTGCCGCCGGGATCGCGCGTGCTCGATCTGGGCTGCGGCGACGGCGAGCTGCTGGCGCACCTGCAACGGCAGCGCGGCTGCAGCGGCTACGGCATCGAGCTCGCCGACGCCAACGTGCTGGCCTGCGCGCAGCGCGGCGTCAACGTGATCCAGCTCAACCTCGAGGAAGGCCTGGCGTTGTTCGAGGACGCCAGCTTCGACGTGGTGCTGCAGCTCGAGACGCTGCAGAACCTGCGCCACACCGAGGCGATGCTGCGCGAGACCGCGCGCGTCGGGCGCATCGGCATCGTCAGCTTCCCCAACTTCGCGCACTGGCCGAACCGGCTGCGCGTGCTGGGCGGGCGCATG
>CAYZGL010000120.1:0-13812 GCA_964477985.1 uncultured Rubrivivax sp. | reverse complement strand
TCCTGGGCGGCATGGGCTACATGCGCGGCACGGTGTGCGAGCGCATCTACCGCGAAGTCAAGGTGCTGACCATCGGCGGCGGCACCGACGAAATCATGAAGGAACTGGCCGCGCGGCAGTGGGGCATCGTTTGACGCGGCGGCCCGCGCGCCTCGACAACAAGGATCTCGATCATGCATCTGTACCACTGCGTCGACGCTCGCTCGTTTCGCCCCCCTGTGGGCGCTCGAGGAAATGCAGCTGCCTTGCGAGCTGACAGTGCTGCCCTTTACACCGCGCGTGCTGGCGCCCGGATGCAAGAAGACCAATCCGCTGGACACCATTGCGTTCTTCATCGACGGCGCCACGCGCATGACCGAGTCCGGCGCCATCTGCCATTGCCTGGCGACCCGCCCTGGCCCCAGCCCGCTGGACGTCGGACAGGACGAGGGCGACTGCGCTGCCTTCCTCGACTGGAGCTGTTTCTCCGACGCGACCTTGACCTTTCCCCAGACCCTGGTGCTGCGCTGTTCGCATCTGGAGCCGCAGGTGGCCGAGGACCATGCCAAGTGGTTCCTGGGCCGCCTGCACGCCGTCGAGGATGCGCTGGAGGGTCGTCGATGGCTGTGCGCCGGGCGCTTCACCGTGGCCGACTTCACCATCGGTCATGCGCCGTTGCTCACGCGCTCGGGCTGAACGCGCGTTTCGGGCCCAAGGTGAGCGCCTGCTGGGAGCGCCTGCAGCAGCGCGACGGCTGGCGGCGGGCGCGCCAGGCGCAGCGCGCGGGCGCCGAGCAGGCTGGCGTGCCGACACGGATTCGGCCATGAGCCAGCGCTGAACGCTGGCCCGCGCCTGCGGGCGATCCCCATTCCCTCGCTCTCAACATGCATCGCCTGTGACTGGCGGGACAAGGAGATGACACCATGAACCAGATGCAAGCCGACCTGTCCGGAGTCGATCCGCTGGTCGTCAACCTCGCGCATCGACTCGCCGTGGGCGACATGCCGACGCGCGCGGCGCAGACCTTCGGCAAGCGTGTCGCCCTCATCCAGGGCGGGCACAGCGTGACCTACGCGCAGCTCGAGGCGCGCTCCAACGCGGTGGCGCGCGGCCTGCTGGGGCAAGGCCTGCGCCGCGGCGAGGCGCTGGCGCTGCAGATGGGCAACCGCTGGGAGTTCCTGGTGACCCTGTTCGCCTGCGCCAAGATCGGCGTCGTCGTGCTGCCGGTCAACCTGGCGCTGTCGGCCAAGGACATCGCCTACCAGCTCGTGGACAGCGGCGCGGTGGCGGTGGCCACCGAAGAAATGTGGTTGCCGACCTTGCAGCAGGCGCTGGAGCTGGGCAGGGGCCACGCGGTGCGCTTCGTGCAACGCATCGGCAGCGGCCCGGCAACCCTGGGCGATCTGCCCGTGCATGACTGGGCCGACGGGCTGACGCACGACACGGCCGTGGTCGAGGCCATGGTCGAAGATCGCGACGTCCTGCAGTGCCTGTACACCTCGGGCACGACGGCGGCGCCCAAGGGCGTGCTGACCAGTCATCTGGCCGTGCAGATGGCGGTGATGAGCACCGCCTTGCACCTGGGGTTGCGTCCGCGTGGGCACGGGCAGACCATTTCGGTGGTGCTGCCGATGTTCCACACCACCGCGCTGAACGTGCTGGTCATGCCCTTCCTGCTGACCGGTGGCACCGTCATCCTGCATTCGGGCTTCGACGCCGGCAAGCTGGTCGACGACATCGCCACGCGCGGCACGACCCATCTGATGCTGCTGCCGATGATGTGGAACGCGCTGCTCGCGCAGCCGCGCCTGCGCGAGGTGGACACCCACGCGCTGCAGCTCGCGCTGTACGCCATGGCGCCCATGCCGGGTCCGCTGCTCGAGGCCTTGCGCCAGACCTTCCCCAACGCGGAGGTGATCCTGGGCTCGGGGCAGACCGAAACCACGCCGGCCAACGAACTGCAGTGGCCCGAGCACCAGGGCGTCAAGGACGATTCCTGGGGCGCGCCCACCGTCATGTCCGACGTGCGGATCATGGGCGAAGGTGGCCGTCTGCTGCCGCGTGGCGAAGAGGGCGAAATCGTCTACCGCTCGCCCCAGTTGATGGCGGGCTACTGGAACAACGGGCCAGCCAACACCGCCGCCTTCGCGCACGGCTGGTTCCACGGCGGCGATGTCGGGTACATCGACGACGAAGGGGTAGTCTGGTTCACCGACCGCACCAAGGACATGGTCAAGACGGGGGGCGAGAACGTCGCCTCGGTCGAGGTCGAGCGCGCGCTGCTGGCGCATCCGGACGTGGCCGAGTGCGCGGTCGTCGGCCTGCCCGACGAGCGCTGGGGCGAGGCCGTGACCGCGTTCGTCGTGCTCGGGCCCGGCGCCCGCGCGGACGCCGCGGCGCTGACGGCGCACTGCAAGGAGCGGCTGGCCGGCTTCAAGGTGCCCAAGCTGTTCCGCTTCGTCGGCAGCCTGCCCAAGACCGCCACCGGCAAGATCACCAAGCACACGCTGCGTGGTCAGAAAACCTGACGGCGCACGGCCTACCACCCACACCGCAGCGGGAGAACATCCATGCATGCATGCACCGCCGGCGCGACCGGCGAGCCGCGGCAGCGCCGTCAGGACGGTGTGCTGTGGCTCACCATCGATCGCGAGCAGCGCTGCAACGCCATGAGCCCGGCCGTCGTCGCCGGTCTGAGCGAGGCTCTGCGGCGTGCCAGCGGCGACCGCAGCCTGCGCGCCATCGTCGTCACCGGCGTGGGCGAGCGCGCGTTTTGCTCCGGTGCCGACCTGGCCACCTTCAAGCCCTTCGAGTTCGACTATTCCGAACCCGAGCACAGCCTGGCCAACCCGATGCGCCTGGCCCGCAAACCGCACGTGCCGCGGATCGCGCGTCAACGGCGCCTGCGCCGCCGGCGGCATGGGCCTGCTTGCAATGTGCGACCTGGCTGTGGCGGCACGCCATGCGCGCTTCGGCCTGCCCGAGGTCAAGATCGGCGTGTTGCCGGCGCAGGTGCTGGCCGTGCTGCAAGGGCTGGTCGGCCGGCGCGTGCTGACCGAGCGGTGCATTGCCGGCACTTCGATCGACGCGGCCAAGGTGCTGGCCTGCGGCCTGGTCAACGCGGTGGCCGACGACCTCGACGCCGCGGTACAGGCCCTGTTGGAGCGCACTGCCGGCAACTCGCCGGCCGCCATCCGCCGTGGCCTGTACCTCGTGCAGCACGCCGAGGGCATGAACTTCGAACAGAGCATGGTCTTCACCGAAGGCCAGAGATCGGCCTGTTCGCGTTGGCCGAGGATGCCGCCGAAGGGCAGTTCGCCATGCGCGAGAAGCGCAAACCCGAATGGAGTGGACGATGAGTGCAGACAAGGTGATACGCATCGGCGGCGCCAGCGGCTTCTGGGGCGACTCCGGCGTCGGCGCGCCGCAACTGGTGCAAAGCGGCCAGGTCGACTACCTGGCGTTCGATTACCTGGCCGAGCTCACCATGTCGGTGCTGGCGGGCGCACGCCTGAAGAAGCCCGAACTCGGCTACGCCACCGACTTCGTCGCGGTGACCATGAACGCCATCCTGAAGGACGTCGTCGGGCGGGGTATCCGCATCGTCAGCAACGCCGGCGGCGTCAACCCCGAGGGCTGCGCCGCGGCGTTGCGCGCGCTTGCGGCCGAGCAGGGCGTCAGCGTGCGGATCGCCACCGTCAGCGGCGACGACGTCATGCCGCTGTTGCCCGCGCTGCGCCAGGGCACGCCAGCCGTGGCCGAACTGCAAAGCGGCGCGCCGCTGCCCGGGAAGGTCGTCACCGCCAACGCCTACCTGGGCGCCTTGCCCGTCAAGGCCGCGCTGGACGCCGGCGCGCAGATCGTCATCACCGGCCGCTGCGTCGACTCGGCCGTCACGCTGGGCATCCTGATGCACGAGTTCGGCTGGCAGCCGCACGAGTTCGACCGGCTGGCCGGCGGCAGCCTTGCCGGTCACATCATCGAATGCGGCTGCCAGGCCACCGGCGGCCTGCACACCGACTGGGACCAGGTGCCCGACTGGGCGCACATCGGCTACCCGATCGTCGAATGCGCGTCGGACGGCAGCTTCAGCGTCACCAAACCGGCCGGCACCGGCGGCCTGATCGCTCCACAGTGCGTGGCCGAGCAGATGCTCTACGAGATCCACGACCCCGCCGCCTACCTTCTGCCCGACGTGGTGTGCGACTTCACGCGGGTGACGATCACGCAGGACGGGCCCGAGCGCGTGCGCGTGCAGGGCGCGCGCGGCCTGCCGCCGCCGGCCAGCTGCAAGGTCAGCGCCACCTTCGTGGACGGCTTCAAGGCCTCGGCGCAGCTGACCATCGTCGGCTTCGACGCCGCCGCCAAGGCGCGGCGCACCGGCGAGGCCATCCTCGAGCGCGTGGGCGAGCTGCTCGCGCACCAAGGCCTGGTGCCGTTCAGCCGCACGCTCATCGAGATCCTGGGCGCCGAGAGCTGCTACGGGCCGCTGGCCAGCGCGGGCGCGCTGCACACGCGCGAGGCCATCCTGCGCCTGAGCGCCTGCCATGTGGACAAGGCAGCGCTGCAACTGCTGGCGCGCGAGGTGGCGCCCGCCGGCACGTCCTGGGCGCCCGGCACCACCGGCGTCGGTGGCCGGCCCGGCGTCTCGCCGCTGATCCGCCAGTACGCCTTCCTGCTCGACAAGGCGCGCGTCACGCCCACGGTGACACTGGATGGCGCCCTGGTCCCGCTGCCCTCGGGGCAGGGCACGGGAGAGGGCGCCCAACCGCTCCAGAGCAACGCACCCCAGCCACAGGAGCAGGCCCCAGTGGCCACGGCGCCAGCGCCATCGGCGCTCGACCCGACAGCAAGCAGCGCTGGCATCGTCGAGGTGGCCCTGATTCGCGTGGCCTGGGCGCGCTCGGGCGACAAGGGCGACACCTCCAACATCGGCGTCATCGCCCGCCGGCCCGAATGGCTGCCGCTGCTGCGCGCCCAGCTCACGCCCGAGGCGGTCAGGCAACACCTGGCGCACCTGGTCGAGGGCGAGGTGGTGCGCCACGAGGTGCCCGGCATCCACGCCTTCAACTTCGTCTGCAGCCGGGCCCTGGGCGGCGGCGGCATGGCCTCGCTGCGCAACGACCCGCTGGGCAAGGGCATGGGGCAGATCTTGCTGGACATGCCGGTGCGGGTGCCGAAGGTCTGGCTGGCTCAGCCAGCGGCGTGACGCGCTTGCGGACCCCCAGTGCAGCAGCACCCAGCGCGCCGCTCGGTGCCACGCACGCATGCTGCAGCGCGCGGGATGAGAGTGGGCTCATTGGCACAAGGAGACGAAATGATCACCGGCATCCAGCACGACATGCTGCGGCGTGTCGCGCGGGGCGACATCATTCGACGCCATGCCGCGCGTCATCCCGGCAGGCCGGCCCTGATTCGGCCTGCGGGGACGCGGCCGCAACGCACGTGGAGCTGGGCCGAATTCAACGCAGCGACCAGTCGGGTTCCCAATGGCCTGCGCGACCTGGGCGTGGGCAAGGGCGACAAGGTCGGCGTGCCGTCGCTGAATTCGCCCGAATTCGTCGTCCTCGTCTTCGCCGTCATGAAAATGGGCGCCGTGATTGCCCCGGTGAGCGCAGCCCCGCGCAACGACGAGCGGGTCTGCGTCATCCGGCACTGCGACGCCCGCATCGTCTTCGTTCAGGAACCCGCTGCTTGGCGTCGTCGATCCCGTGGCGAAGGCCCGTGCGGCCACTGCGCTTTGGATACATCGCGCCGTCCGGGGCCCGGCCGGCGCCGCGCTGCCGCTGCGCATCGTCGACGACGCCGACCGGGAAGTGCCGCGCGGCGCCGTTGGAGAAATCCTGCTTCGCGGGCCAGCGGTGTTCGAGGGTTGCCACAAGGACGAGGCGAGGACGCAGGCGGCGCTGCGCGGCGGCTGGCTGCATACGGGCGATCTCGGGCACATCGATGAAGCCGGCCCCGGGGCAAAGCCCGACCGAGGAAGAAGTCCTGGCGTGCTGCAGCGAGACGCTGCCGCGCTTCAAGCAGCCCAAGCATGTCTTCGTCGTCGACGATTTTCCGCGCACTGCGACCGGAAAAATCCTCGAGCGCGAACTGCGTAAGCGCCATGCCGCCGAACACGTGGCCGGACAGAGTCGAGTATCCGCGCCGACCAACCCCTGATCACCGAGGGCTGCGAGACTCTATGTACTCCGACACCACCTACCCCGCCGTGCTGCAGTCCGTTTGCGAGGACCACGGCGAGCGGATCTTTCTGCACGCCACCTCCGCCACGCGTGGCGAACTGGACATGACCTACGCCGATCTGGAACGTCGCAGTCGGCAGGTGGCGGCCGGCCTGCTCGGGCTGGGGCTGCGGCGCGGCGAGCGCGTCGCCATCGCGGCGCCCAACCAGAGCGAATGGCTGGAGCTGTTTTTTGGCGCCGTGCGCGTCGGGCTGATCGTCGTGACGCTCAGTCCGCGCTACCGCGAGAGCGAGCTGGTCTACATGCTCAACCAGTCCGGTGCGCGTGTGGTCATCAGCTCGGCCCGCGTCGGCGATTTCGATTTCGAATCCTTCTACGCGGGTTTGCGCGGCCGGATTCCATCGGTCGAGCATCTGCTTTTCCTGGGTGCCTCCGAGCCGGAACAGGACTTCGAACGCCTGCTGGGCGGCCATGGCGATGCCGCCATCGCCCGACATGAGCAGGCGGTCGCGGCGGCCGACCCGGCGATCATCCTCTACACCTCCGGCACCACCGGCCAGCCCAAGGGCGCAACGCTCACGCACCGCGGCCTGCTGGCATCGGGCCGCGCGCAAGTGGGCAATTACCCGGGCCTTTCGGAAAGCGACGTCTACCTCGGCATCATGCCGCTGAACCACGTGGGCGGCATCACCTGCACCATCACGTCGGCCATGCTCACGGGCGCCAGGGTGGTGCTGCAGCAGGCGTTCTCGCCATCGGCGGCGCTGCGGGCGCTGGACGCCGACGGCGTGACGCTGTTTGCCGGCGTGCCCACCATGTGGACGCTCATGCTGGCCGACCCGCTGATCGAGGGCGTGGCCAAGGACACCTTGCGCTGCATCATCATTGGCGGCTCGAACCTGGAGCCCACGCTGGCGCGGCGCATCGCCGACACCTTCCCCCAGGCCGTGCTGACCAACCTGTACGGGCAGTCCGAGGCGTCGGGTGCCACCGTCATCTCACCCGTCACCGACTCGCTGCAGGCCATCGCGCGCAGCATCGGCCTGCCGCTGCAGGGCGTGCAGGCACGGGTGGCCGGCCCCGACGGCAGCGTGCTGGCTGCCGGGCAGGAGGGCGAGTTGCAGTTGCGCGGGCAGAGCGTGGCTGCGGGCTGCTGGAACATGCCCGAGCCCACCGCGCAAACCTTCCTTGCCGACGGCTGGCTGGCCACCGGTGACATGGTGATGCAGGAGGCCGACGGTCATATCGTGCTGCTCGGGCGCAAGAAGGAGATGTTCCTGCAGGGCGGCTACAACGTCTACCCGGTCGAGGTCGAAAACATCCTCACCTCGCACCCCGCCGTGGCCATGGCCGCCGGCATAGGGGTGCCTGACGCGGTGTTGGGCGAGGTCGGCTGCTACTACATCGTGCTGCGGCCGGGGCAGCAGGTCAGCGCCGACGACTTGATCGCCTTGTGCCGGCAGCAGCTGGCGGACTACAAGGTGCCGCGGCAAATCGTCCTTGCCGATGAATTGCCGACCACCCCGGGCGGCAAGATCGCCAAGGCGGTCTTGCGCAGCAACCATGGCGCCGCGGCGTGACCGCGCCAATCGAAGCAGGGACAGGGTCGTGAACGTTCGATTTCATTTCTCCGGCCGCCACGTCATGGTCTTAGGCGGCACCACCGGCATCGATTTCGGCGTTGCCAAGGAATTTGCCGCAGCCGGCGCCAAGCTCAGCGTCACCAGCCGCAAGCAGGCCAATGTGGACGCTGCCGCGGCTGAGCCGGGCAGCGCCGGGTTTGGCGTGAGCGCCGACGTACGCGACGAAGCCAGCGCGGCGGCGGCGCTGGCGCAGCGCTGCCGCCAGGCACGGCCCCATCGACGTGCTGGTCCCGGGTGCCGCCGGCAATTTCCCGGCCGAGGTCAACGGCATGTCGGCCAACACCTTCCGCGTGGTCATCGATATCGACCAGTTCACGCGCCTGCTGGCGCTGGAGTGGGGCGCTGCCGGCGTGCGGGTCGACGCCCTATCGCCCGGCCCCATCCAGGACACCGAGGGCATGCGCCGGCTGGCGCCACAGGGCGACGCTGGCGATTCCCAGGTGCGTGCCCTGGTGCCGCTCGGGCGCATGGGCACGCCACGGGAGAGCGCGCACCGGGCGATGTTCCTGGGCTCCGACGCCGCGGCCTGCGTCTCGGGCGCCATCATCGCCTGCGCCGGTGCTGCGCAGGGCATGCTGGGGTCGATGGTCAAGGGGGCGGTGCGTCAGGGCCTGGCACGCCAGGCCTGAAGCACGCCCGGGCTTTTCTTTGAACAGGCAACGGAGACACGACATGGATCAGGGCATCGGCAACTGGACCACGCTGCACGCGCAGCGCAACCCCGAACGCAGGGCGTTCGTGGATGCCAACACCGACCGCAGCTGCAGCTTTGGCGAAGTCGAGCGACGCACCAACGCGCTGGCGCATGCCCTGCAGGCGCGCGGCGTGCGCAAGGGCGACCGGGTGGCGCTGATGGCGCTCAACAGCCCGCACTTCCTGGAAGTGGCCATCGCCGTGGCCAAGCTGGGGGCCATTCTGGTGCCCATCAACTTCCGGCTGACGGCGAGCGAGGTGCGCTACATCCTGGACGACGCCGCGCCCTGTGTGCTGTTCGCCTCGACGCAAATGCTGGACACGGCGCGCAAGGCCGCCGGCGGCAGCCTGGTGCGCCACGTGGTCGAGATCGCCGCGGCCGCCAAGCGCGCGGCCGGCGACGGCGCGGACTTCGAGGCCTGGATCGCGGCGGGCAGCCCCGAGCGCGCGCCGGTGCGCGTGCTGGCGGACGACGTGGCGACCATCATGTACACCTCGGGCACCACCGGCTTTCCCAAGGGCGCCATGCTGACGCACGCCAACCACCTGTGGAACGCCTTTACCCACTTTGCCATGACCGAGGGGCTGGTCGCGCGGGACGTGTCGCTGGTCAGCGCGCCGCTGTTTCACATCGGCGCCTTCGGCATCTACACGCTGCCGCTGATCTACCTGGGCGGCACCTCGGTCATCATGGAATCGTTTGCGCCGGCTGGCTGGCTCGACGCCGTCGAGAAATACCGCCCGACGCTGGCCTTCTGTGTGCCGGCCATGTGGGCGGCGATCGCCGCCGCCGGCCTTCAGGGGCGCGAACTGGCCTCGCTGCGCTACACCATTTCCGGCGGCGCGCCGTGCCCGCTGGTGCTCATCGAGCAGCTGCGCGCGCACGGCATGGTGTTCACCGAGGGCTTTGGCCTGACCGAGACCGCGCCTGTGGCGTCGGCACTGGGCGCCGGCGAGGTGCTCACGCATGCCGGCTCGGTGGGCAAGCCCATCGCCCATGTCGAGTACCGCATCGCCGACGACGCGGGGCGGGATGTGCCGGTGGGCCAGACCGGCGAGCTGCTGATCCGCGGACCCAACGTGTTTGTGGGCTACTGGCAGAAGGCCGCGGCCACACGCGAGGCGCTGGACGAGGATGGGTGGTTCCACAGCGGCGATCTGGCGCGGGCGGACGAGCAGGGCTTCTACTACATCGTCGACCGCAAGAAGGACATGGTCATCAGCGGTGGCGAGAACGTCTATCCGGCCGAAATCGAGCAGGTGTTGTACCAGCACCCGGACATCGCCGAAGTGGCCGTGCTCGGCACGCCCGACGCGCGGTGGGGCGAGGCGGTCACGGCTGTCGTGGTCCTCAAGGCCGGCGCGCGGCTGACCGAGGAGGATCTGGTCGCCTGGGCGCGCGAGCGCCTGGCCGGCTACAAGTGCCCGCGCGTCGTCCAGTTCATCGACATCCTGCCGCGCACCGCCACCGGCAAGATCCTCAAGCGCGAGCTGCGCAAGCGGTGGGGCACCAGCGGCAGCGCCGTGCAACGCTGACGCGGCGCCCGCCGCTTCGATCGACCGGCTGCCGAGCCTCGCCGCGCTGGCCGCTGCGTCCGACCGGGTGCCCAGCGGTCATGAGTCGGCCGCTTCACCCGTGACGATGGAAGAGACTTGCAGGTGTGCGGGGCAGCGTGGGTACAGGTCGGCCGAATTTTTGATGACACCCTGACCGCGGTAGCTGACTCGACCCGCCGCCGACCCCTGGTACCCAGGATGGCCTGCGGGTGTTCATTGACCGGCAGCGGCCGGGCGGGGTGCCCGCCTACGCCAACCTGCGCGGCTGCCGGGAGTTCTCTGGGCGCACAGCCGGTTCGAGAGCGGCGCGGTGTTCGCGACGGTCGTGATCCCGCTCGGCGGGCAGACGAAGTGACGCTGACAGCCTCGTGGCGGCTGCGCCTGGTGCCAGCTTCACGCTGTGCGCCTGGCATTGCGTAGAGCGGCCCGTGGCGATCGACTCTCGGTGGCCGGCAGCCTCAGGTCAGCGCCACGCCTCGAACGCCCGCAACCCACGCCACGGGCGCCGCACGAACCGGCGCGTGTGCACGCGGCGCGGCATCAGGCCACGCGGCCGAACCACCACAGCGACAGCGCGGCGCCCAGCAGCGCCAGCAGCGCGCCGGCGGCGGCGAAGAAGGCGGTGATCTCGGTCTCCTTCTTCTCGACCACCAGCCTGGAGCTCAAGCTCTGGTAGACCTTCAGCAGGTCTTGTGCGGTGCCGGCGTAGAAGTATTCGGCCTGCGTCAGCAGCGCCACCTGCTTCAGCGCGGCTTCGTCCAGCCGCACGCGCATGCTCCAGCCTTCGAAGCCGATGGTTTCGCCGGCCACGGTGCCGATGCCCACGGTGTAGACCTTGACGCCGCGGTCGGCCGCCATCTTGGCGGCTTCCAGCGGGTCGGGGCCGGTGGTGCGCGCGCCGTCGGTGAGCATGATGATCGCCGCCGACTTGTACGAGCCCGGCTCCACCGGGGTGAAATCCTTCTCCTTCGGCTCGCCCAGCGGCCCGGGCATCGGGCGCTGGCCGGTGGCCTGCGAGATCTCGATGCCGGCGTCGGGGAAGATGGTGGCCAGCGACAGGATGATGCCGCTGCCGGTGGCGGTGGCGCGCTGCAGCTGGAAGCGGTCGATCGCGGCAATCACGTCTTCGCGGCTGGTGGTGGGCGCCTGCACCACCGCGGCGGTGCCGGCAAAGGCGACCACCCCCACGCGCACGGTGCGCGGCAGGCTGGTGACGAAGGCCTTGGCCGCCTCCTGCGCGGCGACGATGCGGCTGGGCTGCACGTCGGTGGCGCGCATGCTGCCCGACACGTCCATCGCCAGGATGATGGTGCGCTGCGCCTGCGGCAGCGCGATCACCGCCAGCGGCCGCGCGGTGGCCACCAGCAGCGTGCCGATGGCCAGCAGCAGCAGCAGCGGCGGCACGTGGCGGCGCCAGCCGGGCCCCTTGCCCAGCGCCGCCTTGGCCACGCTCAAGCTGGCCAGGCGCACGGTGCTGCGCCGGCGCCTGCGCAGCAGCCACAGGTACAGCAGCACCAGCGCCGGCAGCGCCAGCAGCGACCACAGCAGGTTCGGCCAGAGGAAGCTCATGGCCGCGCTCCGGCGGCCACAGCGGTACTGGCACCGGCGCGCAGGTGCGCCGGCCAGCGCGCGCCGACCTTCAGCCGCGAACGCTGGCGCCGCATCGCCGCGAAGCGCAGCATGGCTTCGAGCAGATCGTCGTCGGTGGACAGCTCCAAGGCATCGACGCCGGCGTGGGCCAGCGCGCCGCGCAGGGCGGCTTCGCGCGCCTCGGCCTCGGCCTGGTAACGGCGGCGGAAAGCCGGGTCGGCGGTGTCGAGGAACAGCTGCTCGCCGGTTTCGGCGTCTTCCACGGTGACCAGGCCGAGTTCGGGCAGTGCCATCTCCAGCGGGTCGTACAGCCGCACCGCGACCACCTCGTGGCGCTGCGCGAGCAAGGCCAAGGCGTCGTCCCAACCGGGCTGGCTGATGAAGTCGGACACCACCAGCACCAGCGAGCGCCGCTTGATCGTGGCCGCCGCCGCGTGCAGCAGGTCGGCCAGCGAGGTGCCGGCGCCGGGGGCGGCGATGTCGCCCGGGCGGGCGCGCATGCGCCGCATCAGGTCCAGCACGTGCAGCCTGGACGCGCGCGGCGGCAGCACCGTGTCCACGCGCGTGCCGTACAGCATCGCGCCGACGCGGTTGCCGTGGCGCGTCAGCACGCGCGCCAGCACCGCGACGAAACCGGACGACACCGCCAGCTTGGTGACGTCGGACGAGCCGAAGTCGACGCTGCCCGACAGGTCGAGCAAGAACCACGCGGTCAGCTCGCGGTCCTCGGTGAACTGGCGCACGTGCGGGGTCTGCAGCCGCGCGGTGACGTTCCAGTCGATGTGGCGCACGTCGTCGTGCAGCTGGTATTCGCGCAGGTCGGCCAGGTCGATGCCGGCGCCGCGCAGCAGGGTGCGGTAGTCGCCCTGCAGCAGCCCGTCCAGGCGGCGCAGCACGGTCCACTCGAGCCGGCGCAGCAGCCGCTCCTCGAGCCCGGCGGCGCGCGCGCCGGCGCTGGGCTCAGGCGGGCAGGGCGTTGCCGTTTTCATGGGGGGCGTGGGCCATCGGCTTGTCGGGCACGGCGACCTTCTTCATCACGCGCTGCACGATGTCGTCGGCGCCGAGGTTGTCGGCCAAGGCTTCGTAGGACAGCACCAGCCGGTGGCGCAGCACGTCGGGCACCAGGTCGACCATGTCCTCGGGCAGTGCATAGCGCCGCCCGCGCAGCAGCGCCAGCGCGCGCGCGCCTTCGACCAGGCCGATGGTGGCGCGCGGGCTGGCGCCGAAGCTCAGGTACTTGGCCAACTCGGCCAGCTCGTAACGTGCCGGCTGGCGCGTCGCGCCGACCAGCTTGACCGCGTACTGGATCAGCGAGGGGTCGACGTAGACCGACCTGCATTCCTTCTGCAGCGCGCGCAGCGCCTGCGTGTCGCACACCGCCTGCACCTCGACGGCACGGCTGGTGACACGCTGCGCGATGACGAACTCTTCTTCCTCGGTCGGGTAGTCGACCAGCACCTTCATCATGAAGCGGTCGACCTGCGCCTCGGGCAGCGGGTAGGTGCCTTCGGTCTCGATCGGGTTCTGCGTGGCCATCACGACGAAGGGCTCGGGCACCGGGTGGGTGTCGCCGGCGATCGTCACCTGGCGCTCCTGCATCACCTCGAGCAGCGCGCTTTGCACCTTGGCCGGCGCACGGTTGATCTCGTCGGCCAGCAGCAGGTTGGCGAACACCGGGCCCAGCGAGGTGCCGAACTCGCCGGTCTTCTGGTTGTAGATGCGCGTGCCCACCAGGTCGGCCGGCACCAGGTCGGGGGTGAACTGGATGCGCCTGAAGCTGCCGTGCATGGTGCGCGCCAGCGTCTTCACCGTCAGCGTCTTGGCCAGCCCGGGCACGCCTTCGACCAGCAGGTGGCCCTGCGCCAGCATCGCGATCAGCACGCGCTCGAGAAAGCGGTCTTGCCCGACGACGACGCGCTTGACCTCGTAGAGCATGCGCTCCATCAGACCGGCGGTGGCACTGGCGTCTGGCATGGCATCTTCCTGGGCAAGGCGATCTAGAACGGCGACAGGCCGGCCGCGCCGGCGGCGTTTTCGATCGGCACGGCAAAGCCGATGCCGATGAAGGTGCGCTGCTCGTTCGGGTTGAGGATGGCGGTGACGATGCCGACCACGAAGCCGTCCATCGTCACCAGCGGGCCGCCGGAATTGCCCGGGTTGGC
>CAYZGL010000119.1:0-13824 GCA_964477985.1 uncultured Rubrivivax sp. | reverse complement strand
ACGAAGGGGTCGACGAAGCTCTCGAACTGCGCCGCCAGCACCAGGAAGATGAACATCAGCGCCAGCACGAACACCAGCCCGAGTGCGCCCGACGACGAACGGAATTCGCGGCTGACGCCGTTCAGGTCGGTGGCGTAGCCGCTGGGCAGGATGCGCTTGGCGGCTTCGTCCATGAACTGCAGCGCCTCGCCCAGCGCGTAGCCCGGCGCCAGATTGGCGGTGATCGACACCGAGCGGCGCTGGTTGAAGTGGTTCAGCTCGCGCGGGCTGACCGCCTCGCGCACCTTGATCAGCGAGCCGAGCGGCACCATGGTGTCGCCGCGGCCGCGCACGAACAGCCGCTCGATGTCCTCGGGCGTGGTGCGGCCCTGCGTGGCCGTCTGCACGATCACGTCGTACTGGTCGGCGTCGCGCTTGTAGCGCGTCACCGTGCGCCCGCCGAGCATGGTTTCCACCGTGCGCGCCACGGCGTCGACGCTCACGCCCATGTCCGCGGCGCGCGCGCGGTCGACCTCGACGAAGATCTCGGGCTTGTTCAGCCGCAGGTCGGTGTCGGGCTGCACGAAGCCGGGGTTCTTCGCCATCTCGGCCAGGAACTGCTGCGACACGCGGGCCAGGTTGTCGTAGCTGTCGCTGGTGACGATGACGTAGTTCAGCGAGCGCTCGCGAAAGCCCTGCCCCAGGCTGGGCGGCGTGATCGGGAAGGCCGACACGCCGGGCAGCGCCGCCAGGCGCGGCTGCAGCTCGCGCGCCAGCTGCAGCGTGCTGCGCTTGCGCTGGTCCCAGTCGACCGCGCGCATCGAGGCGCTGCCCTGCGACACCGTGGGGTTGCCGGCGACCACGAACACGAGGTTGAACTCCGGGTAGTCGCGGCCGATGTCCTCGATCGCGCGCAGGTAGCGCGCGGTGTAGTCCAGCGTCGCGCCGTCGGGCGCATTGACGGTGGCCAGCACCACGCCGCGGTCCTCCAGCGGCGCGAGTTCGCTCTTCGCGCTCTTGAACAACCACGCGCTGCCGCCGGCGGCGCCGGCCATCACCAGCAGCACGATCCAGCGCCGCGCCAGCGCCCAGCGCAACGCCGCGCCGTAGCCGTTGCCCAGGCCCACCAGCACGCGCTCCATGCCGCGGTCGAAGCGGTTCGGCGAGGGCTCGTAGCGCAGCAGCTTGCTGCACATCATCGGCGTGAGCGTCAGCGCGACGAAGCCCGAGACGATCACCGCGCCGGCCAGCGTCAGCGCGAACTCGGTGAACAAGCGCCCGGTGCGCCCCGGCGTGAAGGCCAGCGGCGCATACACCGCGGCCAGCGTCAGCGTCATCGCCACCACCGCGAAGCTGATCTCCTTGGCCCCTTTGAGCGCTGCCTGGAACGGCTCGAGGCCTGCTTCGATGTGGCGGAAGATGTTCTCCAGCACCACGATCGCGTCGTCGACCACCAGGCCGATGGCCAGCACCAGCGACAGCAGCGTCAGCGTATTGATGCTGAAGCCGGCCGCGGCCATGATGCCGAAGGCGCCGATCAGGCTGACCGGGATGGTCACCAGCGGGATCACCGACGCGCGCACGGTGCGCAGGAAGACGAACACCACCAGCGCCACCAGCAGCACGGCCTCGGCGATGGTGGTGTAGACCGACTTCACCGAGCGGTCGATGAACACCGCGTTGTCGTTGGCGATGCGCACCTGCAGCCCCGGCGGCAGCTCGGCCTGCAGTTGCGGCAGCAGCGTGCGCACCGCGGCCGAGATCTCCAGCGGGTTGGCGGTGGCGTTGCGCACGATGCCGGTGGAGATCGACGGCACCCCGTTCAGCCGCACGCTGCTGCGCTCGCTGGCCGCCGCTTGCTCGATGCGCGCGACGTCGTGCAGCCGCACCGTATAGGCATTGACGGTCTTCAGCGCGATGTCGGCAAACTGCGCCACCGTGTTCAGGTCGGTGCGCGCGGTGACGCTGAACTCGCGCTGCCGGCTTTCGATGCGCCCGGCCGGCACCTCGAGGTTCTGCTTGCGGATCGCGTCTTCCACGTCCTGCACCGTCAACCGGTAGGCCGCCAGCCGGTCCGGATCGAGCCAGATGCGCATCGAGAACTGGCGGTCGCCGTAGACATTGACCTGCGACACCCCCGGCACCGTCTGCAGCCGCGGCTTGACGATGCGGTTGATGACATCGGTGACCTGCAGCGGGCTCAGCGTCTCGCTGGTGAAGGCCAGCCAGATCGTCGGCACCGCGTCGGCCTCGACCTTGGCGATGACCGGCTCGTCCACCGCATCGGGCAGCCGCGCGCGCACGCGCGACACCCGGTCGCGCACGTCGGCCGCGGCGCCGTCGGGGTTCTTCTCGAGCTTGAAGCGCACCGTGATCAGGCTTTGCTCGGAGCGCGAGATCGAGCTGATGATGTCCACGCCGTCGATGCCGGCGATGGAATCTTCCAGCGGCTTGGTCACCTGCGATTCGATGACCTCGGACGAGGCGCCGGTCAGCCGCGTGCTGACCGTGACCACCGGCTCGTCGATGCGCGGGTATTCGCGCACCGCCAGCCGCTCGAAGGACACCGCACCGATCAGCAGGATCAGCAGCGACATCACGGTCGCGAACACCGGGCGGCGGATGGAGATTTCGGACAAGCGCATCGGCGGCGGGCCTTCGCCCTCAACGCGGCGCGGCGCTGGCCGGCGGCGGCGCGGCACGGTCCGGGCCCAGCTCGACCACCTTCAGCGCCACACCATCGCCCTGCCCCAACCGCTGTTGGCCTGCGATGACCACCACATCGCCGGCCGACAGGCCTTCCAGCACCTCGACCTTGCCCGGGATGCGCAGGCCGATGCGCGCTTCGATGCGCTGCGACACCTTGCCGTCGGCGGCATCGACCACCTTGTACAGGTACTGCTTGCCGCCCAGCGGCACCAGCGCTTCCTCGGGCACGACCAGCGCGTGCTCGCGCTGCGCGAAGACGATGCGCGCGCGCGCGAACAGCCCCGCCTTGAGCACGCCGCCGGGGTTGTCCAGCCGCGCGCGCACCAGCAGCGAGCGGCCGTTGGCGTCGACCACCGAGTCCAGCGCGTCGATGCGCCCGCTGAAACGCTGGCCGGGCAAGGCATCGAGCGTGACCTGCACCGCCTGCCCGGCCTGGGCCTGCGCGATGAAGCGTTCGGGCAGGCGAAAGTCCACCAGCACCTGCGACAGGTCCTCGATGCTGACCAGGTCGGCACCGTCCTTCACATAGTCGCCGAGGTTGATGCTGCGGATGCCGGCCACGCCGTCGAAGGGCGCGACGATGCGCATGCGCGCCACCTGCGCCTGCGCCAGCGCCACCTGCGCCTCGGCCACCTGGAGCGCGGCCGCGCTCTGATCGACCGCGCTCTGGCTGACGAAGTTCTGTGCCACGAGTTCGCGGTTGCGCTGCAGGTTGGTGCGCGCGATGCTGGCCTGGGCCTGCGCCTGCTTCAGCTGCGCCTGCTGCAAGGTGTCGTCCAGTTGCACCAGCAGCTGAGCGCGCCGCACCGGCTGGCCGTCGGCAAAGCCGATGGCGGCGACGCGGCCGCTGACCTCCGGACGCAGCACCACGCCTTGGCGCGAACGCAGCGAGCCCACCGCCTGCACCTCGTCCAGCAGCGTCGTCGCCTCGACCCTGCCGACCTCGACGCTGACCGGCCCGGCGGCTGCGTTGCCGGTACCGCTGCCGCTGCGCGCCGCTCCTTGCACGGCGGCGCCGTCGCTGCGCGCCTGCGCCGGCGTGGCCGCGCCGGGCGCGCGATGCTGCCACCACCACGCAGCGGCGCCCAGCACGGCGATGCCCAGCACCGCCACCCAGGTGTGCGTCTTCCTCAAGCGCCTGCCCTCATGCCATCACCTTCAACCACCGCGTCCAGCCAGCGACTCCCGCCATCGCGCGCCGTCCATGCCGCTCGCCATCGCGCCGCCGCACCCGTGCTGCGATGCCGCTGCGCAGTGGCGCCTCAACTGCGCGGCACGCCGCGGTTGGCCAGCGCGTCCGCACGCTCGTTGCCCTCGTCGCCGGCATGGGCCTTGACCCACTGCCAGTGCACGCGGTGCTGCCCCGCCAGTGCGTCCAGCCGCTGCCACAGATCGACGTTCTTCACTGGCTTGTGATCGGCGGTCTTCCAGCCGCGGGCCTTCCAGGCGTGGATCCAGCTGCCGATGCCGTTGCGCAGGTACTGGCTGTCGGTGTAGATGGTGACGTCACAAGGCTGCTTCAACGACGCCAGCGCCTCGATCGGCGCGGTCAGCTCCATGCGGTTGTTCGTGGTGAGACGTTCACCGCCGAATAGTTCCTTGGTATGCGCCCCGCTGCGCAGCCAGGCCCCCCAGCCGCCCGGCCCGGGGTTGCCCTTGCACGCGCCGTCGGTGTAGATCACCACTTCCTTCATTCACACAACTCCTCGAGCGGCAGCGGCTGGCGCTGCGTCACCACCGTGGCGGCATTGCGCGCCTTGCGCGCCTCGGGCCGCGCCAGCCCAACCAGCCTGATGCCGCGCACGCGCTTGACCGCCACCAGAAAGTACACCGCGCCGAACACCGGCCACCAGCGCTCGCCGATGCGCTCCATCCAGGCGCTGCGCTCGAGCCAGCGCGCCGAAGCGTAGGGCGGCCTGAAGCAGCCGAAGCGGCCGCCCTCGATCTCGAAGCTGAGCAGCCGCAGCCAGTCGCGCACCCGCCAATAGCCCAGCATTTCGCCGCAGCGCGGCAAGAACAGCGCACCGCGGCCACCCAGCCCGAGGGCCTCGCGCGCGCGGCCCAGCCGCTGCCGCAGGCCCCACATGCTGGCCGGATTGAAGCCGACGATCATCGCGCGCCCGTCGGGCACCAGCACGCGCTCGACCTCGCGCAGCGTCAGGTGCGGGTCGCGCGACAGCTCCAGCGCGTGCGGCAGCACGACCAGATCCAGGCTCTGGTTGGGAAACGGCAGCGCATCGAAATCGCACAGCAGCCCCGGGGCGGCATCGCGGCCAAGGGCGCGGCACGACGCATCGATTCCAGCATCGATGCCGCCATCGAGGACCGACGGCGCCACCGCCGCAGCAATCGCGGCATCCGCCGCCAGCCAGCGATGCGGCATGCGGTTGGCACGCAGCGAACACAGCTCGGGCAGACCCAGCTGCAAGGCATGAAAGCCGAAGACATCGGCCACCGCATGATCCAGCTGCTGTTGTTCCCATTGCAACAGGCAGCGGCCGGCAGCGCTTTGCATCCATTCGGCCAACTCTATAATCTTGGCCTCGACCACCATGACGACGACAGCCTCTCACGTCCTAGGACACGACACCTTCGCGCCACATTGCGGCGCCTGGCCGCTGCGCGAGTCGCAGTACCTGGCAGCGCCGGCGATTCTAGTGGCGCACCCTGCGGCCGTCGTGCCCGCGTCATCGTGCGTCGCCGTGGTGCGGCCGCTGGTTCGATGACTCGTTGCCTGCAGGCCTTGCCGCGCGGCTTGGCCTGGCTCGCGGCGTTGGCGGTGCTGCTGTCGGGCTGTGCCGCGCCGCCGGGCGCCGCGACACCGCCAACGGCCGAGGCCGATGCCGCCGCAGGCACCACGGCCGCCAAGCCGCCAAACCGCCGTGCCGCGGCGTCGAATGCGGCGCAGGAAGGCGCCCAGCCCTATTTGTTCGCGCTCGACCCGCTGCGCCCTTCGGTGATCGTCGAGAACGACGACGCCGCCGCGCAACGCGATCTGTGGGTGCGGGTTCGCGCCGGATTCGCGATGCCCGACATCGACAATGCGCTGGTGCTGAAGTGGCAGGAGTGGTACGCCACGCGTCCGGACTACGTGCAGCGCATGAGCGAGCGCAGCAGCCGCTACCTGTTCCACGTCGTCGAGGAAATCGACAAACGCGGCATGCCCACCGAGCTGGCACTGCTGCCCTTCATCGAAAGCGCATTCAACCCGCAGGCCATGTCGGTAGCGCGCGCGTCGGGGATGTGGCAGTTCATGCCGGCCACCGGCAAGGACTTCGACCTGAAGCAGAACCTGTTCCGCGACGACCGGCGCGACGTGCTGGCCTCGACACGCGCGGCGCTGGACTACCTGCAGATGCTGCATGGCCAGTTCAACGACTGGCAACTGGCGCTGGCCGCGTACAACTGGGGTCAGGGCAACGTGCAACGCGCAGTCGAGCGCAACCTGAAGGCAGGCCTGCAGGCCAACTACGAAAGCCTGCGCATGCCCGATGAGACGCGCAACTACCTGCCCAAGCTGCAGGCGGTAAAGAACATCGTGCTGCAGCCGCGGGCTTTCGCCATCGTGCTGCCGCCGCTGCACAACCACCCGTACTTCCTCAGCGTGCCGATCACCAACGACATCGACGTCGATGTCGCGGTACGCCTGGCCGGCGTGCCGCTCGAAGAATTCCAGGCGCTGAATCCGCAGATGAACAAGCCGGTGATCCTCGCCGCCGGCACGCCGCAGGTGCTGCTGCCCTACGAAAACGCGACGCAGTTCTTGCGCAATCTGCGCACGCACAGGGCGCCCTTGGCGACCTGGACCGCCTGGGTCGCACCCGCCACGATGAAACCCGCCGACGTGGCGCGCCAGGTGGGCATGGGCGAGGAGCATCTTCGCGCCGTCAACCGCATCCCGCCGCGGATGCTGGTCAAGGCCGGGTCGACGCTGGTCGTGCCGCGCAGCACGCACCGGTCGAGCGACGTGTCGGAGCATGTCGCCGACAACGCCAGCCTGCAGCTCACGCCCGACCGTCCGCCTGGGCGGCGCCTGGCCGTGAAGGCGCACAAGGGTGACTCGGTGGCCGCGGTGGCGGCACGCTATCGCGTCAGCGCCGAACAGGTGGCGCAATGGAACGGCATGCGCAGCGATGCACGGCTCGAGCGCGGCCAGGTGGTGGTCGTCTACCAGCCGGTGGGCGCGGTCAGGCCGGGCAAGCGCAGCACGGCCGCGGCTGCGGCGCAGGGCAAGCCGGACAAATCGGCAAAGCGCACGGCCAGCGCCGAATCGAAACGGCCCGTGGCTGCCGCGGCGCCGCACGCCGCTGCCGGCAAGACCAAGGCTTCGAGCTCCAGGCTGGCCTCGTCGGGCGGTGCATCGAAGCTGTAGCGCGTGCCGCTTCAGCGCCGGTCCTGCAGCGCATGGGCGATGGTGCCCAGATCCACGTATTCCAGTTCGCTGCCCGCGGGCACGCCGCGCGCCAGCCGCGTCACCTTCAGGCCGCGCGCGCGCAAGGCCTCGCCCAGCGCGTGCGCGGTGGCCTCGCCTTCGGCGCTGAACCCCGTGGCCAGGATCACCTCCGCGACCACGCCATCCGAAGCGCGCGCCAGCAGCTGCCTCGCGCCGATGTCCTCGATGCCGATGCCGTCGAGCGGGCTGAGCCGGCCCATCAGCACGAAATACAAGCCGCGGTAGCTGCCGCTGCGCTCGAGTGCAGCCTGGTCGGCCGGCGACTCGACCACGCACAGCAGCCGCGCATCGCGCGCGGCGTCTTCGCACGACACGCACAGCCGATGCTCGGTGAAGGTGTGGCAGCGTTCGCAATGCCGCACCTGCGCCAGCGCCTGCTGCAGCGAAGCCGCCAGACGCAACGCGCCGCCGCGGTCGTTTTGCAGCAGGTGGTAGGCCATGCGCTGCGCCGACTTGTGGCCGACACCGGGCAGGCGGCGCAGCGCGTCGATCAGCGCATCGAGGCAGGCCTCGGCCATGCGGCGCGACGGCGGCGGGTGCGGCTCAGAACGGCAGCTTCATGCCCGGCGGCAGCGGCATGCCGGCCGTGAGCCGGCCCATCTTCTCCTGCGTCACGGCTTCGGCACGGCGCACCGCATCGTTGAAAGCCGCGGCCACCAGGTCCTCGAGCATGTCCTTGTCGTCGGCGAGCAGGCTCGGGTCGATCGCCACGCGCTTGACGTCGTGCTTGCAGGTCATCAGCACCTTGACCAGCCCGGCGCCGGACTGGCCCTCGACCTCGGTCGTGGCCAGTTCGTCCTGCGCGCGCTTCATGTTCTCCTGCATGGCCTGCGCCTGCTTCATCAGGCCGGCGAGCTGGTTCTTCATCATGGCGGGTTGTCCTTTACAGCGGTTTGATCGAGCCGGGCACGATGCGTGCGCCCTTGAATTGCGACATCAGATCGCGCACCAGCGGGTCGTCGCGGATCGCCGCCTCGGCCCGGCGCTGCCGGCGTTCGCGCTCGGCCGCGTCGCGACGCGCCGGCGAATCCTGCGGCACCCCTTCGTGCAGCACCAGCTGCAGCGGCTCGCCGAGCGTCGCGGCAAGCGCCTGGCACAGTTTGTCGCGCAGCGCATCCGAGCGCAGCGAGTCGCGTTCGACGCGCAGGTGCCAGCTCGGCGGTTGCGTGGCGGCGTCGATGTGCTCGAGCCCGGCCTGCTGCGCCAGCTCGCGCACCAGCGCACTCACGGCCGCGCTGCGCACCATGGCGGCCACCAGCTCGGCCCAGCGATCGCCGCACGGCGCTTCGATGCTGCTCGCAACGCCGTCCTCGGCAGGCGGCGCGGCCGGCACCGTCGCCGACGGCAGCGGCGTTGCACGCAGCGCAGCGTTGCCGCCCGCGCTGCGCGCCGCCGCGACCGGCATGGCCTCGGCCGCCGCCGCACGCGCCTGCGCTCCGGGATCGATGCCGTCGGCCCGCGGCATCGCGCCCGCCGCTGCCGGCGGTGGCGGCGGTGGTGGCGCTGCCGCCGTGGCCGCCGCCGGCCCGAAGGCCAGCAAGCGCAGCAGCACCATCGTCAAGGCGCCGTATTCGTCCGACATCAGTTGCAGCTCGTCGCGGCCATGCAGCACGATGCTGTACAGCAGCTGCGTATCGTCCGCGGGCATCGCCGCCGCAAGCGGCATCGCCTCGGCCTGCTCGGGGTCCGACGCATCGAGCGCTCCAGGCACGGCCTGCTGCACCGCCATGTGCTGCAGCAGCCGGGCCAGCGCCTCCAGCGTGCCGCTGGCCGACAGCCCGTGCTCGCGCAGCCGGCCGACATGCGCGAGCAGCTGCCGGCCATCGCGCTGCGCCAGGGCTTCGACCAGCGCGCACGCGTGGCTGCGGTCGACCGCGCCGAGCATCGCGCGCACACCGGCCTCGTCGAGCCGGCCGGCGCCATAGGCGATGGCCTGGTCGGTCAGCGACAGCGCATCGCGCATCGAGCCGCGCGCGGCGCGCGACAACAACTGCAACGACGCCGCATCGAAGCCCACGCCCTCGGCCTGCAGCACCTGCTGCAGATGCTGGCGCACCAGGTCGGGCGCCATCGGGCGCAGGTTGAACTGCAGGCAGCGGCTCAGCACCGTGGGCAGCATCTTCTCGGGATCGGTGGTCGCCAGCACGAACTTCAGGTACTCGGGCGGCTCTTCCAGCGTCTTCAGCAAGGCGCTGAAGGCGTCCTTGGTGAGCTGGTGCGCCTCGTCGATCATGAAGACCTTGAAGCGGCCGACGGCCGGCTTGTAGGCGGCGCGCTCCAGCAGGTCGCGCGCCTCGTCGATGCCGCGATTCGATGCGGCATCGAGCTCGACGTAGTCCATGTAGCGGTCCTCGTCGATCTGCACGCAGGCGCTGCACACGCCGCACGGCGCAGCGGTGATGCCGCCGCTGCCGTCGGGGCCGGTGCAGTTCAGGCTCTTGGCCAGGATGCGCGAGATCGTCGTCTTGCCGATGCCGCGCGTGCCGGTGAACAGGTACGCATGGTGCAGACGCTGCTGCTGCAGCGCGTTGCTCAAGGCGCGCACGACGTGCTCCTGACCCACCATCTGCCCGAAACTGCGGGGCCGGTAGCGGCGGGCGAGCACGACGTAGGACATGGGCGCGATTCTACGAGCGCCCCTGCACCGGGCCCGGCTGCCGCCGGGCGCGCGCGGATAATGCGCGCGCATGAATTCGACTCTGAGCTACACCCAGTCGGGCGTGGACTACGCGCGCATCGACCCCCTGAAGGTGGCGGCGCAGCAGGCCGCCGCGGCGACGGCGGCACAGCTGGGCGCGCACGGCTGCACCGAAGTCCAGGCCTCGCGCGGTGAATCCGCCTACGTGGTGGACGTCGGGGCGTTTTATCTTGCCTCGATCGTCGAATGCCTGGGCTCCAAGGCATTGGTGGCCGACGCGATGGCCGAGCTCACCGGGCGCAGCTGGTACGAGGCGATCGCGCAGGACACCATCGCGATGGCGGTCAACGACCTGATCACGGTAGGCGCCACGCCGCTGGTGGTGCAGGCGTACTGGGCCGCCGGCGGTTCCGACTGGTTCGACGACGGGCCGCGCGCGCAAGCGCTGGTCGACGGCTGGAAACGCGCCTGCGAACGCTGCCGCGTGGCCTGGGGCGGCGGCGAGACCCCGGCGCTGGCCGGCATCGTCGAGGCCGGACGCATCGACCTGGCGGCCTCGTGCACCGGCTGGGTCAACCCGAAGTCGCGGCTGACGCTGGGCGACGAATTGGGCCCCGGCGACGCCATCGTGCTGCTGGCTTCCAGCGGCATCCATGCCAACGGGCTGAGTCTGGCGCGCAAGCTGGCCGAGCGGCTGCCGCAGGGCTACCTGACGCCGCTGGCGCCCGGGCTGAGCTACGGCGAAGCGCTGCTGGCGCCGACACCGCTGTATGCGCCGGTCACCGAGGCGCTGCACCGCGCCGGCGTCACGCCGCACTACGCCGCCAACATCACCGGCCACGGCTGGCGCAAGCTGCTGCGCCACCCCAAGGCGCTGCGCTATCGCGTGCACACGCTGCCGCCGGTGCCTGCGGTGCTGAGCTTCATCCAGCGCAACGCGCAGATGGACGACCATGACGCCTACGGCACGCTGAACATGGGCGCCGGCTTCGCGCTGTTCATTCCTGCCGGCCAGGTGCAGCAAACCCTCGAGGTCGCCGCCGCACAGGGCATCGGCGCGACGCTGGCCGGCGTGGTCGAAACCGGCGACAAGGAGCTGCTGATCGAGCCATTGGGCTTGCGCTACGCATCGGACGCGCTGCAGCTGCGTTGACGCTGCACCGAAGGGACGCGCGACGCGCCTCACCTACAATCGCCGGTGACGGGCCTCCTCGCATGGAAGCGCGGCCAACCGGGTCAGGTCGGGAACGAAGCAGCCCTAACCGTTGTGACCAGTGCCGGGGTCAGGCTCGTCACCCCGAGCAGGCTTGGGCCGCTGTTCCGGCTCTGGCCCGAAAGCCGCTCGAAGCACGCCATGCGGCGCCTCGGTGCAGTCTTCGTGCGGTGTCGGCGCCGGGTCTGTGCGCCGCGCGTCGTCACGCAGCGCGGCCTGCAGATCCTCGAGCCTGAAGCCCAGCGCCCGGCCGTAGCGCTGGGTGACGCGGCGCAGCGCAGCTTCCTGCAGCTCGGGCGCCGATGCCAGCGCGTCGAGCGCCTCGTGCGCGCAGCTGGCCACGGCGCGCAGCATGTCCTCGTCGTTGCCGATGCTGCGCGGCGGCGTGGCCAGCGACAGGCGGCGCACCATGTGCAGCGCGGCATCGTCCAGCCCCCAATGCCGCGCCACGGCGATCCCCACGCCTTCGATGTCCACCCCGAGCACGGCGTAGGAAGCTGCCTGCTCCGTCATGCCGCCAGCGTCGGATTCGTTCGTGTGCGGCCTCGGCTCGTGCCGGTGCAGGCGCCGGATCTGCTGCCATTCGTCGGGGAAGTGATAGGCGCTCACCAGGCGGCCTAGGTTTTGCAGCAACGCCACCAGCCGCACCGCTTCGGCATCGTAGCCCGGCGGGCGCAACGCCTGCGCCAGCCGGGCCGCGCGCTGGGTGTCGCCGATCAATGCGCGCAGCGACGCCGCGGCGGGCTCACCCAGAGGCCCCGGCCAGGGCCTCAGCGCCAGCGCCGCACGACGCACCCCGTCCATACCGAGCATGGCGATGGCGCGCCGCACGGTGAGCACCTGGCCGTCACCCGCCGACAGCGCGGCGTGCTGCAGCGAGCGGTTGGCGCTGCGCAGCAGCTCGAAGCTCAGCGCCAGATCCTCCAGCACCACCTCGGCCAGCTCGCCGGTGCGCCGCTGGTCCATGGCGGCCAGCCGCGCCGCCCGCCCGTGGCTGCCGGGTGCGCCCGGCAAGGTGCCCGCTGCGTGCAGGCGATCGAGCAGCAGCGCGAGCGGCCCGCCGCCGGCGGCCGCTTCGCTGCGCAACCAGCCATCGAGCGCACGTTCCATGCCGCGCGCGCTGCGGTAACGCTGACGCGGCTGCCGATCGGTGGCGCGGTTGGCGATGGCCCGCAGCGCCTGCGGCACGGGCCGCGCGGTATCCCATGGCAGGCGCACGATGTCGCGCCCGGCCGGCGGCAGGCAGTCGATCTGCGCCCCGATGTCGGCCTGATCCAAGGGCGCCCGGCCTGCGAGCATCCAGTGCAGCAGCAAGCCGACGCTCAGCGCGTCGCGCTGTGCGGCCTTGCGCTGCGGCGCAAGCCGCAGCGCGTCGATGTGGGTTTGCGCCGCGCCGGGCGCGTGGCTTGTGCCCGCCGCCAGTTCCAGGCCGACGATGCGCAGCGGCGCTTGCTCACCGATCAGCAGCATGTACGGCTGCAGATCGCCGTGGGCGACGCCGCCATCGTGCGCGAAGGCCAGGCCGCGCAAGGCCTGCATGCACAGCGCCGCTGCCTCTTGCGGCGGCCATGCCGGCCCGCGCAGCCGCTCGGCCAGCGTGCGCGCACCCGCGGTGTCGTAGAGCAGGTACGGCCAGTTCTCGCAGCTGCCGATCTCGCGCGGCGGCGCAAGGTTCGGGTGCTCGAGGCGCGCAGCGCGATGCACGGCTTCATCCCAGCCGCGGGCCGCAGCGGCATCGCCAGGCTGCTCGCGGGGCAGCAGCAGCAGCAGCGGCTGCCGCGCCGCGCTCAGGCGCAGGTCTCGCACCCACCACGCCATCGACTGCCGGCTCTTTCCGGCCAGCGCCAGCAGTTCGAACACCCCGAGGCGGCGCGGCACGGCGCTGGCGCCGGGCAAGGACGGCAAAGTCGCGGGCGGTTTCACGGCGGCATGACGAAGACAGACCCGATTGGAGCCCCGCCGGGCGCACTGCGGTGCCCCGAACTGCGCGGCGATCGACACCCTGATCGTCGGCGCAATCTGGCGCCGGCCAGTCGCGCCGCATGGAGCAGGCAGCAGGATTCGTTGTGTCAGAATCCCCGCACAGCAAGCGGGCCCGCGGCGGGCGCCGGAGGTGTCATTCCATGAGCAGCGCACAGATCAAGCATGTGTCCGATTCGACCTTCGACAGCGACGTGCTGCGATCGGACAAGCCGGTGCTGGTGGACTACTGGGCCGAATGGTGCGGGCCGTGCAAGATGATTGCGCCGATCCTCGACGAGGTATCGCAGCAATACGATGGCCGGCTGCAGGTGGCCAAGATGAATGTCGACGAAAACCGCGACGTACCCGCGAAGTTCGGCATCCGCGGCATCCCCACACTGATGTTGTTCAAGGACGGCGAACTCGCCGCGACCAAAGTCGGTGCGCTGTCGAAGGCGCAGTTGACGGCGTTTATCGACGGTCATCTATAATCTTTCGAGCCCGAAGCCCAACAAGCGGCGATTCGCCGCAGCCGCTGCCGGGCTGAACAGCCACCACGCCCTGGCCTGCGCCGCGAAGACGGCGCGACTTTCGGCCAACTCGTGGATTCGGCCTGAACCTCCCGCGTACGGCAAGCCGACAGCCTTTCATTCGAAGGGCCTGCAACGGCAAGACGCGCGGCAGCGCATGAAGCCGAATCATCGGCGCAGCCCTTGGCAGGGCGCGCCTCGTGTCGCCGGGAAAACCAACCCATGCATCTTTCCGAACTGAAGGCCCTGCACGTCTCGAAGCTGATCGCCATGGGCGAGTCGCTCGAGATCGAAAACGTCAGCCGCCTGCGCAAGCAGGAGCTGATGTTCGCGATCATGA
>CAYZGL010000118.1:0-13909 GCA_964477985.1 uncultured Rubrivivax sp. | reverse complement strand
CCCCCGGCCGAGCTGGCCGCAGCGAGGCAAGCGATGGGCACCTGCGCGAGGGTGACCGAGCATGGCAGCCCGATGCCCAACAGGCGTGGGCTCGGTGGCCGAGCCGGCGCGCTGGGTGGCCGATGCCGGGCCGCCGGTGGCGCCACCTGCCGGCCTGCGGCTTGGACCCGGCGCGCGCGGCGGCCCGAAAGCCGGGAGGGCCTGCACCCATCGGTGCAAGCCGGCGCATGAGCCCACGCCGCTGTCGGCGATCGCGCGGGCGGCGAAGACCCCTTGAAGCGGAAGTGGAGGGACACGATGAAGCCATGGTTCGATGCGAAGGCGCTGTGTTCGTGGATCGCCACCTGCTGCGCGCTGGCCCCGGCCGCGGCCCAGCAGGTGACCGGCACGCTGGGCTCGGCCAGCGCCACCACGGCGATCAGCGGCCAGCCGTTGCCGCCGCCCGACCCGGCCTTCGGCGGTGTCATCAAGGAGCGCGCCACCGACTCCACGCCCTGGTGGCCGCCGCGCGTGGTGCCGCCTCGGCGCGCACCGCACGTGCTGTTGATCATGACCGACGAAGACGGCTTCGGCGCGCCGGGCACCTTCGGCGGCGTGATCCCGACGCCGGCGCTGGACCGCATCGCCAAGGCCGGCCTTCGCTGCACCAACTTCCATTCCACGTCGCTGTGTTCGCCGACGCGCGCCGCGATCATCACCGGGCGCAACCACCACTCGGTGGGCTTCGGTGTGGTCGGCGAGATCGCCACCGGCTACCCCGGCTACGACTCGATCATCCCGGTCGAGAAGGGCACGATCGGCGCGATCCTCAAGCACAACGGCTGTTCGACCTCGTGGTTCGGCAAGGACCACAACACGCCTTTCTTCGCCAACAGCCAGGCGGGGCCTTTCGAGCAATGGCCCACCGGCATGGGTTTCGAGCATTTCTACGGCTTCGTCGGCGGCGACGCCAGCCAGTGGCAGCCGAATCTGTTCCTCGACACCACGCCGATCTTCCCCTTCCAGGGCAACCCGGGCTGGAACCTGACCACGGCGATGGCCGACGAGGCGATTCAGCACATCCGGCAGCTGAAGGCGCTGGCGCCGGACAAGCCCTTCTTCGTCTACTACGTGCCGGGCGGCACGCACGCGCCGCACCACCCGACGCCGGAGTGGATCAAGAAGATCGGCGATATGAAACGGTTCGACGGCGGCTGGGAGAAGCTGCGCGGGACCATCTTCGCCAACCAGAAGCGCCTGGGCATCATGCCGCCCATGCGCAGCTGACGCCCTGGCCCGACGGGCAGGACATCTACAACGGCGCCAAGCTGCCGCGCTGGGATGGCTCGAGCTTCGAGCAGAAGAAGCTGTTCATCAAGCAGATGGAGGTCTACGCCGCCTGCCAGGCCTACACCGACCACGAGATCGGCCGCGTCATCCAGGCGGTGGAAGACCTGGGCGAGTGGGACAACACGCTGATCATCCACATCAGCGGCGACAACGGCGCCAGTGCCGAGGGCATGGTCAACGGCACGCCGAACGAGTTCACCACCTTCAACGGCATCGAGGTGCCGGTGAAGCACCAGCTGCTGTGGCATCCGTTCTGGGGCTCGGATCGCACCTTCCCGCACTTCTCGGCCGCCCGGGCCTGGGCGATGAACACGCCGTTCAAGTGGATGAAGCAGGTGCCGTCGCACTTCGGCGGCACCGCGCAGGGCATGGCCATCTCGTGGCCGGCGCGCATCCAGGACGCGGGCGGCACGCGCCGTCAGTTCCACCACGTGATCGACATCGTGCCGACGATCCTCGAGGCCACCGGCATCCCGGCCCCCCGCATGCTGGACGGCATCGAGCAAAAGCCGATCGAAGGCACGAGCCTGGCCTACACCTGGGACGCTGCCAACGCCGAGGCGCCGACGAAGCACACCACGCAGTGCTTCGAAATGCTCGGCAACCGCGCGATCTACCACGAGGGCTGGGTCGCGGCGACGACGCCGGTGACGCTGCCGTGGGAGCTTTCGACCAAGCCGCCGCCGGACGTGATCAGCGGCTACCGATGGGAGCTGTACAACGTGGTGGACGACCCGACGCAAAACGACGACCTGGCGGCGAAGATGCCCGACAAGCTGGCGCAGCTGCAGAACATCTTCTATCTGGAAGCCGCCAAGTACCACGTGCTGCCGCTGGACAACACCACGCTGGCGCGCTGGAACTCACCCAAGCCCAGCCTGACAGCGGGGCGCACCGAGTTCAGCTGCTCGGGCACGCTGGCCAACGTGCCGGGCAGCACCGGGCCGAACATCCTGAACAAGTCGTACACCATCACCGCCGAGGTCACGATCCCGAAGGGCGGGGCCGAGGGCATGATCGTCACCGAGGGCGGGCGCTTCGGCGGCTGCGGCCTGTTCCTGAGCAAGGGCGTGGCGGGGGTGCGGCGCGGCAAGGTGGTGGCCCTGTACAACCTGCTCGACCTGAAGCGCACGATCTGGGAAGGGCCGCAGCTGAAACCCGGCAAGCACACCATCGTCTTCGACGACGAGGTCGACGAGCCCGGGCTGGGCAAGAGCGGCACCGGCGTGCTCAACGTCGACGGCAAGCAGGTGGATCGCAAGTCGATGGAGCACGCCACGCCGATCACCTTCGCCGAGGACGAGACCTTCGATGTCGGCATGGACACGCGCACCGGCGTCGCGCTGCTGGAGTACCGCTACGACCCGCCTTTCGAGTTCACCGGCACGATCGACTCGTTGCGCTTCAAGCTCTTCCCGCAGCCGGCGGCGCAGGCCGACGCAGGCGCGGTTCGCACGGCCGCCGGCGCGAGCCGCTGAACGCCTGCCACCCGCTGCCGGCAGGTCCTGCGTTCGCGGCGCCCCGAATGCCGCTTGCGCACCTTGGCGCCGGGCGGGAGCCAAACGCTTGCCGTGACAATGCTTGCCTGAGCAAGCGACAATGCGCCATGGCCAGCCGCCCCGCCGCACCGCGCCGCCGCGCCTTCTATGCCGGCCACAACTACGTTGCCGGCGACAGCGTGGGCTACCTGCTGCACCAGGTGGTGACCTCGATGCGCCGCCACATCGAACAGGCAATGGCCGCGCACGAACTGACTGCCGCGCAGTGGCTGCCGTTGTGGAAGCTGGCGCGCGACGGCGCCTGCACGGCGCAGCAGCTGGCGCGCGAGGTCGACATCGACGCCGGCGCGGCCACGCGGCTGGTCGACCGGCTGGTGGCCAAGGGGCTGGTCGAGCGGCTGCGCAGCGCCGGCGACCGCCGCGTGGTGATGCTGCAGCTCACGCCGGCCGGCCGCTCGGTGGCGGCGCAGGTGCCGCAGGTGCTGGCCGAGGTCAACAACGCCTACCTGCGCGGCTTCAGCCGCGACGAATGGCAGCAGCTGAAGGCACTGCTGCGCCGCATGCTGGAGCAGGGCGCGGCGCGCACGGGAGCGGATCGATGAGCGCACACAGCGACTCCACGGCAGCCGGCGGCGGCGCCGCAGGCACGGCAGTGCCGCAGGGGCCCAAACCGCCGCTGAGCGTTGCGGCGCGGCGCCGTGCGCTGTGGCTGCTGGCCGCGCTGGTGCTGCTGGCCGCGGTGGCCTGGGGCATCTACTGGGCCGCCGTGCTGCGCCACATCGAAAGCACCGACAACGCCTATGTGCACGCGCCGCTGGTGCAGATCACGCCGCGGGTGGACGGCACCGTGGCCGAGGTGCTGGTCGACGATACCGATACCGTGGCGGCCGGCCAGCCGCTGCTGCGGCTGGACCCCACCGATGCGCGGCTGGCGCTGGCGCGCAGCCGCTCGGCGCTGGCGCAAGCGGTGCGCGAGGTGCGCGTGCTGCGCGCGCAGGACGGCAGCCTGGACGCGCAGGTCAAGCTCAAGCGCGCGCAGGCCGACAGCGCGCGCGCCGAGCTGGCGCGCGCCGAGGAAGACGTGGCGCGCCGGCGCGATCTGGTCGAAAGCGGCGCGGTCAGCCAGGAAGAGATGACCCACGCCCGCGCCGCATCGACCGCGGCGCGCAGCGCGCTGGCCGCGGCGCTGTCGGCGCAGACCGCGGCCGAGCAGCAGGCGCTGGGCAACCTGGCGCTGAGCGAGGGCACGACGCGCGTCGAGGACCACCCCGGCGTGCGCAGCGCCGCGGCCGCGTTGCGCGAGGCCTGGCTGAGCCTGCAGCGCACCGAGCTGCGCGCGCCGCAGGCCGGGCAGATCGCGCGGCGCACGGTGCAGGTGGGCCAGCGCGTGGCGGCCGGCGCGGTGCTGATGTCGCTGATCCCGCTGGACCAGGCCTGGGTCGAGGCGAACTTCAAGGAAGTGCAGCTGCAGCGCATGCGCGTGGGCCTGCCGGTGACGCTGCATGCCGACGCCTACGGCGCGGGCGTCGAATACCGCGGCCGCATCACCGGCATCGGCGCCGGCACCGGCGCCGCCTTTGCGCTGCTGCCGGCACAGAACGCCACCGGCAACTGGATCAAGATCGTGCAGCGCGTGCCGGTGCGCATCGCCATCACCGACGGCCCGCTGGCCGAGCACCCGCTGCGCGTGGGGCTGTCGATGTTCGCCACGGTGCGGCTCGACGGCGACACGGCCGCCGCCGCGCCGGCAGGCTCGGCCAGCGCAGCGGCGACGGCCGACGCCGACGAGGCCGCTGAAGCGGCGGCGCTGGCCGAGGCCGACCGCCTGGTGCGCCAGATCATCGACGCCAACCTGCAGCCCTTGGTGCCGCGATGAACGCGCCGCCGGCCGCGTTCCCGCCGCTGCAGGGCGTGCAGCGCGCGCTGGGCACGGTGGCGCTGTCGCTGGCCACCTTCATGAACGTGCTCGACTCGTCGATCGCCAACGTGTCGATCCCGGCCATCGCCGGCGACCTGGGCGTGGGCCCGGCGCAGGGCACCTGGGTCATCACCTCGTTCGCGGTGGCCAACGCGATCTCGATGCCGCTGACCGGCTGGCTCACGCGGCGGGTCGGCGCGGTGCGGCTGTTCGTTGCCAGCATCGTGCTGTTCGTCGTCGCCTCGTGGTTGTGCGGGCTGGCGCCGACGATCGAGAGCCTGATCTTCTTTCGCGTGCTGCAAGGGCTGGTGGCCGGGCCGATGATCCCGCTGTCGCAAACGCTGCTGCTGCAAAGCTACCCCGCGGCGATGGCCGGCACGGCGCTGGCGTTCTGGGGCATCACGGTGCTGGTGGCACCGGTGATCGGGCCGCTGCTGGGCGGCTGGATCACCGACAACATCAGCTGGCCGTGGATCTTCTACATCAACATCCCGGTGGGCCTGCTGGCCGCGGTGCTGACCTGGTCGCTGTTCCACAAGCGCGCGCACCCGCCGCAGCATGTGCCGCTGGACCGCATCGGCCTGGCGCTGCTGGTGCTGTGGGTGGGGGCGATGCAGATCATGGTCGACAAGGGCAAGGAGCTGGACTGGTTCGGCTCCACCCAGATCGTGGTGCTGGCGCTGCTCGCCGGGCTGGGTTTCGTGTTCTTCCTGGTGTGGGAGCTGGGCGCGGCGCACCCGGTGGTCGACCTGCGGCTGTTCGCGCGGCGCAACTTCGCCATGGGCACGGTGGCGCTGTCGGTGGCCTACGGCGTGATCTTCGGCAACATCGTGCTGCTGCCGCTGTGGCTGCAGCAGTACATGGGCTACACCGCCACCTGGGCCGGGCTGTCGATGGCGCCGGTGGGGCTGCTGGCGATCGCGCTGTCGCCGTGGGTGGGCAAGAACATCGTGCGCATCGACCCGCGCTGGCTCGCCACCGCGGCCTTCCTGGTGTTCGGCGCGGTGCTGTGGCTGCGCTCGCGGTTCAACACGCAGGCCGATTTCACGACCATCCTGTGGCCCACGCTGCTGCAGGGCGTGGGCATGGCGATGTTCTTCATCCCGCTGCAGACCATCGCCTTCGCCGGGCTGCCGCCCGAGCGCATGCCGGCGGCCACCGGGCTGTGCAACTTCGTGCGCATCACCGCCGGCGCGGTGGGCACCTCGGTGTTCACCACGCTGTGGGAAGACCGCGCGGCGCTGCACCACGCCAACCTGGCGCAGCACATCAGCGCAGCCGACCCGGCGGCGCTGCAGACGCTGGCGATGCTGCAGCGCGCCGGCTACAGCCGCGAGCAGGCGCTGGCGCAGATCGACCAGATGATCAACCAGCAGGCCTTCAGCATGGCTGCGACCGACCTGTTCTGGCTGTCGTCGATGCTGTTCGTGGTGCTGGTGACGCTGATCTGGCTGAGCAAGCCGGCGGCCCCGGGGGCCGCGGCGGCAGCCGGCGGCGCGCACTGAAGCCGCCGGCTCAGCGCGGCGCGATGCTCCAGCGGGCGTCGGCCGACTCGGCCACCACGCCGTCGTCGCGCAGCTTCAGCAGGTGCGCCAGCAGCGAACGCCGCGCCATCGCCTGCAGCTGGGCCGGCACCTCGGCATAGACCACGCCCAGCAGTTCGTCCAGCGTGCGCGCGCCGCCGGCCTCCACGGCGCGCCGCACCAGCGCCTCGCGCTTCAGCCGGTGGTCGACGATGTGCTGCATCGCGCGCCGCGGCTCGCTCATCAGGAAGCCGTGGCCCGGCGCCAGCCAGTCGATGTCCAGTTGCATCAGCTCGCGCAGCGAGCGCAGGTAAGCGCGCATGTCGCCGTCGGGCGGGTTGATGACCACCGTGGAGCCCTGCATCACGTGGTCGCCGGTGAACAGCATGCGCTCTTGCTCGAGCAGGTAGCACAGGTGGTTGCCGGCGTGGCCGGGGGTGTGGATCACGCGCAGCGTGCTGCCGCCGTCGGGGCCCGGCAGCTCGAACACCTCGCCGCCGCGCAGCGCCACCTCGGGCTGGAAGGCGGTGTCCTGCCACTGGGCATGCAGGGCCGCCATGCCATGCAGCGCCGCGCCGGTGCGCGCGCGCAGCGCCTGCGCGGCCGGCGAATGGTCCTTGTGCGTGTGCGTGACGAAGATCCAGCGGATGGGGCCCGGCGCGGCATCGACGATGGCCTGCACGTGGGCGTCGCTGGCCGGCCCGGGGTCGAGCGCGGCCCATTCGTTGCGCGGCCCGCCGCCGATCAGGTAGCAGTTGGTGCCCGGGCCGGTCATCACGCTGCCGTTGTCGGCGGTGACGCGGATCAGCCGGGGTGACAGCCGCACCGCGACGCCGGGCCGCAGCTCGCAACGCACGCCGCCGCGGCCCTCGGGGTCGAGGCGGCCGATCTCGGCGTAGGCGGCTTCGTCGGGCATCACCGGCACCAGGCCCGCAGGCCCCAGCCCCAGGCGCGGCATGGTGCACGGCACTTCGGCCAGCGCCTGCGCGTAGCCCAGCACCGCGTCCACCGTGCCCAGGCGCTGCAGCAGCTCGAGGATCTTCCAGGTCGGCGGCGCCAGCTTCAGTTCCTTGCGCCGCGCCAGCGCTGCGGCCGGCGTCAGCCACTGCTGCGCGTCGGTCTCGTGGTCGTCCTGGCTGGCGACCTGCAGCTCGGGCGCTTCGGTGACGAAGAAGCGCGTGTCGTAGCGCTTGGGCACGCCCGGCGGCGTCAGCCAGTGGTCGAGGTAGGCGACGCGATCGGCCGCCAGCCGGATGCCGTGGCGCGTGCAGATCTGCGCCATGCTCGATTCGCGCCGGTTCAGCGCGTCGCGTTCGGCGGCGATGCGCGCCAGCGGCTCGGCGCCGGGCTGCGGCAGATCCCGCGCCGCCGCGAGCAGCAGCCCCGCTTCCTCGAAGCATTCGCGCATCGCGGCAAACCAGTAGGCCAGCCCGCCCGACGGCAGGCCCAGCCGCGCGCTGGCCGTGGGGTCGTCCAGGCCGCTGCACAGCCGCGCGCCGTCGGCATCGCCGGGGTCGAGCAGCCCGCCGGGGAACACGCTGGCGCCGCTGTGGATGTCGCCGTCGCGCGGCGCGCGGCGCATCAGCAGCACCTGCATGCCTTCTTGGCTGTGCCGCAGCACCACCACGGTGGCCGCCTGGCGCGCCGTGGTGCCGGGCAGGGTGGACCAGGCCAGCGCGCTGATGCTGCCGGCGGCGGAAGTGGCGTGTGTGCTCATGGCCGCAAGCGTAGCGCGCGCTGCAAGACCGCACGCCCGGGTGGACTGGCGGTGCACCCGCCGCCCGCCGCCCGCCGCCCGCCGCCCGTCACTTGACGACCACGGTGCCGCGCATCTGCGGGTGGATGCCGCAGAAGTACGGGTAGGTGCCGGGCTTGTCGAATACCAGCTCGAAACGGTCGTCGGTGTCCAGCGCCGCGGAGGCTTTGAACGCTCCTTCGCTGCTGGCCACCAGATGCGCTTCGTCATCGCGGTTGATCCAGCTCACGCGGGTGCCAACCGTGACGCTGAGTTGCTGCGGCACGAACGCGAAGCCGCGAATCTCGACGGTGACGTCGCGCGCATCGGCCGCAGCGACCATCGAAGTCGGCTTGCCCTGCGGCAGGGTCATGACGTGCTGGGCGTGCGTGCGCGGCACGAACGCCGCCAGCACCGCTGAGGCCAGCGCGCCTCGCATCAGTTGGCGCCGCGTGACGGCATGCGGGCGATCAAGGGCGCGAGCGCTCATGACAGCATCTCCTCGGCCACGCTCACGGCATCCTGGCCCTGCACATGGCGCACGTCGCGGATACCCAGATAGGACTGCAGCTGGCGCGTGCCCAGATCCTTCAGCGGGCCGGGCCCGGGGCCATCGCCCGGCGCGGGTTGCGGGTAGGCGGTCGAGCGAGCCGTGTAGAAGGTGACGGTGCCTTCCACCTTCTGCTGAATCTGGTGGATGTGCCCGTTCAGCACCGTGACCGAGCCAAAGCGCTTCAGGCAGGTCATGGCTTCGCCGCTGTCCTCGGTGCCCCAGCCCCAGGGGGCATACAGCGGCCACAACGGCATGTGCCCCAGCACGACGATCGGCGTCTCGGCCGAGCGCCCGGCCAGGTCCTTCTTCAGCCACGCCAGTTGCTCGGCACCCAGGAAGCCCAGGCCGTTGGCGCGCAGGTTCAGCACGTTGATCAGCGCGACGAAATGCGCGCCGCCGTAGTCGAAGCTGTACCAGCCGCCGGCATTCTGCTTCTCGCCGAAGCGATCGAAGAAGGCCGCGCCGTTGTCGCCGATCACGTCGTGCTCGCCGGGAATGAAGAGCACGCGCGGGGTTTTCACGCCCTTCATCAGCGCGGCCAAGGTGTCGAATTCCTCGGCGCGCGACAGGTGGGTCAGATCGCCGGTGTGCACCACGAAGGCCGGCGTGAGCGCCCGCGCGTTGATCCTGGCCAGCGCGGCGGCGAAGGTGGCGTTGACATCCATGTTCGGCGCGTGCTTGAAGCCGATGTGCGAGTCGCTGACCTGCACGAAGCCGAAGGTGGCATCCGCCGCGGTCTGTGCCGCGGCGCCGGCCATCGGCTGCGCGTGCAGCACGCCGCCCTTCATCAGCCACAGCGTGCCCGCGCCGGCGGCGGCCATGCACTCGAGGATCCGGCGCCGGCTGGGCGCCGGCTCGAGGTTGTTGTCGCTGCTCATCGTGTGCTCCTGCGAACGTGGCGGAGCGCGTCGACCGACCCGCCCCTGAACAGGCAAGACCGGCGCGGCGGCCAGAATATTCCCGCGGCACGAATTGCGGCGGCGACGGTCCTACACTGCTGCGTGTGGCAGGCAAGCGCGCGCGAACCGATTCGCCGGCGGGCCGGTGCGCACACCCACCGACTGTGCAATGAGCGACGTCGAAAGGTCCCGGCGATTCGAGGTGTTGGCGCTGCCGCATCTCGATGCGGCGTACAACCTGGCGCGCTGGCTCAGCGGCAACGCAAGCGAGGCCGAGGACGTGGTGCAGGAATCCTGTCTGCGCGCATGGCGATTTCTGGATGGATTTCAAGGCGGCAATGCGCGGGCCTGGCTGCTGGCGATCGTGCGCAACACCTGGCATTCCGGTTGGAGCCGCCGCCAGCAGCTGGCCAGCCTGGTTGCGTTCGACGACACGATGGACGATGCCGGGCCACTGGCCGGCTGGGACGACGGCGCACGCAATCAACCCGAGGCCCTCGCGATGCAGCAGCAGGACAGCCAACGGGTGCACCGGGCGCTGGCCGCGCTGGCCGTGCCGTTTCGCGAGGTGCTGGTGCTGCGCGAACTGCACGACATGAGCTACGCCGACATCGCTGCCGTGCTCGACATCCCGATCGGCACCGTGATGTCGCGGCTGTCGCGCGCTCGCCGGCTGCTGGCCGCCGCGTTGCGCGCCGAGCCGGCGGCGGGCCAGCGAAGCGCGCGCTCGGCAGCAGGCGACCAAGGCGAAAGCCCATGATGGACTGCAACGAGGCCCGCGACCTGCTCGACGCCTACGCCGACAACATGCTCGGCCTGGCCGACACGGCGCGCATCGGCCGCCACCTGCAGGGCTGCGCGGCCTGCCGTGCCGAGTTGGCTGGCATTCGAGCGCTGGGCCATGTCCTGCGCGCGCAGTTGCCGGCCCTGCCGGTGCCGGCTGCCCTGCGCGAGCGGATCGTGGCGGTCCTGCCGCCGGGCGCGGCCCTCACGCCGCCCACAACCGAGCACGTCGCGGGCCAGCCTGCCGGCCGTGCGGCCGGGGGGTCGATGCCGGCCTGGGCGAGCGTGGGCATGGTGCTGGTTACCGTCGGCGCACTGGCGCTGGCGGCGCTGCTGTGGTTGCAGCGGCCCGCAGCGGCGGCGCTGGAGCCCCAGATCGTTGCCAGCCACGTGCGTGCCCTGTTGTCCGGGCATCCGATCGATGTGGTCTCGGCTGACCAGCACACCGTCAAGCCCTGGTTCAACGGGCGGCTGGACTTTGCGCCGCCCGTCGCCGATCTCGCGGCGCTGGGCTTTGCGCTGCAGGGAGGCCGCGTCGACTACGTGGCCGGCCGCCGCGTGGCCGTGCTGAGCTACCGCGCGGGCGGGCACCCGATCGATCTGTACCTGTGGCCCTCGGCGGCAGCCGGCGAGACGGCGGTACAAACCGCCGCCGACAGCGGCTATGCGCTTGCGCAGTGGGGCGCGGGCGGGATGCGTTACTGGGCCATCACCGATGCCGAGCCCGCCGTGCTGCAGCGCTTCGTGCAGGCCGTGCGCGCTGCGCCGTCCTGATTTCGGCGGGCCGGCACCGGCGCAGCCGCGGATGGCACGCGCCCATCGACAGGGTCGAGGGCCAGGCGCAGCCGGCCATTCCGCCGCGCGCCGTTGCTGCTTAAGCTTCGGCCCGTCGCATACACCCACGGAGACCCGCGCATGAAGACCCAGGTTTGCATCATCGGCGGCGGCCCGTCGGGCTTGCTGCTGTCGCAACTGCTGCACCTGAAGGGCATAGCCACCGTGCTGCTCGAGCGCCACAGCCGCGAGTACGTGCTGGCGCGCATCCGCGCCGGCGTGCTCGAACACGGTTTCGCCGCGCTGATGCGCGAGGCGCAGTGCGGGCAGCGCATGGACCGCGAGGGCGAGATCCACCACGGCTTCCTGATCTCCAACCACGGGCAGCTGCAGCGCGTGGACCTGCACAAGTACAGCGGCGGCAGCTCGGTGGTGGTGTACGGCCAGACCGAGCTGACGCGCGACCTGTACGACGCGCGCGACCGCATGCAGGGCGCGGTGATCCACAACGCCGAGGACGTGTTGCCGCACGAGCTGACGAGCAAGGCGCCCTACGTGACCTACCGCGCCGGCGACGACATCGTGCGCATCGATTGCGACTACGTGATCGGCGCCGACGGCTTCCACGGCGTGAGCCGCAAGTCGATCCCGAAGGACGTGCTGAAGGAATACGAGAAGGTCTATCCCTTCGGCTGGCTGGGCGTGCTGTCGCGCACCAAGCCGGTGTCGCCCGAGCTGATCTACGCGCGCCACGAACGCGGCTTCGCGCTGTGCTCGATGCGCTCGCAGGTGCTGAGCCGCTACTACATCCAGGTGCCGCTGTCGGACAAACCCGAGGACTGGAGCGACGAGGCCTTCTGGGCCGAGCTGAAGCGCCGGCTGCCGGCCGAAGTGGCGGCCAGGCTGGTCACCGGGCCGTCGATCGAGAAGAGCATCGCACCGCTGCGCAGCTTCGTCGCCGAGCCGATGCGCTGGGGCAACCTGTTCCTGGCCGGCGACGCCGCGCACATCGTGCCGCCCACCGGCGCGCGCGGCCTGAACAGCGCGGCTTCCGACATCTACTACCTGTACCACGCATTGCTCGCGCACTACCAGCGCGGCGACGACAGCGGCCTGGAAGGCTATTCGGCCAAGGCGCTGGCGCGGGTGTGGAAGGCGCAGCGCTTCTCGTGGTGGATGACGACCCTGCTGCACACCTTCCCCGACCACATCGAATACGACCAGAAGCTGCAGCACACCGAGCTGGAGTACCTGTTCTCGTCGGAAGCGGCGCAGCGTTCGCTGGCGGAGAACTACGTCGGCCTGCCGTTCTGAAATGAAACCGACCGCCCCCGGCCGCCTGGCGGCCGCCCCCGAGGGGGCAGTCAACCCGACCGGGGGACCCGGATCGGGTGCGGCCCGCTGACGCCGCCGCTCCCCCTGGCCGCCTGCGGCGGCCTGTCCCAGTGGGGAATTCGTCTCCTGCGGCGCGGGTCGCGCCAAGCGCGGGGAAGCCGCGCACAGGCGCGCACAGGCGCGCGACGGGCCGATGCAAGCGCGCGGCGCTGCGGCGGCCGGGCCTGCGGTTACATTGTTCGCCCTGCGCCTGCCTGCCGCCGCCATGAACACCGTGCTGATCGTTGCATGCCCCAGCGGCCGGCTGTGCGGCCGGCTGTGCGAGCGGGGTGCCGGCGCGGCACCGCGGCACCGCGCATGACCGCGCCCGCAAGCCGCGCAGGCGCGCAGCGGCGCTTCGAGCGCCGGCTCGACCGGCGCTTCGGCCTGTACCTGCTGGCCTTCGTGCTGTTCGTGCTGGCGATGGCCGCTTTCGAGCGGCTGGGCCTGTCGCGGCGCCTGATCGGCGTGAGCTTCCTGCTGGCGACGATCCTGGTGTATGCGGCCATCGGCATGGCCTGCCGCACCGCCGACCCGGTGGAGTATTACGTCGCCGGGCGGCGCGTGCCGGCGATGTACAACGGCATGGCCACCGGCGCCGACTGGATGAGCGCGGCCTCGTTCATCGGCCTGGCCGGCATGGTCTACCTCGGCGGCTATGGCGGGCTGGCCTTCGTGCTCGGCTGGTCGGGCGGCTATTGCGTGCTGGCGCTGTTCGTCGCGCCGTACCTGCGCCGCTTCGGCCGCTTCACGATCCCCGACTTCCTCGGCGAGCGTTACGGCGGCCACCTGCCGCGCGCGATCGGCGTGTTCGGCGCCATCGTGTGCTCGTTCGCCTACGTGGTCGCGCAGATCTACGGCGTGGGGTTGATCACGACGAGGCTGTCGGGCCTGCCGTTCGAGATCGGCGTGTTCGCCGCGCTCGGCAGCATCTTGCTGTGCTCGTTCCTCGGCGGCATGCGCGCGGTGACCTGGACGCAGGTGGCGCAATACATCGTGCTGATCGTCGCCTACATGGTGCCGGTGGTATGGCTGTCGGTGAAGCAGACCGGCGTGCCGCTGCCGCAGGCCGTGTATGGCCAGCAGCTGCAGAAGGTCGACGCCATCGAGCGCCGGCTGATCAGCGACCCGCGCGAGCACGAGGTCATCGCCGCGCTGCGCACGCGCGCGGCCGAGCTGGACAAGAGCCTGCACAACGTGCCGGCGGCGCTCGCGGCCGAGCGCGCCGCCGCGCGCCGCAGGCTGGACGCGCTGGTCGCGGCCGATGCGCCGATGCCGCAGCTGCAGCAGGCCAACCGCGCGCTGGCCGCGCTGCCGAAGGACAGCGCCGAAGCGCAGCGCATGTGGTCCGCCGCCAAGGCGGCGAGCCAGGCGCGCGCCGCGCCGCTGGGGGGCATGCCGCCGATGGCGCAGGCCTTCGCCGGCGACCCGCAAGGCGATGCGGCGGCACGCGAACGCTTCGACGACTCGCGGCGCAACTTCCTGGCGCTGGTGTTCTGCCTGATGATGGGCACGGCCGCGC
>CAYZGL010000117.1:0-13954 GCA_964477985.1 uncultured Rubrivivax sp. | reverse complement strand
CCTCGCCCAGCTCGTGCGGCACGTAGTCCTGCGCGCCCACCACCGGCACCGGCGACGGCGACCACAGCGCGTTCAGGTGCGTCAGCTGCACCACCACCACCGCGCCCTGCGCGTGCACCTCGTCGACGAACTTGGTCCAGCCTTCGACGAAGGCCGGGTTCTGGTAGCACGAGTAGCGCGAGCCGTAGCCGCCGCGCAGCGAGATCTCGTCGGGCACACCGGGCAGCATCGGCACGTCGAGCAGCCAGGTTTCGCTGCCGATCCAGCCGGTGCCGCCCTTGGCCTTGGCCAGGTGGTGCGCGGTGAAGTGCTCGTCGATCAACCCCGGCGCGCGCGACGAGTTGATGGTGTTGGTGGTCTCGCAGATGCGGTTGGGCACGCGCATCGGCCCGACCTGCAGCGGCGCGAAGAGGTGTTCGAAGTGGACGTTGCTCATGGCGGTACTCACGGAATTCACGCAATTGCGCGTGGGCCGGGTGTTTCAGCCGGCGCTGATGCGGGCCCCGGCGTGCCGCGTCGGCGCGCCCACCGTGGCCGTGCTGCTGCGGCGCTCAGGCCGGGCCGGTCGGCGTGATGAAGACGAGGCCGAACTTGCGCGGTGTCGTCGTCTGGAAGTAGTCGTAGGCCGGGAACAGCGCCTTGACCCGCGGCCAGTGGGTTTCACGCTCGGCGTCGGTGGCGTCGCGCGCCACCCCCTGCATGACCACGTCGTCGAGCTGGATCCAGCAGTTCGGGTTGGCCTGCAGGTTGAGGTACCAGAACGGGTGGTTGTCGTAGCCGGCGAGCGAGCCGATGACGATCACGCGCCAGCCCTCGTGCAGGTACAGCAGCGGCGTCGCGCGCTTTTCCCCGGACTTGCGCCCGATCGTCGTCAGCAGCAGCGTGGGCATGCCCGAGCGCGAGTTCCTGCCCTCGGCCCAGCCCTGGGGGTTGGCCTGATAGGCCGCCGCATCGGCGCGGGCGTCGCCGCGGATGCGCTCCAGCGATTCGGTCGCCTCCTTGACCCACTGGAACTCCTGCTCGGACATGAACTCCGGCTTGACCAGCTGGTCGCGATTCGATGATGCCATCTGCAGCCTCCCGCCCCCAGCGCATGGGGAGTTGAACGTCGGACGAAGGCTACTGAAGCGGCGGCGGGGGCTCGCCTTGGCTTCATCTCCGAAGCGGTCTATCGCGCTTCATTTGTGGACACCCCTGCGCGGCCGCTCCAGGCTCTCGCGGCATGCAGTGCCCATAACCCTTCGACCGGCCGTCCGCGCGAGGGGCTGCGCTACCATGGGCCCCTGCAGCCGCCTCGCGCCGCCGACGCTTTCGAGGCCCCCCTTTCAGGGCGTGCCTGCCGAGCAGGCCATGCCGATGCATCCGGGAGAAACCGTGTGACCGGGCTCAAGCCCAAGAGCAAGATCGCCTTCTACCTCGAGCGCATGCAGGCCCGCGGCCACGACGCGGCGCAGGTGCTGGAAGGCACGGGGCTGCGCGCCGACCAGCTCGACGACCCGCATGCCCGGCCGTCGGCGATGCAGTACCGCCGCATCATCCACAACATGCTCAGCCTGACCGGCGACCCCTGCCTGGGGATCAGCCTGGGCCAGGAGTTCAAGCTCAGCGATCTGGGCATCCTCGGCTACGCGGTGATGAGCTCGCCGACGCTGCAGGCCTCGCGCGAGATCTACGACCGCTACAGCGACCTGGGCGAGCGGCTGTTCGTGTCGCGCAACTACATCGCCAACGGACGCTGGTTCTCCGAGATCCAGGACACGCAGCAGCTCGGCGACGTGCTGCGCTTCGCGATCGAGGAGTTCGTCAGCCAGACCATCGAGCTGGCCGCGTCGTTGACCGGGCGCGCCTTCCCGATCGTCGAGCTGCACATGACCTATGCGCAGCCCAGCGACATCTCCAGGCACATCCGCCGCTTCAACTGCCCGCTGTACTTCAACCAGCCGCGCAACATCGTGGTGTTCGACATCAACCGGCTGCAGGACCCGATCGCGCTGGCCAACGAAGACGTGTTCCAGCTGTGCGCGCGCAACTGCGAGCAACTGGCCGCCAAGACGCGCGAAGGTGCCGTGCTGTCCGAGCGCATCTGCACCCATCTGGTGAACAACCCCGGGCACTTCCCCACGCTCGAGGAGATGGCGGTGCACCTGAAGATGGGCGCGCGCACGCTGCGGCGCCGGTTGGCCGAGGAGAACGCCAACTACCAGCAGCTGGTCGACCACACGCGGCAGGATCTGGCCATCCAGTATCTGCAGCACACCTCGCTGACGCCCAAGGAGATCGGCTTCAGGCTGGGCTACAGCAGCGTCAGCAATTTCCGCCGCGCCTTCAAGGGCTGGACCGGCAAGACCTTGTCGGACGTGCGCGGCACACCGACATGAACCCAACCGAACCGAACACCGCGCGCGCCAGCGATCCCTTCGACCGCTGGCAGCTGGGCCCGATCACGCTGCGCAACCGCTTCGTGAAGGCGGCGGCCAACGAAGGCATGACGCTGGACGGCGCGCCCACCCAGGCCATGGTGCAGCACCACCGCGATCTGGCGCGCGGCGGTGTGGGCATGACCACGGTGGCCTACGGCGCGGTGTCGCAGCTCGGCCGCTCGTTGCCCAACCAGCTGTGGCTGCGCCCCGAAATCCTGCCCGACCTGCGCGCGCTGACCGCTGCGGTGCACGAGCACGGCGCGCGCATTTCCTGCCAGATCACCCACGGCGGGCTGTACGTGCCGGGCATGAAGGTCGACGGCGCGCTGATGAGTGCGTGCAGCGGCTTCAACATCGTCGGGCTGCTGGTGCGCAACTGGCGCAGCCGCGCCATGACCGAAGCCGACATGGCGCGCGTGCGCGACGAGTTCGTGGCCGCCGCGCAGCTGTGCCGCGAGGCCGGCTTCGACGCGGTCGAGCTGCACATGGGCCACGGCTACTTGCTGAACCAGTTCATCTCGCCGCTGAACAACCAGCGGCGCGACGAGTATGGCGGCCATGCCGAGAACCGCGCGCGCTTCCCGGTGTCGGTGCTGGCCGCGGTGAAGCGCGCGGTGGGGCAGCACATCGCGGTGCTGGCCAAGATCAACGTGGCCGACGGCGTGCCGCGCGGCGCGACGGTCGACGACGCGATCGTCACCGCCAGGCTGCTCGAGGGCGCCGGCGCCGACCTGCTGGTGTTGTCGGGCGGGCGCAATTTCGAGTCGGGTTACTTCATGTTCGGCAGCAACATGGACGTGGCCGAGATGCGCAAGGTGCTGGGCCGCAAGGCCGCCCTGTCGTTCAGCGTGGCGCAGTTCGGCAAGCCGCGCGTGGCTTTCAAGGAGATGTATTTCCTCGAGCACTCGCGCCGCATCCGAAGCGCGGTGCGCGTGCCGCTGGGCTACCTCGGCGGCGTGCGTTCGCTCGCCGGCGCGCGCAGCGCCGTGGCCGAGGGCTTCGAGGCGGTGGTGATGGCGCGCCCGCTGATCCACGACACCGGCTTGATCGGCAAGTGGCGCAGCGGCGCAGCCAGCGTCTCCGGCTGCACCAGCTGCAACCGCTGCGTGCCCTACATCTACCACCCGGCCGGTACCTGGTGCGTGATGAACCCGCCGAACGATGCGGCGCTGAACCGCGAACGCGCGGCCGGCTGAGACGCATGCGCCGCCAGGCGGCCGGGATCCGGCGCCTGCAGGCGGCCGCCCGTGCCTTTGCGCTCGACCGCGGCCTCTGGCCCCTTGTCAGCCGGCGTCCCAGCCTTGCGCGCCCAGCAGCGGCACGAAGGCCACGCCGCACAGCGCTTCGATGCGGTCGTCATCGCCGTCGCCTCGCGCGCGTGTCAGCCGCAGCAGTTCCTGGGCGCCATGGCTGCGCCCCACCGGCATCACCAGCCGGCCGAGCGGCGCCAACTGCTCGCGCAGTGCAGCCGGGATGCGCGGGCCGGCCGCGGTGACGACGATGGCGTCGTAGGGCGCGGCCGCGGGCCAGCCCAGGCTGCCGTCGCCGATGTGGACCTGCACGTTGGCCGCTTGCAGCTCGGCCAGCATGCGCCGCGCCGCCTCGGCCAAGCCGGCGATGCGCTCGACCGTGTGCACCTCGCGCGCCAGTCTGGACAGCACCGCGGCGGCGTAGCCCGAACCGGTGCCGATCTCCAGCACGCGCTCGCCGCCGTGCAACTGCAGCGCCTCGCTCATCAGCGCGACGATGTAGGGCTGCGAGATCGTCTGCCCGGCGCCGATGGGCAGCGGATGGTCGGCGCAGGCTTCTTCGAGCCGGTGCTCGGGCACGAAACGCTCGCGCGGCACCGCGCGCATCGCCTGCAGCACGCGCTCGTCGCGCACGCCGCGTGCGGCGATATCGCGCTCGACCATCGCGGTGCGGCGTGTGCTCCAGGCATCCATGGCGGCAGTATCCGGCAAGCGCGGCCTGGCCGGCAGGCCGCCCCGGCGCTGCGTGCAGGGGCGGCCGCGCCGCACGCCGGCCGCACTAGCATAGGGTGCCCGTTTCTGCCCCGTCCGCCGCCCATGCACGCCACCCTCGAGAGCACCGAAGCCGAGATCGAGGCCCTCGATCGCCTGTGCGAGCGCTTGGCCGGCTTCGACCCCGGCGTGTCGGTGGAATGGCTGGATGGCGCCTTCGCAGCACTGCTGTGCGGGCCGCGCACCGTGCCGCCGGCCGAATGGCTGCCGCTGCTGTTCGGCGACACCTGGGAGCGTGCGGTCGCCGACCCCGACGATCTGGCCGCGTCGATGCACACGCTGCTGCGGCGCTGGAACGTGCTGGCCGACCAGCTCCATCCGCAGCGTCTGTTCGGCGAGCCCGACCGGCTGCACATCCTGCCGCTGATCGACGAGTTCGACCCGGCGCAGCGCGACGCCCTGGTCGCCGAAGGCAAGCTCACGCCCGAGGAGGCGGCCGACTGGCCGGCCACGGGCGAGCTGTGGGCCAGCGGCTTCCTCGATGTCGTCGAACACCTGGCCCAGGACTGGCAGCTTGCCGACGAGACCGGCGATGCGGCGCGCGAGCGGGACGCCTGCCTGCGCTGCATCGAAGCGCTGGGCGAACGCGATGCCGCGAGTTTGCAGGCCGATCTGGCGATCCGCAGCCCGGGCAAGGGTCTGGACCGCGATGCACTGGTCGACGAGGCCTGCTTCGCGGTGCAGGACCTGCGCTGCTTCTGGCTGGAACACGCGACGCGGCCGGCGCCGCGGCGCGTCGACAAGACTCCCGGGCGCAACGAACCTTGCCCTTGCGGCAGCGGCAAGAAGTACAAGAAGTGCCACGGCGCCGGCCCGGCGCTGCACTGAGCCGCGGCATCGGCCCCGCGCGGCGCCGCGCCGCGGTGCCGCGCGGGTGCCTCCCTGCGCTAGAGTGCGCCACCATGAGCGACACCCCCGAGCTGCAAGGCCGCCACATCGTGCTGGGCATGAGCGGCGGCATCGCCTGCTACAAGTCGGCCGAACTGGTGCGCGAACTGACGCGCCACGGCGCGAGCGTGCAGGTGGTGATGAGCGAAGCGGCGGCACAGTTCATCACCGCGGTGACGATGCAGGCGCTGAGCAACCGCAACGTCTGCCTGAGCCAGTGGGATATGCGCGAGCCCAACGCGATGGCGCACATCAACCTGACGCGCGAGGCCGACGCCGTGCTGGTGGCGCCGGCCAGTGCCGACTTCATGGCCAAGCTGGCTGCGGGGCGCGCCGATGAGCTGCTGAGCCTGCTGTGCCTGGCGCGGCCTGCTCAGCGCTGCCCGCTGCTGCTGGCGCCGGCGATGAACCGCGAGATGTGGGCGCACCCGGCGACGCAGCGCAATGTGGCGCAACTGCGTGCCGACGGCTGCAGCATCCTCGGCCCGGCCGCCGGCGACCAGGCCTGCGGCGAGATCGGCGACGGGCGCATGCTCGAAGCGCTGGAACTGTGCGAGGAGATGGTGGCCTTCTTCCAGCCCAAGCTGCTGGCCGGCAAGCGTGTGCTGATCACCGCCGGGCCCACCTTCGAGGCCATCGACCCGGTGCGCGGCATCACCAACCTGTCCAGCGGCAAGATGGGCTTCGCCATCGCGCGGGCGGCGCAGGAGGCGGGTGCGCAGGTCACGCTGGTGGCCGGCCCGGTGAGCCTGCCCGCGCCGCGCCACGTGGCGCGCATCGACGTGCGCAGCGCGCTGCAGATGCACCAGGCGGTGCTGCCGCTGGCGCCGCGGCACGACGTGTTCGTGGCGACGGCGGCGGTGGCCGACTGGCGGCCGGCCGAATGCGGCGCGCAGAAGATCAAGAAGGACGGCTCGGGGCGCGTGCCGAGCCTCGCCATGACCGAAAACCCCGACATCCTGGCCGCTGTGGCGCGCCTGCCCGGTCGCCCCTACTGCGTCGGCTTCGCCGCCGAGAGCCACGATCTGGCGAAGCACGCGCGCGAGAAGCGGCAGCGCAAGAACATCCCGCTGATCGTCGGCAACCTCGGGCCGGCGACTTTCGGCCGCGATGACAACGCGCTGCTGCTGGTCGACGCGAGCGGCGAGCGCGAGCTGCCGCACGCCGGCAAGCTGGCGCTGGCGCGCGCGCTGGTGGCCGAGATCGCGCAGCGGCTGAAGCCCGCATGAGCACCATCGAACTGAAGGTGCTCGATGCACGCATGGCCGACTGCCTGCCGGCCTACGCCACGCCGGGCAGCGCCGGGCTGGACCTGCGCGCCTGCCTCGACGCACCGCTGCAGCTTGCGCCCGGCGGTGCGGCGCTGATCCCCACCGGCCTGGCGATCCACATCGGCGACCCCGGCCTGGCGGCGATGCTGCTGCCGCGCTCGGGGCTGGGCCACAAGCACGGCATCGTGCTGGGCAACCTGGTCGGGCTGATCGACAGCGACTACCAGGGCCCGCTGCTGGTCAGCTGCTGGAACCGCGGTGCCGAACCCTTCACCGTGCAGCCGCTGGAGCGCATCGCGCAGATGGTGATCGTGCCGGTGGTGCAGGCGGTGTTCAGGCGTGTCGAGCAGTTCGAAAGCTCGCAGCGCGGCGAGGGCGGTTTCGGCTCCACCGGCAAAGCCTGAGCCCGATCGCACTGCGCGCTGCGCGCCCGCGAGCGGTCGCTTGCTCAGTGCATCGTGCTGCCGGGCGGTGCGGTGTGCAGCACCGTCACGCCGGCGGCACCCAGCGTGCCGGCGGCGATTTCGTCCTCGGTGGCCTCGCGCACCTCGCGCACCTGCAGCTGCAGGCGCAGCGCCATGCCGGCCAGCGGATGGTTGCCGTCCAGCACCACGTGCGAAGGGTAGATCTCGGTCACGGTGTAGAGCACGTCGGCCGGCATGTCGGGTGTCTTGCTGCCCGGCGGCAGGCCCTCGAACTGCATGCCGGGCTCGAGCTGCTCGGGGAACAACTCGCGCGCTTCGAAGCACACCAGCTCGCTGCGGTAGTCGCCGAAGGCGTGTTCGGGTTCCAGATTCAAGTGCGCCTCGAAGCCGGCTTGCTGGCCGAGCAGGGCCTGCTCGATGCTGGGCAGCAGGTCGTCGCCGCCGTAGAAGAACTCGAGCGCGTCGGCCAGCGTGTCGATCGGCTGGCCCTGCGCGTCGCTCAGGCTCCAGGTCAGGCTCAACACGCAAGGGGCAGCGATCTTCATCGCGGCATGATCGCACAGCGTGGCGGCGAACCATGGCGCGTGCCGTCTGGCGACAATGCGGCCGATGGAGCCGGATATTGCCTCGCCGCTGCTCGGCGGCCTGTCGCCCGCGCAGTTCATGCGCCGGCATTGGCAGAAGAAACCGCTGCTGGTGCGCCAGGCGCTGCCCGGCATCACGCCACCGCTGCCGCGCGCGCGGCTGTTCGAGCTGGCGGCACGCGACGGCGTGGAATCGCGGCTGGTGCAGCGGCGCGACGGGGTCTGGTCGCTGCGGCACGGCCCGCTGCCGCGCCGCGCGTTGCCGCCGCTCGCGCGGCCGCATTGGACGCTGCTGGTGCAGGGGCTGGATCTGCACGAGCCTGCAGCCCATGCGCTGCTGCGCCGCTTCGGTTTCGTGCCCGATGCGCGGCTGGACGACCTGATGCTGTCCTACGCCAGCGATGGCGGCGGCGTGGGGCCGCACCTGGATTCCTACGATGTGTTCCTGATCCAGGTCCATGGCCAACGGCGCTGGCGCATCGCTCGCACGCGCGACCACACGCTGGTCGAGGGGGTGCCGTTGAAGATCCTGCGCCATTTCGAGCCCGAACAGGAATGGCTGCTGCAGCCCGGCGACATGCTGTACTTGCCGCCGCACTGGGCGCACGACGGTGTGGCGGTCGGTGAATGCATGACGGCGTCGGTGGGGTTTCGTGCTGCCGCGGCCACCGAACTGGCCAGAGAACTGTTGGTGCGGCTGGCCGACGGGCTCGAGCCGGCGCCGCGCGAGCGCATCTACGGCGATGCCGCACAGCCCGCGACCGCGACGCCGGCCGCGATGCCGCCAGCGCTGCAGGACTTCGCCGCGGCCGCGCTGCGCAAGGCGTTGCGCGATCCGCGCTCGATGGCGCGTGCGCTGGGCGAATGGCTGACCGAACCCAAGGCGCAGGTGTGGTTCGACGCCGGTCATGCTGCCTTCGACACGGCCTGCGGCGTGGTGCTCGACCGACGCACCCGCATGCTGTACGACGCGCGCCACGTCTTCATCAACGGCGAATCCTTCGAGGCCCGTGGGCGCGATGCTCGCTTGCTGCACCGCCTGGCCAATCAGCGGCGGCTGCAGGCCGACGCAGTGCGCGGCTTCAGCCCCGAGGCCCGTACCACGCTGGACGACTGGGCGCGGGCCGGGTGGCTGCGCGCGAGCGAGGTTGGCGGATCGTGACCGTGACCCAGCCGGGCCCTGGGCGCCGCGGCGCGCGACGACGCGCTTTCGCAACACTTAGTGTGGCTGTGGCGGCTGGAACGGATGTCACATAGGGAAATCCATTAGCCATACCTATAATCGCCCAGCGTGCCCCGCTGCTTCGGGCCATGGGCTGCCATGCTGCGGTGCCAATGGCGGGCTGTACGGCCCGGCGCCTTCCGATCACATCAACACCCGAGGTCTTCCGAATGAACAAGTCACTGATCCTGGTCTCCATCGTCGCTGCCTTCACCTTGGCGGCTTGTGGCAAGAAGGAAGCGGCGCCTGCCGCCGCGACCGAATCGGCCGCGCCGGCGGCGGCTGCCGCAGCCTCGGCGGTCGAGGCCGTCGCTGCGCCGGCCGCCTCGGCCGTGGCCGGTGCGGCTGACACCGCCGCCTCGGCCGCGGTCGATGCCGCGGCCGCCACCGGTGCGGCCGTCGACGCCGCCAAGGACGCCGCGGGCAAGGCGGTGGACGCCGCTGCGGCCGGCGCCAAGGACGCTGCGGGCAAGGCGGTCGATGCCGCGGCCGACGCGGCGAAGAAGTGACACCGGCGCACGGCCAGTGAAAGAAGCCGCCTTCGGGCGGCTTTTTAGTGCCTGCGCGTTTTTGCCGACGCCGCGCTGGGCTCCGCGGCCACGCCGAGCGGCGAGGCCCCCGCCGGTGCGGCGGTGCGGTGTTACTTCAGATCGTCGACCAGCAACGCCACGATGCGCTGGCTGTTCTCGCTGGCCACCGGCGCGCCCTGTGCGTCGAGCACCGAAACCAGCGTCTTCGCGCCATCGCTCTTCAGTGCGATCTGGTACTTGACGGCAGGCGCGCTGGTGTCGGTCTTGGCACCGAAGATCTTCGCGAAGAAGCCCGGCGAAGTTTCCTGGCCGGCAGTGGACGGGTCGACGTAGCGCACGAAGTACAGCCCCGCGGCACGGTCGCGGTCCTCGACGCTGAAGCCCGAGCGGTCGAGCGCGATGCCCACACGCCGCCAGGCGCGGTCCAGCCCGTCGTCGACCTGCAGCGTGGCCGGCAGGCCGGCGTACACCCGCGCGCGCGGCGCGGCGGACGCACCGCTCGCCAGCGCCGGGGTGGCGACGGCATCACGCGCCGCAGCCTCGGTGGCGCCCAGCTTGACCAGCAGGCGCGACAGCATCTCGTTTTCCAGCTCGGGCTCGCTGGGCCGCGGCTCCCACTTGGTGAAGTCCTTCTGCGTGTTGGTATAGACCTCGACCATGCCGCGGTGGGTGATGATGATCTCGCTGCCGCCGCTGGCGCTGCGCTCGACGCGCGTGCGGTACTGGTCGAGCTCGCCGGTCGAGTACAAGCTGTCCAGCACCGAGCCCAGCGACTTGCGGATGACGTCCTGCGGCAGCTTGGCGCGGTTTTCGGCCCAGTTGGTTTCCATCACGCCGGCGGCGGCATCGTTCTTCGCCAGCGTGAAACCCATGTCGCGCCAGAAGCCGCTCAGCTGCGGCCACACCTGCTCCGGCGGCAGCGGCACATCCAGCCAACGCCGGTTGCCGTCCTTCTCGATGCGGAAGTCGCCGATCGAGGTCGGGGCCACCGCCGGTGCGCTGGTGCGCACCGTGCTGGCGCCTGCGGCGGGCAGCGCGCTGGCGCTGATCGTGCCGCGCTGCTGCTGGTAGCGTCCCTCGCGCGACAACTGCTGCAGGTCGGGCGGGACCTCCAGCGGGTTCATCTTCGTCGTCGCGCTGCGGTAGTCCACCCGCTCACTCGTGAACAGCGGCGACGAACAGCCGCCCAGCATCAGCGTCAGCGCCAGCGCGCCGGCGACGGCATGCGGCTTGTCAGCCACGAAAGCAATCACATCGAATCTCCGGCATGCCGCGGCGGGCATGCGTTGCAGGCGTCGGGCGCCAGGGACGAACAGGGCAAGCCGGCGCGCGCTCACAGCAGGCCGCTGTCGCGCAGCGCCTGCGCCACCTTGGCCTGCCCGGCCGGCGTCAACGGCACGATCGGCAAGCGCGCGGCCGGGCCGCACAGGCCGAGCTGCGCCATCGCCCATTTGGTCGGCGTCGGGCTGGACTCGCAGAACAGCTCGCGGTGCAGCGGCAGCAGTTGCAGGTGGATCTCGGCGGCGCGGCGCACCCGGCCTTCGAGCGCGGCCACGCACAGTTCGTGCATCAGGCGCGGCGCCAAGTTGGCGGTGACGCTGACGTTGCCGCGCCCGCCCAGCAGCATCAGCGCCACCGCGGTGGCGTCGTCGCCGGAGTACAGCGAAAACTCCTTGGGCAGCTGCTTGATCAGCCAGGCGGCGCGTTCGATGTCGCCGGTGGCGTCTTTCAGCCCGACGATGCCGGGCACTTCGGCCAGGCGCAGCACGGTGTCGTTGTGCATGTCGGCCACGGTGCGCCCGGGCACGTTGTACAGCACCATCGGCAGGTCCACGGCCTCGGCGATGGCGCGGAAGTGCCGGTAGATGCCTTCCTGCGACGGCTTGTTGTAGTAGGGCACCACCGACAGGTGGCAGTCGGCGCCGACCTGCTTGGCATAACGCGTCAGCTCGATCGCCTCGCTGGTGGCGTTGGCGCCGGTGCCGGCCATGATCGGCACGCGCCCGGCGGCCTGCTCCACCGCCACACGGATGATCTCGCAGTTCTCTTCCATCGACACCGTGGGCGATTCGCCGGTGGTGCCGACCACGCCGATGCAGTCGGTGCCCTCGGCGATATGCCAGTCGACCAGGCGGCGCAGTGCGGGGTAGTCCACGCTGCCGTGCTCGTGCATCGGGGTGACCAGGGCGACGATGCTGCCAACGATGGGGTTCATGATCGTTCCTTGCAATCGGCGGATTTTAAGCGCCAGACATTTTGGCTTCGCCCGTGCGGTGCGGCTGCAGCGCGAATCGCCGCAGCCCCGGCGCGCCGGCCACCGCGGCGATGCGTTGCACGAAGCGCTGCGGCGCATCGAGAAAGCCGTCTTCGTAGGCCACGACATGCAGGCCGTGCGCGAGCTCGAGCAACTCGCCGTGGCGCAGCAGGAAATCCGCCCGCGCGGGCCGCCCCACCGTCTCGTTGCCCGCGGCGAAGGTCTCGTAGATCAGCGCGCCGCCTTCGGCCAGGGCGCCGCGCAGCGCCGGCCACAGCGGGCGCCACAGGTAGTTGGTGGCGACCACACCGTCGAAGCGTTCGCCCGCCAGCGGCCAGGGTGCGCCTTCGAGGTCGGCCTGCAGCACCCGCGCGACATGGCGCAGCGGCTGCAGCGCGCTCGCGTCGCGGTCGACCGCGGTGACGTGCAGGCCGCGCGAGGCCAGCCAGCGCACGTGGCGTCCGCTGCCGCAGGCCAGGTCGAGCACGCGCCCGCCCGGGCGGATCAGCGGCGCCCAGCGCCGCACCCATGGCGAGGGGTCAGAAGCAGGCCCAGACACGGTTCGCCAGATCCACTGCGAGATGCGGGTTCAGGTAGCTGACAAACACCGCCGCCAGCGCCGCCGCCGCCAGCAGCGCGACGCCCAGGCGCAACAGGCGCGGCTTCATGCGGGCTGCGGCGCGGGCCGCTGGATGGGCGCGTCGCGCACCGGCCAGTTGAGCAGCGCGGCAGCGATGCCCAGCGCCACCGAGATCCACCACACGACGTCGTAGCTGCCCGTGGATTCGTAAAGCCTGCCGCCCAGCCAGGCACCGAGGAAGGAGCCCAGCTGGTGGGTCAGGAACACGATGCCGCCGAGCATCGACATGTACTGCACGCCGAAGATCTGCGCCACCACGGCGTTGGTGGTCGGCACGGTCGACAGCCACAGCAAGCCCATCGCCGCGGCGAACAGGTACACGCTGCCCGGCGTGATCGGGGCGCTGATGAAGGCGACGATGACCAGCGAGCGCAGCACGTAGATCGCCGTCAGCATGCGCGGCTTGGACACGTGCTGGCCCAGGCTGCCGGCGATGTAGGTGCCGAACACGTTGAACAGCCCGATCAGCGCCAGCGCGGTGCTGGCCACGCCGGGCTGCAGGCCGTGGTCCTTCAGGTAGCTGGGCAGGTGCACACCGATGAACACCACCTGGAAGCCGCAGACGAAGTAGCCGGCGCTCAGCAGCCTGAAGCCGTTGTGGCCCAGCGCCTCGCGCAGCGCCGCGCGCACGCTTTGCCGCGCGCCGGCGTGGGCCAGGTGCAGCGCCGGCTCGCGCAGGCCCAGCGCCAGCGGCAGGATCAGCAGCGCCAGGGCGCCCAGCACGAACAGCGCGTTCTGCCAGCCCCAGCCGCCGATCAGCCAGTTTTCCACCGGCATCATCAGGAACTGGCCGAACGAGCCGGCGGCGGCGGTCACGCCCATGGCCCACGAGCGCCGCTCGGGCGCGACGTTGCGCGCGACCACGCCGAAGACGATGGCGTAGGTGGTGCCTGCCTGCGCCATGCCCAGCAGCAGCCCGGCACTGCCGGTGAAGGCCAGCCCCGAGGTGGCCAGCGCCATGCCGGCCAGCCCGCCCGCGTACAACAAGGCGCCGAACATCAGCACACGCGCCGCGCCGAAGCGGTCGGCCAGCATGCCGGCGAAGGGGCCGAAGATGCCCCAGACCAGGTTCTGGATCGCCAGCGCGAAGGCGAAGGTCTCGCGCGACCAGCCGCGGTCCATGGTGATCGGCTGCAGGAACAGCCCGAAGCCGTGGCGGATGCCCATCGACAGCGTCACCACGGCGGCGCCGCACAGCAGCACCTGCGTCATCGACAGCGGCGGGGGCCGGGTGGGGGCGGGCGAGGTCATTGGCCGAATCTAGCGCAACGCCGTTGCCCCGGGCGCGGCTGCTACATTGCGGCGCAAAGAACCGGGAGACCCACGTGAAGGTACTCGTGCTCGGCAGCGGCGTGATCGGCACCAGCATCGCTTATTACCTGGCGCGCGACGGCCACGAGGTGCAGGTGCTCGACCGCCAGGAAGGCCCGGCGCTGGAGACCAGCTTCGCCAATGCCGGCGAGGTCTCGCCCGGCTACTCGGCGCCCTGGGCCGGGCCGGGCGTGCCGGTCAAGGCCATCAAGTGGATGCTGATGCGGCACAGCCCGTTGGTGATCTGGCCCTTGCTCGACCCGGCGATGTGGCGCTGGGGTGCGGCCATGCTGGCCAACTGCACCACGCGCGCCTATGCGCTGAACAAGAGCCGCATGGTGCCGATCGCCGAATACAGCCGCGACTGCATGAAGGCGCTGCGCGCCGA
>CAYZGL010000116.1:0-13959 GCA_964477985.1 uncultured Rubrivivax sp. | reverse complement strand
AGCGTCCAGCTGGCGCGGAAGTAACCGAACACCCAGGCCAGATTCGGCACGCCGCTGAACATCGCACCGTGCCAGCCCACCGTGCGCGCGAAGTCCAGCGGCCGGCCGTCGACGGCAAAGGCGATGTCGCCGAACACGCTCAGCTCGAAACCGGTGGCGGCGATCACCACCTCGGCCTCGAGCAGCCCGCCCGAGCGCAACCGGATGCCCTGCGGCACGAAGCGCTCGATGCGATCGGTGAGCACGCTGGCCTGGCCGTCGCGCACGCAGCGGAACAGATCGCCGTCGGGCACGAAGGCGATGCGCTGCTGCCAGGGCCGGTAGCTCGGGCTGAAGTGCGGCTCGACCAGCGCCTCGTGGTCCGGGCCCAGCGCCGCGCGCACGCCGGCCAGAAGTTCGCCGCGCACCGCCTCGGGCTCGTCGCGGCAGCGCTGCGTGAACTTGGCCTGCTCGAACAGCACCTTGCGGCGCACGATCTCGTGTGTCCACTCGGGCGGGATGTCCAGCTCGCGCAGCATGTCGGCCAGGTCGTTGGCGTTGCGCCCGCTGATGAAGAAGGTGGGCGAGCGCTGCAGCAGCGTCAGCTGCGCACATTGGCCGGCGATGGCCGGGATCAGCGTGGCCGCGGTGGCGCCCGAGCCGATCACCACCACCTTCTTGCCCTGCAGGTCCAGATCGTCGGGCCAGGTCTGCGGGTGCACGATGCGCCCGGCAAAGGTGTCCATGCCCGGCCATTGCGGCAGGTAGCCCGCGGCGTGGCGGTAGTAGCCCTGGCACATGAACAGGAAGCGCGCACGCCAGCGCCGCGGCTGCCCTTCGTGCGTGGCGGTGAGCGTCCAGCGCTGTTCGGCGCTGCACCATTCGGCCGTGCTGACCGCGTGGCCGCAGCGGATGTGCGGCGCCAGACCGTGGTCGGCGATCACCTCGCCCAGGTACTGCTGGATCTGGTCCGCCGTGGCGATGGGCTGGCCCGTCCACGGCTTGAACTTGTAGCCGAAGGTGAACAGGTCGCTGTCCGAGCGGATGCCCGGGTAGCGGTGCGTGCGCCAGGTGCCGCCGAAGCCTTGCTGCGCTTCGAGCACGGCGAAGCGCTTGTGCGGGCAGGCCTGCCGCAGGTGCCAGGCCGCGCCGATGCCGGAGATGCCGGCACCGACGATCAACACGTCGAAATCGTCGTCGTTCATCACGGTCACTCGAAAGCCGGCTCGTCCCACCACGGGAAGAACTCGGGCATGCCGCTGGACACCTTGTCCGGGTAGACCGGCGCGCGCTTGTCCAGGAAGGCACCGATGCCTTCGCGCGCGTCGGCCGAAGCGCCGCGCGCCTGGATCGCGCGGCTGTCGATGCGGTGCGCAGCCATCGGATGCTCGGCGGCCGCAAGGCGCCACAGCATCTGCCGTGTCAGCGCCACCGACACCGGTGCGCTGTGCTCGGCGATCTCGCGTGCCAATGCGCGCGCCGCCGGCAGCAGTTCGTGCGGCGCGTGCAGCGAACGCACCAGGCCGCGCGCCAGCGCTTCCTGGGCCGGGAACACGCGCCCGGTGAAGCACCATTCCAGCGCGGTCTGCATGCCCACCAGCCGCGGCAGGAACCACGACGATGCGGCTTCGGGCGTGATGCCGCGGCGCGCGAAGACGAAACCGAAGCGCGCCTCCGTACTGGCCAAGCGCATGTCCATCGGCAGCTGCAATGTCATGCCGATGCCCACCGCCGCGCCGTTGATCGCGCCGATCACCGGCTTCAGGCTGCGGTAGATGCGCAGCGTGACCCTGCCGCCGCCGTCGCGGTAGACCTCGCCGACTTTCTTTTCGTGCTGCGCGGCCTGCGCTCGCGCCGCGTAGTCGAAGGTCTGGCCGCCGCCGGACAGGTCGGCGCCGGCGCAGAAGGCACGCCCGGCGCCGGTGACGATCACCGCGCGCACCGCGTCGTCGGCGTCGGTGTGGTCGAAGGCGGCGATCAGCTCGTCGCCCATACGCGTGGTGAAGGCATTGAGCTTGTCGGGCCGGTGCAGCGTGATCGTCGCGATGCCGTCGTGCGCCTCGTAACGCAGCGTTTGCAGTTCGGGTAGGGCCACCGCTCTCCTCCTGTGAGCTTGCGTCGCAAACAGCATAGCTTGCCCCGGCGCCCGCGCTCAGGGTGCGAGCACGAAGCCGGTGATCTGCCGCCAGCCGTGCGCGTCGAGCTGCAGGGCCCAGTCGTTGTGGCCTGCGTCCAGCGTCCACAGCCGCTTGCGCGCCGGCAGCGTGTCGAACAGCGCCTGGCCGAAATGCGCCGGCACGATGTCGTCGTTGGCGGCAAGCACCACCGCCACCGGCCGCGCGAATGCGCCCAGGTGCGCCGCGCTGTCGTAGCGGTCGCGCAGCAGCCAGCGCACCGGCAGCCACGGGTAGTGGTACGAAGCCACGTGCTGCAGCCGGTCCCACGGCGTGATCAGCACCAGCCCGGCCACCTGTTCGTGCTGGCGCGCGGCGGCCGCGGCGGCCACGCCGGCGCCCAGCGACTCGCCCAGCACCAGCAGCGGCGCGCCGAACTGGCGGTAGGCCAGCTCGATGCTGCGTGCCGCGTCGTCGACCAGCGAGGCTTCGCCCAGGCGGCCGCCGCGAGGCCCGTAACCCGGGTACTCGGCCAGCAGCACGCGCAGGCCCAGCGGCGCCAGCGCGTGCACGTAGAACTCGCGCTGGCCCGCATGCCCGGCGTTGCCGTGGAAAACGATGACCGTGGCGCGCGCCGGGGCGGCGGGCAACGGCGCCAGCAGGCCGCGAAAGTGCTGCGCATCCGGCCAGGGCTGCAGCCCGCCGGCGCTGGCCTGCTCCACGCCGACACGCGCCGGGAAGTACAGCAGCCGGTCCTGCATCAGCGCCGCTGCGGCATAGGCCAGGGCCGCCAGCACCAGAACCGGCGCCAGCGCCAACACGGCTGCAGCCCCACGCATCACACCGAACGTGTCAGCGCGGGGTCAGCGCGGCGCCGACGCCGCTGCGGCACCCGGGATGGCGCGCAGCAGCCCGGCTGCACCGCGCACCACGCCGGTGGCGCCGCGCACGGCCGTGCCGGCGGTGCCGCGCACCACGTTGGGCACCGACAGCGCCGCCACCGCCGCCGTCACCGCGGCCCAGTTGACCTGCCACTCGATGGCACCGAAGGGCCCGTTCAGCTGCACCGGCACGGTGACGCCGTTGAGCATCATCATCTCCGGCCCGGCGCGGCCGCTGGCGGTGTTGACCACGCGCGTGCGCAGCAGGTAGTCCAGCCGCCCGCGCGCCAGGTCGACCGTGCCTTCGCCGCTGACGCGCAGGAACTCGCTGCGCCCGTCCAGGTCGTCGTTGCGCGCCACGCCGTTGCGCACGACGAAGCTGCCTTCGAGCTGGCTGAAGTCGGTCTGGCGCGCGGCGTCCGAGGCGATGCGGTCCTGCGTCGCGCTGCGCCAGCCGCGCAATGTGTACGGCAGGTCCACGCCGCTCAGCGCCGCCGGCTGCAGCGCCAGCCGGGCCGTGCCGCCGAGGCTGGCACGCAGCGCGCCGGCGTCGGCGCCGCGGCCGCGCAGGTCGGCCTCGATGCGCGCGCGCCCGCGCAGGCCGTCAAAGCCGAGGGTGTCGGCCAGCAGCGCGCGCATGTCCACGTCCTGCGCGCGCAGCCGCAACGCCAGGGCGTTGTCGGCGGCATCGGCGCTGCCGCTGGCGTCGAAACTGCCGCCCCAGGCGCGGCCGGTCAGGCGCTGCACCTCGAGCCGGCCGCTGTCGATGCCGGCCTGCAGCGCCAGCGCGTCGATGCGGTACGGCGGGCGCAGCAGCCGCGCCACGTTCAGCCGCAGCCGGCCGTCCAGCGCGCGCAAGGGCTGCAGGCTCAGCGGCATGGCTGCGGTGGCCGGTGCCGCAGCGGCACCGCGCCGCGCCGGGGCGGTGAAGCGGTTCAGGTCCAGCGTGCCGATGTCGGCCTGCAGGTCGACGAAAGGCCGCACGCGCTGCAGCTGCGCATCGAAGCGCGCGTCCACGCGCTGGTCGTTGACGGTGCCGTGCAGCCGGCCGGCCGCGCTGGCCGGGGCCAGCCGGGTCTCGCCCTGCAGCGCCAGTTGCAGCACGGGCAGCGAAGGATCGTCGATGCGCATCTGCAGCGACAGTGCATCCAGCGCTGCGGCGCGCTGCGCCGGCTCGAGCTGCAGCGTGGCGCTGGCCTTTCCCTTCAGCGCGCGCGGGCCGAACCGGCCGTCCAGATCGAGCTGCAGTTCGGGCAGCGTGATGCGCTCGAAGGCGCCGCTCGGCGGGCCCGAGCTCAAGCTCAGTTGCAGCCGCTGCTCGCCGCCCAGCTCGAAGCTGCCCTGCACCGCGCTGCCCCGCAGTTCGTCGCCATGCACCAGCAGTTGCGGCCAGCGCAACTGCGCTTGCAGCGTCGTGCCCCCATGGCGGCCTTGCAGCTGCAGCGCGAGTTGTTCGAGTTCGATGCGGCGCTCCAGCCGCTGCAGTCGCAGCCGCGCCAGGCTCAGCTGGCCGGTGTCGATCTGCCAGCCCCGGTGCTGGCCGGCGAAGTGCAACTGCGCCTGCTGCAGCTCGACGCGGCTGTCGCCGAAGCCCTGCTCGACGCCGTACTCCAGCTGCAGCAGCTTGGCCTGCAGCTGCAGGTCCAGCTCGTGCAGGTCCAAACCCTGGCCGCGCAGGCGCAGCCCGGTGTGCTGCAACTCCACCAGCGGCGACGCGCCGGGCCGCGGCGGCGGCAGCAGCGACAGCCCGGCGTCCAGTTCCAGCGTGCCGCTCAACCGCGGCTCGGTCAGCGCCAGGCGCGCCTTCAGCTGCAGCGGCGAGCGCAGGCCCGGGCCGAAGGCGCCCAGGCTGAACCGCGGCAGCGACAGCGTGCCCTGCACGCCGTGCCAGGCATCGTCGATCTGCAGCTCGACCTCGCTCAGCTCCAGGCTGTCGATGGCCAGCGGCTTGCCGCTGCCCGGCTCGCCGCTGGCGATGCGCTCGAGCAGGTCGTCGACGTTGCGTACGCCTTCGGCATCGCGGGTGAAATGCAGCGTCACGCCGCGCGCTTCGACGCTCTCGACTTCGATCTCGCGCTGCGACAGCAGCGGGCGCAGGTGCAGCGACAGCGCGGCGTGTTCGATGCGGGCAAAGACCTGGTCGGGCCGGCCGCGCTCGGACAGGCTGACGCGCTGCACCGCCAGCGCCGGCTGCGGCCACAGCTGCAGCCGCAGCGGGCCGTCGAACACCAGCTCGCGCTGCTGGTGCGTGCGCATCCAGTCGCTGGCGATGCGCTTGGTGCGCTCGCTGTCGAAACCCTGCACCAGCCACCACGCCAGCCCGGCCAGCAACAGCAGCAGCGCGGCCAGAACGTAGAGGCTTCGACGCCACAAGGGCCGCATGACTCAGGCGCACCGGGCGCGGGGCTGGCCGTTGCCGGCCGGATCAGGGATTTTGCATGCCCCTTGCCGATCGCAGCCTTGCGCAGGGTTCAAGCCGGCGCTGTCCTTGGCGCCGGCCCCGCGCGACGCGCTCGCGCTCGGCCGGCACCGCTGGACTTCCAGCGGGCCAGCAGCGCCGCTTCGGCCGGCGCGACCTCGGCCTCCGCCTGGACCACGATGTCGCGAAAACGCAGCGCCGCCGAACTCATCGGCTGGCCCTTCAGGCTGACGATGCCGTAGCGCGTGACCATCCAGGGCAACGTGCCGAGCAGCGCGAGCCGCTGCTGCTGCAGTTCGGCGGCCACGCAGCTCAGCGTCAGCGCCGTCACCGCGTCGGAGTTTTCGACCAGGCGTTTGATCGTCGCCACCATGTTGCATTCCAGCCAAGGGAACGCCTGCGGCGCGGCCCTGCGGCCGCCGGACTTGCGCCACGCCTTCAGCATCGGCTCGAGCTGCCGCGGCGGGATGCGCGCCGGCGCGATGAAGGGGTAGGCGAAGGTCTGGGCAGGGCTGACCTGGTCGCGCCCCGCCAGCGGGTGTGCGGCGCGGCCGATGAAGTACAGCGCGTGTTCGCCCAGCGGTGCCAACTCGAGGTCGGGCTCGTGCTCGAGCGTGCTGATCTCGGCGACGAAGAAATCCAGCTCGCGCGAGCGCAAGCGCGGCAGCAGTTCGTCCCAATTGCGCACCCGAACCCGCACCCCGATCGCAGCATGCGCCGCCATGAAACGGGCGAGCGCGCCGTTGATCACCGATTCCAGCGCGAGCGGCCCCGTGCCGATGCTCAACTGGCCGGATTGCAGCGTGCGCTCGGCCTGCACCTGCTGGTCCAGCTCTTCGGCGAGCGCCACCACCTGACGGGCCCGCCGCACGAACACGCGGCCGCTGTCGGTGGGCACCACGCCCACGGCCGTGCGCAGGAACAGCGCGCAGCCGATCTGCTGTTCCAGCAGCTGCATGCTGCGCGACAGCGCCGGCTGGCTCAGGTGCAGCGCGACGGCGGCGCGGGCGAAGCTGCCGTGCTCGGCCAGCGCCAGCACCTGGCGCATCTGCCGCAGTTCGATGGTCATGCGTCCAGTATATGGACGGGTTCCATAGGATGCATTGGACGGATATCCGGCCGGCTCGGAAAATGATGCATGCCGAGGCCGCCGCCGATCGCCGTCGGTAGGCTCGACTGCCCACCTTCAGGAGCAAAGCATGCAGTTCACGAAACAGCTGACGCGGCTGGCGGCCGCAGCCGCGGCCGTCTGTGCCGGCCCCGCGGCCATGGCCCAACCGGCCCTGGCCCAGGGCGCCGCGGTCGGCGCGCCGACCGCGCAGATCCAGCATTTCGACGCCAAGGGCAGCCTGCCGTCGACCTTCACGATCGAGCTGCGCAAGGGCATCTCGGCCACGCTGCCCTTCGAGGACCAGCGCGACTTCGACGAGGCCAAGAAGGGCTTCATCGCCGAGCCGCCGTACAAGAAGATCATGGCCGACGCCGGCCACGTGGCCTGGGACATGGCCAGCTACCAGTGGCTGCTGCAGTCCAAGGACTTCCAGAGCATCCACCCGTCGCTGCAGCGCCAGGCGGTGCTGAACATGGCCTACGGCCTGTACGAAGTGCTGCCCGGCAAGATCTACCAGGTGCGCGGCTACGACCTGGCCAACATCAGCTTCGTCAAGGGCGACACCGGCTGGATCATCTTCGACCCGCTGACCACCAAGGAAACGGCGCGCGCGGCGCTCGAATTCATCAACGAGAAGCTCGGCAAGCGCCCGGTGGTCGGCGTCGTCTACTCGCACTCGCACGTCGACCACTTCGGCGGCGTGCGCGGCGTGGTCGACGAAGCCGACGCCGCCAGCGGCAAGGTCAAGATCATCGCGCCCGAGGGCTTCCTGCACGAGGCGATCGCCGAGAACGTCTTCACCGGCAACGCCATGTCGCGGCGCACCCAGTACTCGTACGCGGTGCTGCTGCCGCGCGACCCGCTCGGCCATGTCGACCAGTCGATCGGCAAGAACGTGGCCAACGGCAACGTCGGGCTGATCCCGCCCAACCTGATCATCCGCAAGGACTTCGAGGACGTCACGCTCGACGGCGTGAAGATGGTGTTCCAGAACACGCCCGACACCGAGGCGCCGGTGGAGATGAACACCTACTTCCCGCAGTTCAAGGCCTTCTGGGCGGCGGAGAACATCACCGGCACGATCCACAACATCTACACGCCGCGCGGCGCGCCGGTGCGCAACGCGCTGAACTGGTCCAAGCAGATCAACGTGGCGCTGTACAAGTTCGGCCAGGAGGCCGAGGTGATGTTCGCCTCGCACAGCTGGCCGCGCTGGGGCAACGCGCGCATCCAGGAAGTGATGCGCGTGCAGCGCGACACCTACGCCAACCTGAACAACCAGACGCTGCACTACGCCAACCTGGGCGTGACGGTCAACGAGATCCAGAACGTCTACCAGCTGCCGCCCAGCCTGTGGAAGCAGTGGCCCGCGCACAGCTACCACGGCTCGGAGCAGCACAACAGCCGCGGCGTGATCAACCGCTTCCTCGGCTACTGGGACGGCAACCCGGCCACCATCGTGCCGCTGTCGCCGAAGGACTCGGCGCCGCTGTACGTCGAGATGATGGGTGGGGCCGACAAGATCATGGCCAAGGGCAAGGACCTGATCGCGCAGGGCAAGTACCTCGAGGCGACCGAGATCCTGAACCGGCTGGTGTTTGCCGAGCCGCGCAACCAGCCGGCCAGGGATCTGCTGGCCGCCGCCTTCGAACAGCTCGGCTACCAGAAGGAGAGCCCGACGCTGCGCAACATCTTCCTGCAAGGCGCCTACGAGCTGCGCCACGGGATCCCGGGCGGCCCCGCGATCAGGACGACCGGGCCCGACGTGATCCGCGCGATGACCACCGAGCAGTGGCTGGACTTCGTCGGCATCAGCATCGACCCGAAGAAGGCCGACGGCCTGCGCTTCACCATCAACCTGGTCACCCCCGACAACGGCGAGAAGTACCTGGTGGAGATGAGCAACGCCACGCTGACCAACATCAAGGGCGAGCAAGCGGCGAAGCCGGATTTGACGATCACGCTCAACCGCAGCGACCTGAACCGGGTGATGATGGGCGCGAGCAGCTTCGACGACCTGATCGCGGCCGGCAAGGCCAGGTTCGACGGCGACCGCAAGCCCTTCGACCAGCTGCGCGGCCTGCTGGTGGCGTTCGCACCGAACTTCGAGATCCTGCCGGGCACGGCGCCGAAGACGCCCTCGCCGGGCGGCAAGCCGTTCGAGGTGCCCGAGCTGCTGCCGCCGCAAGCGGCGGGCGACTGACGCCACCCCACGTCAAATCATCTGAATAGACGCAAGTTCCTGGTCGCCGGTGCGTTGGTCGCGGCGCTCGGGATGCTTTCGAGCGCGTGCACGACGGCCGGCCACGAGTACGCCGTCAACACAAAGGAGAAGTTGTCATGAACAAGATGCTGGTCGCAGTCTTCGACAATGAAATGGTGGCCTTCGAGGGCCTCAGCACGCTCAAGGACCTCCACAAGAACGGGGACGTCAGCCTGTACGCGACTGCGGTCCTCGTGAAGGATGCCTCGGGCAAGGTGAGCATGAAGCAGGCTGCCGACAAGGGGCCGATGGGCACCGCGATCGGCCTGTGGGCCGGGGGCCTGGTGGGCCTGCTGGCAGGGCCGGTCGGGCTGGCCGTGGGGGCGTCGCTGGGCGGCCTGACCGGCTTGATCACCGATCTGAACAGGTCAGGCATCGACGTCCAGTTCGTGGACGAAGTCTCGGCGGCCCTCAGCCCAGGCAAGGCGGCCGTCCTGGCCGATCTGGAAGAGAGCTGGACGGCGCCAGTCGACGTGCGGGTCGGAAAACTGGGCGGCATGGTCTTCCGACGCCTGCGCTACGAGGTCGTCGAGGACCAAATGGCGCGGGAGTCCGCCGCCTTCCGGGCCGAAGTGAAGCAGCTCGAGGCCGAGCTGTCCGAGGCACACGCCGAGAACAAGGCCGCGATCCAGGCGCAGATCGACGAGGCGAAGAAGAAGGCCCAGGTGATGCACGACCAGGCCAAAGCCCGCATCGATCAAGCAAAGCGCGAAGCCGATGCGAAGGCCACCGCACTGCAGGAACAGCTCAAGCAGGCGAGCGACCGGCAGAAGGCGAAGATCGAGAAGCGCATGGCCGACGTGAAGGCTGAGCTGGAGGCACGTCAGGCCAAGCTCCAGGAGGCTGGACGACTTGCCAAGGAGGCATTGGCAGGGTAGCGATGCGTCTGACATCCGCTTGCAGCGCACGGTGCTGCGCACCCACGCTGCAAGCGCAGCGTGGCGCCCCCCACCGGCGCCTCTTTGCTCGTCCTTGCCAAGGCAACCTGCCATGAAGTCGTCTCGTCCCGCGTTGGCGGCCATCGTGATCGCAGCCGCGTTGCCGTCCTGGGTTGCGGCCCAAACCGAGGTGGAGCTCGCCAAGCAGCTCGCCAACCCGATCGCGAGCCTGATCAGCGTGCCCTTTCAGGCCAACTGGGACCGCAGGATCGGCCCCGTCGACGACGGCCGCAGCTTCAGGCTCAACATCCAGCCGGTGATCCCCGCCGATCTCAACCACGACTGGAACCTGATCACGCGCGTCATCCTTCCGGTCGTCGATCAGTCGAACATCTTCCCCGGCGCGGGCGGCCAGACGGGTCTGGGCGACACCATCGCAAGTCTGTTCTTCTCGCCGAAGCAGCCGACCTCGGGTGGCTGGATCTGGGGCGCGGGGCCGGTGTTCCTGCTGCCCACCGGGACCAACGATTTGCTCACCGCCGACAAGTGGGGGTTGGGTCCGACCGGCGTCGCGCTCAGACAGGAAGGGCCCTGGACTTTTGGCGCGCTGGCCAACCACATCTGGTCGGTCGCCGGGTCGCGCAGCCGCGCGGATGTCAACTCGAGCTTCCTGCAGCCCTTCATCACCTACACCACGCCGAGTGCGTGGAGCTACGTGCTGCAGGCGGAGGCGACCTACGACTGGGAGCGCCGCGACGCGTCGGTGCCCGTCGGTGCCTTCATCGGCAAGGTGACCCGCATCGGCGGCCAGACGGTCCAGTTCGTCGGCGGACCGCGCTACTACGTCAGCCACTTCGACAACGGGCCCAAGGGCCTGGGCGCGCGCTTCACCGTGACGCTGCTCTTCCCGAGGTGAGCGCGTGAACGCGGCAAGCCGCGCAGGATGATTCATCGCCGCGGCGGCGCCGGCCACCGAGCCTGAGCGGCCTGGGCCAGAATCGGCGCATGCCTGGACACCACCGAAAGACGACCCTGTCGATCACCCGTTGCGCGTTGGCCCTGGCGCTGGCCGTCGTGCTGGCCGCCTGCCAATCCCCGGTGCGGCTGATGCCCACGCCGGTGAGCTTCCGCGATGCCGACGTCGACCCCTTCGCGCTGGCCGGCAACAAGCTGCTGGGCACCGATGTGCCGGTGCTGTACGCCACCAACCGCGGCGCCATCATCGAAAAACCCGAGCCGATCCACACCGTGCTGCCCAGCGAGCGGCTGCGCATGGGTGTGGCGCATGTGCGCATCGGCGACGAGACGTTGAGCTGGGAAGCGCTGCACCGGCTGTCGACCAGCGACGACCCCGACGAGCGGCCGATCGTGACGTTGACGATGCTCGAGCCGCTGGCCTCGATCGGCCCCAGCGACAAGGTGGCCGACCTGCCCGACGCCCGAGCCTTCTTCGCGCTGGTGAACAAGGCGCTGGCCGCCAGCGAGAGCAGCGACCTGCTGGTCTACGTGCACGGCTCGAACAACACCCTGCCGCGCGCGTCGGCGCAAGCCGCGCAGCTGCGCCACTTCACTGGCCGGCGCAGGGTGGTGCTGGCCTTCCTGTGGCCGTCGGCCGGCTCGATCCTGAAGTACTTCACCGACGTGGCCAACGCCGCGGCGTCGGTGGACCCCTTCGTGCGCCTGCTCGAGCTGCTGGCGGCGAACACCGGCGCGCGCAAGATCGACGTGCTGGCCTACAGCGCCGGCGCGCAGATCGTGAGCCCGGCGCTGGCGCGGCTGGCGGCGCCGCGGCCGGGCGAGACGCCCGAGCAGCAGCGCCAGCGGCTGCGGCTGGGGCAGATCTACTTCGCCGCGCCGGACATCGATACGCGCCGTGCCGTGCGCGACCTGGAGCAGTACGTGAAGGTCGTCGAGCGCGTCAGCATCGCCGCCAACCTGAACGACTCGGCGCTGCGCTTCGCCAACATCGTGCACCGCGCCTCGCGCGCCGGCCGGCCCGACCCGACCGAGCTGGATGCGGCGCAGACGAGCTTTCTGGTCGATGCCTCGCAGCGCCTGGGCTTCGACCTGATCCGCGTCGACCCCTACGAAATCCCCAACCTGCCGCAGCGCTCGCACGACTTCTGGTACGAGGACCCCTGGGTCAGCTCCGACCTGCTCGGCCTGATGCTGTTGAACGCCGAGCCGCAACGCCGCGGGCTCGATGGCCAGCGCACCGACGCCGGCGCGCGCTACTGGGTGTTCCCGCCGGATTTCGACTCGCGCGTGCAGCGGCTGTTCGCGCCGGGGCAATGAGTCAGGCGCAGGCCGAACGCAGCCGGCGCAGCGCCTCGTTGGCGGCCGGCAGCGTGCGGCGGTCCTCGCCGGGGAAATAGCGCTGCCCGTGCGGCAATGCGTTGCTGCCGCTGCCGTGCTGGGGCGGCCAGCCGCGCACCGCCACCACTTCGGCGACCAGTTCGGCGGCATCGATGTGGCCGTTGTCCAGATCGCGCTGGCACACCAGCAGCACGCCGTTGGCTGCGAGCACCTGGTCGCGCAGCCGCGCCTGCGGCGCCGGTGCGCGGCGGCGCAGCGCGCCGGCCTCGGACGGCAGCGTCAACAGGAAGAAGCGCTGCCCGCCGCGGTTGTGCGCCAGGCCGCGCTGCGCCGCGGTCTCGAAGGCGAAACCGTCGCCGGCGATATAGAGCCCGCCCTGCCCACCCTGCCCGCCCCGCGCCGGCTGCGCCGACGCCGTGCCGCTCACGGCCAGGGCGGCGATGACGGCCATGACGGCGATGACGGCGGCGCCGAGTGCCAGCGCCTTGATGGCCCGGGCCGGGTTGAGCTTCGATGACATGGCTGCATGCTACGTGAGGCCTGCCGCGCGGCATCGCGCAAGCTGCGGCATTTGGCGCAGCCGCGGCGGCTACAGCGTCAGCACGCAGTCGGCGCGAAAGTCACGGTTCTCGGGCCGCGCCATCGCCGCCGTCTGGCAGCCGCGCGGGTTGCACACCACGCGGCAGCGGCCGACGCGGTGGTCGTGGCTGGTGTGGGTATGCCCGTGCAGCCACAGCACCGGCACCTCGAACAAGGACTCGGGCAGTTCGCTGAGGTAGGCGGTGGACACCCAGTCGGCGGCAAAGCGCGGCGCCAGCGAGCCGCGGTGCGGCCCATGGTGCGTGACCACCACGGTGGGCCCGTCGCAGGGCTCGGCCAGCTTGTGCTGCAGCCACCGCCGCTGCTGGCGGTGCATCTGCAAGGTGTCGAGCGGGCGCAGCAAGCGCGGCGCGGCGGCGCCGTCGGCCCAGCTGATGCAGCGGTAGTCGGCCATGGCGCGCGCGGCGGTGGCGATGCCGCGATCGAGGTCGCACCGCGCGCCGCCGGCGCCGTCGATGCGCAGCGCGAAGTCGGTCCACAGCGTGCAGCCCACAAAGCGCACGCCGTCGATGCGCACTTCGCCGCCATCCAGCAGGTGCAGCGGCGGTGCCGCGAGTGCCGCCGCGGCGCGCTGCATCGCCGCCGCTTCGGCCTGCAGCGTGGCGTCGAAATATTCGTGGTTGCCGGCGACCGCCACCACGGCGCGCGCACGCCGCAGCGCCGGCGTGGCCGCCACCCACTCGGCCAGACGACGGCCCGGATTGATGATGTCGCCGGCCAGCACGGCCACGTCGAAGTCCAGCGTCTGCGGCAGCTGCAGCGGCGACAGCTCGAGGTGCAGGTCGGACAGCAGCAGCAGCTTCATCGGCGCGTCATCGTTCTTTCGTCGGTGTTTCGTCGGTGCCTCATCGGCGTTGCGTCGGCACGCCACCGCCGATCTGGGCAAGCGCAGCGGCGGTGCCCGCGCGCCCCGGCGCCAGCGCGCTTCGGCAATGTCACCGCTTCGGCGCCGCCGCTGCGATGGGGCCTGGGCAGGACCTGTGCCTCGGCTTGCGCTGGGCTGCCCATCGGCGTGGGCCCGCGCCGCTAGCATAGCGGCGCCGACTTCGGCATCTTGCCGCCCAGCGCATGCGAACCGTTGCCGCCACCCGCTACCTGACGCCGCTGCGCGAAGGCGGCTCGCTGCCGGCCATCGTCGAGGCCGATGACGACGGGCTGTACGTGCTGAAGTTCCGCGGCGCCGGCCAGGGCCCGAAGGCGCTGATTGCCGAACTGGTGGCCGGCGAGATCGCGCGTGCGCTGGGCCTGCCGGTGCCCGAGATCGTGTTCATGCAACTCGACACCGAGTTGGCGCGCACCGAGCCCGACCCCGAGATCCAGGACCTGATGCGCGCCAGCGGCGGCTTGAACGTGGGGCTGGACTACCTCTCGGGTGCGCTCAACTTCGACCCGGCGGTG
>CAYZGL010000115.1:0-14057 GCA_964477985.1 uncultured Rubrivivax sp. | reverse complement strand
TCGCCGTGGGCGAAATTGATCATGCCGATGATGCCGTACACCATCGTGTAGCCGATCGCGATCAGCGCATAGATGGCGCCCAGCGACAGACCGTTGAAGAGCTGCTGCGCCAGCTCCATCCAGAGATGCTCAGACATGCATGCCACCCCTCCATCGAATGCGGTCCGTGCGTGCCAACGCCCCGGCGGCAGGCCGCAGCAAGCGCTGCCGCCGCCGAGATTGCCAACCCGCGTGCGCCGCCCGAGACGGCGCACTTCCCTGCAAGGCCGACTTCAGCGCGCTACTTGGTCGCGAGCGTGCGGCTGCCGTCCTTGTGCCACTCGAACACCTGGAAGTCGAAGCTGTTGAGGTCGCCCTGCTTGTTCCACGAGATCGGGCCGAGCACCGTGTCGATGGTGTTCTTGTGCATGTAGTCGGCCACCTTCGCCGGGTTGTCGCCGGCGGCCTTGATGCTGTGGATCAGCGCCTGCGCCGCGGCGAACGAAGTGAGCTGGAACGCACCCGACGGGTTGCGCTTCTTGTCCTTGAACGCGGCCACCACGGCGGCGTTTTTCGGGTTGGCCGAGAAGTCGGCCGGCAGGGTCACCAGCATGCCCTCGACCGCGGGCCCGGCAATCGCATTGACCTCGGGGTTGCCCACGCCTTCGGGGCCCATCATCCTGACCTTCAAGCCCTGCTCGGCGGCCTGGCGCAGCAACAGACCCATCTCAGGGTGATAGCCGCCGTAGTAGACGAAGTCGACACCGGCGCTCTTGAGCTTGGTGATCACGGCCGAGTAGTCGCTGTCGCCGGCGTTGATGCCCTCGAACAACACCACGTTGACGCCGGCCTTCTTCAGCTCGTCGCGCACCGACGCGGCGATGCCCTGACCATAGGACTGCTTGTCGTGCAGGATGGCGACCTTCTTGGGCTTGATGCGCTCGGCAATGAACTTGGCGGCCGCCGGGCCCTGCTGATCGTCGCGGCCGATGGTGCGGAAGATGAAATGGAAGTTCTTGCCGTCGGTGAGCGCGGGCGCGGTCGCCGAGGGCGTCACGACGACCACGCCTTCGTTGTTGTAGATCGGTGCGGCGGCGATCGCAGCACCCGAGCACACCGGCCCGATCACATAGCCGATCTTCGAGTTCACCACGCGGTTGGCGGCCACCGGGCCTTGCTTGGGTTCGCAGGCGTCGTCGATTGCGACCAGTTCGATCTGCTTGCCGTTGATGCCGCCGGCGGCGTTGGCCATCTCGACCGCGGTGGTCGCGCCTTCCTTGATCATGTCGCCGTACTGCGTCACCGGGCCGGTGGTCGGGATCACCAGCGCGACCTTGATCTGCGCCTGCGCCGGAACGAAAAACGCCGCGCTGAGCAGGCCCAGTGCGGCGGCGGCAGCGTGCTTGCGAACTGAACTAGCCATGAAGTCGTCTCCTCCAAATTAATACAACGCGGAGCCGGACGCATCGAACGCCCCGCGATGGCCCTGTGAACCGGGATTCCGCGGGTGCGTAGCTTACTCCGATGTGCATCGCTCACCGCCACACGTGCGCGGGAAATTCAGCTATCGAAAGCCCGGGTTGAAGCTGAAGCCGTTTCGTTGTCGAGGCTCGATTCCACGGCGCGCGCGCGCCATCGTCCTCAAGTCGACCCGATCCGCAAGCTGCGGGCGATGCCGCCGCAGCTGAGCGTGCGCGTGGTGCCTGACTCGGTCTATGACCCGCAAGACGGTGACGCGGATGCGGGCGACATCATCCTCGACGACACCGACGCCACCGAAGCCGACGGCGTGCCGCACATGGAGCCGTGGGTGTTGGTCCGGGACCAATGACGGCCGACATCTCACTGCGCGACAGACTCGGCATCGCCGCAGAGCCATGGGCCGACACGCAGCGCGGGCTTGCCGCGCGGCTGCGCGAGGCAGTGGGCGCAACTGGCGCAACTGGCGCAACGGCACACGCGCACGAGCGTTGCGCCAGACTGTGCGACGCGTGGGCGCGCATCTGCGACAGCAGCGACAGCAGCGACAGCGGCCGGCGCCACGGCGCCAGGGCTGTTGCGCAGGAATGCGCGAAGCGGTGGCGCAGGAATGATGCCCGAAGCCGCGCTGCACGACGCCGCAACACAGCATCGCGCCACCGTGCGGCAGCCATGCGCTGCAGTTGCGATGACTGGGAAGCAGCCCGCTCGGCACGGACTGGCAGGCGCTGGCCTGCGCCGGGCACACGGTGTGGGGCATGCACGCCGAGCGCGCAGGGGGCGCCGCCGCCGGCGGCGACAAGCGCCGGCCACGCGCCGAGTGACTGATCCAGCGCGATACGCACCCGGCGCTGATCGGCGAAGCCGAAGCCGAAGCCATCAGGAACTGGCGCTGCAGGCCCGGCGCGCGTGCGCATCACCGATCACCGGTGCCGCTGTCGGGCCTGCGGCGCTCTCCCGACGGCGCTGCCCGGCATGCGCACGTCTGCGGGCACCGCCGGCTGGGCCAGGGCCGCAAGATCGCCGCGCACCGCGCCGACAGCGTCGTGAGCTGCTCGTCGGGCAGCGCCCGGCCCGACTCGGTCGGGCCGCCAAGGGGGCGGACATCGCACCGGCGACGCGCCCGGCCGACAGCGCGGCCGCGAAGGCACGCCCGGCCGCGGTGCCGAGGATCGACATCGCCCTGCCGCTGCGCATCGCCGCGTGCAGCCGCTGGTGCGTGCCGGCGCCACTTTCACCCTCGCCGCGGCGGCCTGCGCCTTGCAGGCGGGCGCAGCCTTCGCGGCCGCGCCCCGAGCGCTCACCTGCGCTGCTGCCAGGGCCAGCGGCCCTCGATCTCGACGGTGAGCGTCCAGGACAGGAAGGTGCGCACCAGCACGAGCAGCCCGAGCACGGCGACGTTGACGAGCGTCGGCTCGAGCGCCACCGTGCGCACCACGTCGCCGGCGACCAGGAACTCGAGCCCGAGCAGCAGCGAGCGGCCGATCTGGTGCTTGTAGCTCTCGTAGGCGCCCGGTTCGTCCAGCTTGAGCAGGAAGCGTACCGTGCCGCGCGTGATCGCCACGCGCAGTACGCCGGCGACGATGACGACGGCGCCCAGCATCTCGATGCCGAGCGCCGCCCATTCGATGGTTTCGCGCAGGATGGCGATCAGGTGTTCGCTGCTCATGAGGTCCGGCTCTGGTCGTGTGGTGTGCGCGCGATGCTATCGATGCGGCACCCAAGTGCTCGAAGTCTGGCGCTGCGCCGACATGCCGGTGCGATGCAGGCCACCGGCACACGACCGCTGCGGCGCGAGACGCGGCACGCAAGGCGCGTGCCGCTCGTCTGCGGCTGCGCAAGGCCGCATGCAGGCAAGGCGGGATCGCGGCCCAGTCGGGGGTGGCGTACGGGCTTGTCGGATCAAGACGACTGCCCCGCCAATGCCGCGCAGGCCAAGGCCGAAGGTGCCGAGATGCCCTTCATGGCCGCGTTCGCACGCGCAGTCCGGCCGAGCCGCGGACCGATCCTTCCGCCCTTCCGCCCCATGCGCAAGCAACGAGCGATGCCGCCGCCGTGCGCCGCCCTGCTCATCGCGTCAACCGACCACGCCACGCTCGCGCAGTTCGGCCACAGGCGTCGGCCAGCCCAGCTCGGCAAGGATCTGCTCGCTGTGCTCGCCCAGGGCCGGCGCGCAACGACCGACCACATCCGGCGTCGTGCCGAAGCGAGCCGGCGTCCTGGGCCCGCAGATCGGGCCGCCACGCGGATGGTCGGACACAGCGAACAGGCCGTTGGCTCGAAACTGCGCATGGCCGGGCAGCTCGTCCACCCGCAGCGCCTTCGCACAGGGCACGTCGGCTGCTTCCAGCAGCGCCAGCGTCGCATCCACCGGCAGCTGCCGCGCGTGCGCATAGAGCCGGCCGAACAGCGCGCGCACCTCCTGCGCGTGCTGGTTGCGCGCCTGCAAGCTGGCGAAACGCGGGTCGCCGTCCACCGGCTCGCCGAGGATGCGGCAGGTCGCCAGAAACGACGCGTCGTCGGTGGGGGCGATCTGCGCCCAGCCGTCGCTGAAGTGCACCAGGCGGTTGCCTTTGGCCAGCGACTGGCCTTCGACGATGCCGTCGCGCTGCACGAAGGCCGCGCTGCCGCAGGTGTCCGGCCACAGGAAGGCGGCCACCGCATCGATCATCGACAAGCGGATCCGCTGGCCCCCCGCGCCGCGCTCGCGCGCGAACAGCGCGGCGCCGATCGCCTGGGCCGCGGTCAGTGCCGTGAGCTTGTCGGCAAAGATCTGGTAGTACTGCGTCGGCTCGCCGGTTTCGGCATTGGCCTGCGAATGGGCGACGCCGGCAAAGGCCTGGATCACGTTGTCCCAGGCCGGCTTGTGGGCGCAGGGGCCCTCGTGCCCGAAGCCCGTCACCTCGACGTAGATCAGCTCGGGCTGCAGAGCGCGCAAGGCTTCGCAGCCTATGCCCAGCCTTTCGGCCACGCCCGGGCGGAAGTTGTGCAGCAGCACGTCGGCGCGCGCAGCCAGCGCGCGCACGATGGCCTGCCCCTGCGCATCCTTCAGGTTCAGCGCCAAGGAGCGCTTGCCGCGGTTGTAGTGCTGGAACAGGTTCGACACCCCGTTCCTGGACGCGCCCATGTGGCGCAGGATGTCGCCCGCGCCCGGCGGCTCGATCTTGATCACGTCGGCGCCCTGATCGGCCAGCACCGCGCTGGCGCCGGGTGCCGCGAGGGCGCTGGCCAGTTCGATCACGCGAACGCCGTGGAAAGCTGGGTTGCCGCTCATGATGTGTTTGCCTCACGCAAAAGGGGCCAGGGCAGCGGCCGCGCCGGGGTGCGGCGCGACGCGGGCTACGCCTCGAAGGTGGCCTGGCTGCGCGCGCGCCCGCCCGGGCCGCTGTAGGCCATGCCGTAGCCGGGCGGGGTCGGCCATTCGGGCAGGGTCACGCTGGCCAGCGCACGCTGCCAGCGTTCGATCAGCTGGTCTTCGGCCGCATAGTCGAAAGGGTCCTGCAGCACGGCCTCGATCGCGATGCCGTTGGCCGCCGGCGGCGGATGCGCGGCCAGCCAGCGCGCGGTGCGCGCCACGCCTTCGGCGGGCGCCACCACGTCGCGATAGCCGAGCCGCGTGCGGATCTTCGTCAGGTCGTACAGCCGGTGGCTGGTGCTCGGGCGGCCCAGCAAGGGGCGCGCCGGCAGCGCCAGCGCCGCCGGCAGGTCGATGATCTCGAACTCCCAGCCGAGCGCGCGCGCCGCGTGGAACACCACCTCGCGCAGGCTCAGCGCGTGGCTGTCGGCGGCGTTGAAGATCTCGCCGCAGGACGGCCCGGGCTGCTCCACCGCCAGCAGCACGGCGTGCGCCAGGTTCTCGGCATAACCGTAGGCGTCCAGCGTCAGGCCCGCGTCGGCCAGGACGATGCGGCGGCGCCCGTCGAGCACGCGCCGCACCACCGGCCACTCGCGCGGCGCGCCCTGGTAGGGGCCGTAGACGAAGGGATAACGAAAGTGCGTGGCCTGCGGGTGGTGGCGAAACACCGCCTGCTCGGTGCGCACGATGCGCCAGCCCTTTTCGTCCTGGGCCGGGTCGCTCACCAGCGGCGCGTCCTCGGCCAGCGGCGCGGGCAGGCCTTCGGGGCGGTGCAGGAAGGGGTTCATGTAGCCCAGATAGGCAGGCCCGCCGCCGATGGAGATGAAACGCCCGACGCGCCCCGCGAAGATCTCGGCGATGGCGCGCAGCCGGCCGTAGGTGGCGATGCACAGGTCCCAGCGCCGGCCGGCGACCGCCGCCGCCAGTGCCGCCGGGTCGTGCGGGCTGACGTGGATGTGGCCCACCGCGGGCGGGATCTCGTCGACCTCGTGGTGCCCGGTGTGCAGTATCTCGACCTGCCAGCCGCGCTCGAGCAGGCCGTTCACGATGAAAGGGCCCGTCGGGCCGGTGCCGCCGATCACGAGTGCCTGCATGGTCGTTGTGCTCCGGTTGAAAGAACGCCTTGCCGAGGTGCCGCAGTGTCGCGCCAAATGCCGGCGTCGGGCGCATGAGGCGGGCAGCCGCGCGCAAGACATCGCCGCGCTGCGGGTTGCAGTGCGGCGCGCCGTGCGCCCGCTGCGCATCTTGCAGAATGGCGTCGTCCACCTGCCACCACGCCCTGTCGCCACCGGGACATCCGCATGAGCGCTGCCCAGCCGCCCGAACCCCGCCAGCAAGTGCCCGAAGGCTTCGCGCCGCGCCGTTTCGGCAGCGGCTTCATCGACGCCAACGGCCCGCTGTATGTGAAGAAGGCCGGCGGCGTGGCGGTGCTGGGCTTTCGTGTGGAGCCGCGGCACTGCAACATGATGGGCATCTGCCACGGCGGCATGATCGCCACCTTCTGCGACATGCTGCTGCCGATCGCCGCGCATGCGTTGTCCGAGGAACTCGCGCGGCGCTTCCTGCCGACCATCAGCCTGCAGGTCGACTACCTCGGGCCGTCCAGGCTGGGCGCCTGGGTGCAGGGCGAGGCGCAACTGCTGCGCCGCACGCGCGCCCTGGTGTTCATGCAGGGCCTGGTCAGCGCCGACGGCGAGCCGGCCGCGAGGGTCAGCGGCGTGTTCAAGATCGGCCCCGGCTTCGACGATGCGCTCGCGCCGCGTGCCGCGGCGGCAACACCCGCGGCCACGCGCTGAGCAGGCGCCGATTCGCGCTTGGTCCAGGACGCGGTGATCCGCAACCTGCAGGCCTTGACCGCATCGAGCCAGCGCTTGTCCGCAGACTTCAAGGCCCCCGAGCCGCATGTGCCGTGGCGCCAGCTGGCGCCGGCCGCCTCGTGTCATGTGGTTAGCATGGGGCTCCTGCCGCAGACCATTCCGATCATGAATGCAGCCGCCCTGAACGCCACGACGATGGTCGACAGCGACCACCCCGCGGTGATCGCCTTCGCCCGCGAGCACGCGCGCGGCGCCGACGAGCGCGAGCGCGCGGTCGCGCTGCACTACGCGGTGCGCGACGGCTTCCGCTACGACCCCTACCGCATCGACATGAGCGTGCACGGCCTGAAGGCCAGCACGGTGCTGGCCAACGGTTATGGCTGGTGCGTGCCCAAGGCCGCGCTGCTGGCGGCGGCCTGCCGCGCCGCCGGCATCCCGGCGCGGGTGGGTTATGCCGACGTGCGCAACCACCTGACCACCGAGCGCATGCGGCGCAACATGGGCACCGACCTGTTCGTCTGGCACGGCTACACCGACATCTGGCTGGACGGCGCCTGGGTCAAGTCCACGCCCGCGTTCAACCTCGAGCTGTGCGAGCGCTTCGGCTTGCTGCCGCTGGAATTCGACGGCCGCGCCGATTCGATCTACCACCCCTTCGACCGCGCCGGCAACCGCCACATGGAATACGTGACGCTGCACGGCGCCTTCGACGACGTGCCGCGGCAGCGCATCCTCGACGGCTTTCGCGTGCACTACCCGAACATGCCGCTGGATGCGCTGACGCAAGACGGCGACTTCATGGCCGACGCCGCGGCCGAGCGGGCAGCCGAACACCCGCCGCAGCCGCCGGCGGCGCGCGCGGCGCGCTGAGGCGGCGCGCATCGACGCCGGGGTCGCGCATGCAGCGGGCATCGGCCGCGCCGGCGGCGCGCACCTCGGCCGGGGCGATGCTGCTGGCGCTGACCGCGGCCTTCGCGATGAGCCAGGCCTTTCGCACCGTGGCGGCCATCCTGGCGGCGCCGCTGCAGGCCGAGTTTTCGCTGTCGCCGCAGCAGTTGGGCAGCTTTGCCGGCGTGTTCCACTTCGCCTTCGGCGCGCTGCAGCTGCTGATGGGCATCGGCATCGACCTGCACGGCGTGCGCCGCACGCTGCTGGCCGCCTTCCCGCTGGCCATCGCCGGCGCGCTGCTGGCCGCACTGGCGCCGAACTTCGCGACGCTGATGCTCGCGCAAACGCTGATCGGCATCGGCTGCGCCCCCGCCTTCCTGGTGTGCACCGTGTTCATCGCGCGCCACTTCCCGCCGGCGCGCTTCACCGTGCTGTCGGGCACCATCATGAGCCTGGGCGGCATCGGTCTGCTGGCCACCGGCACGCCGCTGGCCTGGCTGGTGCAGGCCACGTCCTGGCGCGCGGGCTACTTCGTGCTCGCTGCGCTGTCGCTGGCCGCCTGGTGCCTGGTGGTCTGGAAGGTGCACGAGCCCGCGCTGGCGCAGCACGACGGCGCGGCGCGTGAAAGCCTGGGCCAGGCGGCGCTGGCCTTCGTCGCGCTGCTGAAGCTGCCGCACACCGCCGGCATCGTCACCCTCGCCTTCGTCTGCTACGCCTCGTTCATCACCCTGCGCGGCCTGTGGCTCGGGCCGCTGCTGATCGAACGCCACGGCTTCACGCTGGTGGACAGCGGCAACGTCGCGCTGGCGGTGTCGGCGATCTCGCTGCTGGGCCCGGCGCTGTTCGGCCGCTTCGACCCCGGCGGGCCCGCGCGGCGCCGGCGGCTGGTCGGCTTTTCGCTGCTGTGCGCCGGCCTGTACGCGGTGCTGGCGCTGTCGGCCAGCGCGCTCGTCGACGTCGGCCTGATGGTGCTGCTCGGCCTGCTGTCGGGCTACATGATCCTGCAGTACTCGGAAGTGCGCAGCGCCTACGCGCCGGCCATCGTCGGGCGCGCGCTGGCGCTGTTCACGATGGCGATGTTCATGGGCGTGGCGCTGATGCAGTGGTTCACCGGGCTGGTAGCCTCGCTGGCGCAGGCGCGCGGGCTGGATCTGTTCGCCACGGTGCTGCTGACCATCGCCGCGCTGCTGGCCGCCGGCGCCCTGGCCTTCGCGTGGCTGCCCAAGGCGCCGGCGCCTGGCGGCTGACACGCCGCGCCGGTCGGGTTCGCGCTCGATCCCTCACGGCGCGGACAACGCCTTGCGCCCGATGCGCAAAGCGCGAGCTGCGGCGGCGCGCGGCCCCCGCCCGGCTTCAGGAGCCAGGCTGCGTCATGGCGACCAGCCACAGGCCCTTGCCGCGGCTGTAGTAGTACTCGCCTTGCGGGCTGATCACCACCGCGCGATGCGCGGCAGGGTCGGTGAAGTAGCGCCAGCCGTAGGCCGCATCGCCGGGGCCCGCGCTGTGGGGCACGGCCTGCATGCCGCGCGTGCAGGCGCCGGCGCTGCGGTCGTCGCGGTGCGCCGGCGCGTCGCCGCTGCAGTGCGCCGATGCCCACACGCCGGCCGGCGCCGGCGCGCCGCCGGCGCCCAGGGCCGAAGCGCTGGCCGCCGCGGCCAGCACGCCGATCGTTGCGAGAAGAAGGGTCGGCTTCATGGTGAGACCTCCTGGATGCGACCCAGTCGACGTCGACTGTGGCTGCAGTGTGCGAGGCCGGCGCTGTACCGCCGCTGAAGGCCGCGTTCAGCCGCCGTTCACCTGCGCGCCGAGCGCCGAGCACGGCAGCACGCGCTGCAGTGCCGCCAGCAGCCGGGCCTGGTCGATCGGCTTGGTCAGGTAGTCGGCGAAGCCGGCCGCGCGGCCGCGGTCGAGGTCCGCACCCAGCGCGTTGGCGCTCAGCGCGATCACCGGGATGCCGCGGGTCGCCGGCTCGGCGCGCAGCCGGCGCAGCACCTCGTAGCCGTCGAGGCCGGGCAGCTGGATGTCCAGCAGGATCAGGTCGGGGCGCTGCGTGTGCGCCAGCTGCAGCCCCGTTTCGGGCAGCTCGGCACCCAGCATGCGCAGCCGCGTGCACTGCGCCAGCATCGCTTCCATCAGCAGCTGGTTGACCGCGTTGTCCTCGATGTACAGCACCGTGCCGCTGCACTGCAGCGGCTGCGGCTCGGGCTCGACGGCTTCGAACGGCACCCACAGGCGGCTGCCGGCGCCGGGCTGGCCGTGCAGCCCGGCCTGCCCCTGCATCGGTTCGAGCCGCCGCCCGCCCGAGGCCAGGCCGCTGCCGGGGCCTTGCCCCAGCAGTTCATCGATCAGCCCGAGCAGCCGCTCGCCCGCGTGCAGGATCTGGCGCACGTGCGCACGCGCCACCGGTGCGCCGGCCAGCACGGGGTCGGTGTGCAGCACCTGGCCGAAACCCAGGATCGCATGCATCGGCGTGCGCAGCTCGTGGCTCATGCGCGACAGGAACTGCGACTTCGCGCGGTTCGCCGCTTCGGCCTCGTCGCGCGCGTGCACCAGCTCGAGCGTGCGCTGCTGCACGCGCTGCTCGAGCTCGGCGTTCAGCGCGCGCAAGGCCTCCTCGGCACGCGCGCGCTCGCTGACGTCGCGCACGTTCAGCACCACGCCCGCCACGGCCGGGTCGGCCAGGCAGTTGTTGGCCAGCACCGCCACCAGCGGCCAGTGGCCGCCGGCATGGCGCACGCGGAACACCGTCTCGTGCTCGCCGTGCGGGCGGCCTTCGAGCACCGCACCCAGGTCGGCCTGCGCCAGTGCACGGTCGGCGGGGTGCACCCAGTCCAGCACGTGGCTGCGCAGTACCTGCGCGGGCTCGAGGCCGAGCAGCCGGCGCACGGCCGGGCTGGCGTAGCCGATGACGCCGTGCGCGTCGCACACCAGCGTCAGCTGCTGCGAGTGCTCGGTGTAGGCGCGAAAGCGCCGCTCGCTGGCCAGCAGCGCCTGTTCGGCGCGGCGCGTGCGGCTGATGTCTTCCACCGTGCCTTCGTAGTACAGCGCGCTGCCGTCGGGCGCACGCACCAGATGCGCGTTCTCGCGGATCCAGATGCGCTCGCGCGTGCGGTGGCGGCAGATCTCCGACACGAAATCGACCACCGCGCCGTCGCGCTGCAGCAGGCGTTGGAATTCGGCGCGCCGCTGCGGGTCGACGTACCACTCGCGGCCGATGTCGTTGACCGCGGCGAGCAGTTCGGCCTCGCTGTCGTAGCCGTTCAGGCGCACCAGCGCGGCGTTGGCGCGCAGCTGGCGGCCCTCGATGCTGGAGCGGTACGCGCCGATCGGCAGCAGCTCGAACAGCGACGCGGTGCGCTCGTCCATCAGGCGCCGCGCGGCGGCCGCGCACGCGGCGGCGCCGCAGGCCGCCCGGGCGGGCGCGGCGGCGGCACCAAGCGGCGCTGCTCGGCCTCGCGCCGCGCCAGCTCGAGCAGCGCGGGCAGTTCGTCGGCCGCCACCCCCTTGAGCGCGCAGAAGTTGGCCAAGCTCAAGGTGGTGGATTCGAAGGCGTGCAGCAGCTCGGCGCGGCGGCGCTGCCATTCGCGCTGTTCGTCCTCGCGCGCCGCGCGCAGCGTGCGCCGGCGCTGCAACTCGTCCAGCGCCGCCTGCCGGTGCTCGGCCGAGATCTCGCCGGCCGCCGCGCCGTCCAGATCGAAACGGTGCGGCGCGCGCGTCAGCGCGATCAGGTAGCCGGTGCGCCCGGTGTGGCGGCGCAGGAAGGCCGACAGCGCCGCCTTGCTGAAGACCCCCGGGGCACGCTGCTGGATGTCGGCCTGGATGCGCAGCTTGACCGGCTTGGGTGTGCCGGCGAACAGCGCCGGGAAGCGCTGGCGCAATTGCTCGGCACAGTCGACGGCGCCGTCGTCGGCGGCGCGGCCGTGCTCAGGCTCGGGCGGTGTGGTCATGATCGGGTGAATGCTGCATTGGCGCGCGGCATTGTGGCGCGGCTTTGCGCCGCCGCGTCAACGGCATGCCGGCGCCGGCCCGGCCGCGGCCGGGCGTTCTGCGCAGAAGTCGGCCACCGCCGCCGCCACCGCGGCGGCGATGCGGCGTTGCTGCGCCTTGCTGCGCAGCCGCCGCTCTTCGTCGCGGTGCACGATGACGCCGGCCTCGAACAGCACCGCCGGCATCTGCGCCAGCCGCAGCACCGCCAGATCGTCGAAGCGGTACAGGCCGATGCGCGCGTCCAGCAGCTCGCGGCCCTCGCCGGCGATCGGCTCGGCATGGTGCAGCGTCGGCTGCCGGCAGGCCGCCAGCAGCCGCGCACCCAGCAGCCGCGCGAACGCCTCGCTGCGCGCCGGCTCGGCGTTGCGCGCGGACACGAACAGCGAGAAGCCGCTGATCTGGTCGGTATACGAGCGCGGCTGGCCGCGGTAGACCCAGGTCTGCAGCTTGTGCGGCTGCGCCGAATCGTGGTGCACCGACAGCAGCAGTTGCGCGCCGCGCGCATTCGCGATCTGCGCGCGCTGCTGCAGCGTCACCGGGCCGTCGCCGCGGCGCGTGAGGAAGCTGCGCACGAAACCGGCGTCGCGCAGCGCGGCGACGATGCGCGCACCCAGCCGGTCGTTGAATTGCACTTCGGGCACGCCGCGCGCGCTGATCGCACCGGGCTGCGCGGCGGTGTGGCCCGGATCGACCGCGACCACGAAGCCGGTGCGCTCGCAAGCGCCCGCGACGGCCGCGCCCCAGACCAAGACACCGGCCAGGCCCACCGCCAGGCGGCGCCGCGCCGCCTCAGTTCGCGGCACGCTCGCCGAGCGGCTGCTGCCGCTGCGCGACGATCAGCGGCCGATCCTGGATCAGCCGCAGCACCAGGACGTCGCGCGCCGCGCCGGACTTGGCGTCGGCGCGCTGCGGGCTGCTGACCCGGTAGCGGATCGTGTAGCTGACGCTGACCGAGCCGTCGCCGGCGCTGCGGTCGACGGCGATGTCGCTGGCGAGCCGGTTTTCGATCACCGGCCAGCGCCTGTGGAAGGCCTGCTTGTCCTTCAGGATGAAGTCGTGGCCGACGCCGGGGTAGTCGAAATAGTCGACACGCTCGGCATAGAACGCCATCAGCCCGCCGGCGTCGACGCGATTCAATGCCGCGATGTAGTCGGCGACGAAGCCGCGGATGCGCTGGTCGTCCAGCACCGGCGCGGCTGCCGCGGGCACCACCGGCGCGGCGGCGCCGGGCGCGGCAGCCTCGCGCCGGGGTGCGGCCGGCGCCGCCGCGTCGGGCACCGCAGCGGGCGCCGCTGCGGGCGCCGCTGCGACCGGCGGCGCCTCGCGCGGCGGCGGGTTGCGCATCAGCAGCACGTAGGCCAGCACGACCAGCCCGGCGGCGGCAGCGGCCATCAGGCCGAGCGGGCGCCGCCGCGCGGCCGGCGCTGGCGCGGTGATCGCCACGCTCGGCTGCGCCGACGCTGCCGTGCCCGCCGCGGGCGCCGTGGGCGCCGCCAGCGGTGGCGCTGGCGCTGGCCGCGGCGGTGGTGCGGGCGCCGGCGGCTCCTCGGCGGGCGGCGGCGCGGCGGCGATGCGTTCACCAGCGGCCGGCGCGGCAGCCGCACGCGCCGGCGCATCGTGCGCCAGCGCTTGCGCCTGCACATCGAGCGCGGCCGCGAGCTGCTCGAACGCTGCGGCGTAGTCGCCGGTGAAGTCGATGTATTGCAGCCGCTTCAGTCTGAACGGCACGGCCACCGGCTGCAGCAGGATCGGCAGCACCGGGCGCTTCTCGTCGAGCGCGAAGGCGACCTCGTCGAGCACGTTCTGCGACTGCACCGAGGCCGGCGACAACACCACCATCAGGCAGGCGCTGGCGCGCAGCGCGCCTTCGACCGCCTCGTCCCAGCGTGCACCCTTGGGGATGTCGAGCTGGTCGACCCAGACCTTGCAGCCCTGCAGGCGCAGCTGCTGCGCCACCTTCAACACGAAGGCGGCATCGCTGCGCGCATAACTGACGAAGGCACGGGGCGCGGCATCGGCCATGGCCGCGAATGTAACGCCGCGCCGCCCTTCCGGCGCGCGTGGCAGCACACCGCAGGCCGCGGCGGGGCACCGCCGCCCCCGCAGCGTGCCATCGCGCGTTGTGTCACAGTGCCGGCCTTCGCCCTCGGCCCGTCTGGCCCGAACGCTCGCTCATGGCCCTCAAATCGACCATCTACAAGGCCACGCTGCACATCGCCGACATGGACCGGCAGCTGTATGCCGAACACGCGCTGACGCTGGCGCTGCATCCGTCCGAAACCGAGGAGCGGCTGCTGGTGCGGCTGCTGGCCTTCGCGCTGAACGTGCCGCACGACACCGCGCGCGGCGCGCTGCAGTTCGCGCGCGGCCTGTCCGACAGCGGCGAGCCCGACCTGTGGCAACACGACCTGACCGGCCAACTGCTGCAGTGGATCGAAGTCGGCCAGCCCGACGAACGCCGGCTGGCCAAGGCCTGCGCCCGCGCCGAGCGCGTGACGATCTACTGCTACGGCAGCGCCGCCGACATCTGGTGGGCCGGCATCCGCCACAAG
>CAYZGL010000114.1:0-14072 GCA_964477985.1 uncultured Rubrivivax sp. | reverse complement strand
GCTGCAGCTACGTCACCGGCCAGGTGCTCAGCGTCAGCGGCGGGCTGACGATGGCCGGCTGAGGCTGCGGGCCACCGCCATGGACTACAGCCTGGGCGAATTCCTCGCGCACGCGCTGGCGCTGGAGCGCGAGGCGGCCGAGCGCTATCTGGAGCTGGCCGACATGATGGAAGCGCACCGCAACGACGCGGTGTCGGCGCTGTTTCGCGACATGGTGCGCTTCTCGCGCCTGCACCACGACGCCATCGCCGAGCGCTCGCGCGGCATCGAGCTGCCCACGCTGCGCTCATGGCAGTACCGCTGGACGCACCCGCCCGAAGCCGGCGGCGACGAGGCCTTCGACTACACGCTGGACGCCTACACCGCGCTGCGTTACGCGCGCGAGAACGAGGAGCGCGCGCTGGACTACTACAGCGAAGTCGGCAAGAACTCGAGCGACCCCGAGGTCAAGCGCCTGGCCGCCGAATTCGCCGCCGAAGAAAGCGAACACGTGCAGGCGCTGGAAGACTGGCTGGCGCGAACGCCGCGGCCTTCGGCCACCTTCGACGCCGACCCGCTGCGGCCGGGCGAGCGCTGAAGCCTCATGCACACGCGGCTGCCGCCGCGCCGCGCACGGCGTTCACTCGCACAGCCGGCGGATGTCCTCGGGGATCGGGATCGCGTGGATGCGCCGCCGGTCCTGCGCGTCGCGCACGCAGAAGATGCGCGTCTCGGTGCTCTCGCAGATCAGATCGCCGTCGCGCATCACGCTGTGCTGCTGCAGGAACACCTTGGCGCGCCATTCGAGCACGCGGGTGTGGATCGCGAGCCGCTCGCCGTAGGTGGCGCTCTTGACGAAGCGCGCGTGGTGCTCGAGCAGCGGCGTGCCGATGATGCCGGTGCTGTGTTCCAGCACATGCCACGGCGGCACGCCGCAGCTCATGAAGAAGTTCAGCGAGGCCGCGTCCATCCAGCGGTGGTAGCGCGGGAAGAACACGATGCCCGCCGGATCGCAGTCGCCGAAGCGGATCTCGACGTGCATCGTGGTGGTCTTGCTCATGCGCGATCCTGCGATTCGGTAGTGGCTTGCAGGAATTCTAGGCGGCAGCGTTGCGCACGCGTGGCCGGGCGTCCTGCAACGCGGGCCTCGCGGCGATGAACACGCCACGGCCCGCGGCACGGCGCTGGCGCGACGCGGCGGGCGAGCACATCGACGTGCGCGGCCTGCCCAAACCGCAGCCGCTGGTGGCGGTCCTGCGCCTGCTGCACGGCCTGCCCACCGACGCGCCGGCGGTGATCGTGCACATCGACCGCGACCCGCTCGGCCTGTACCCCGAGCTGGCCGAAATCGGCTGGCAAGCCACCCGGCTGCCGGATCAGGACGGCGCGGTGCGGCTGCGCCTGCAGCGGCTGCACGATCCCTTCCCATGAAAGCCGCCGCCGCGAAGCCGATCGCTGAAAAGCCCGTGGCCGCAAAGCCGATCGCCGCAAAGCCCGTCGCCGCAAAGCGCGGCGGCACCTTCCTGGCCGGCGCGACCAGCCGGCTGCTGCCGCTGTCGGTGCCGTTGCGCTATTTCGGCGCGGCCATCGTCTTCCACCTGCTGGCCTGGCTGGCCTGGCTGGCCGGCGCCGCGAGGCTGCCGCGTTTTGCCGGCGGCCTGGACTGGCCGCTGGCCGGGCTGCACCTGCTGACGCTGGGCGTGCTGGTGATGACGGCCATCGGCGCCAGCCTGCAGCTGCTGCCGGTGGCCACGCGAGCGCCGGTGCGCCGCACCCGCACTGCCGCCGCCATCTTCGTGCTGTACGCGCCCGGCGTGGCCGCGCTCGCGCTGGGCATGGGGCTGGGCCGGCCCGCATGGCTGGGCCTGGGCGCAGCGGCGGTGACGCTGGCGCTGCTGACGTGGGCGGGCTTGATGGCGGCCAACCTGCACGACGCGCGCGGCATGCCGGCGGTGGCCGCCTTCGGCTGGTGTGCGCTGGCCTCGCTGCTGCTCACGCTGCTGTCGGCGCTGGCGCTGGTCGCGCCGTACCTCGGGCTGCCGCTGCTCGAGCGCTCGACCGCGCTGGCGCTGCACATCACCTTCGCCGTGTACGGCTTCATGGGGCTGCTGGCGCTGGGTTTCTCGTACATCCTGGTGCCGATGTTCGCGCTGTCGCTGAACCCCGCCGACCGCCACGCGATCACCGCGTGCGCGCTCGCTGCCGCTGCGCTGGCGCTGGCGGCGCTCGCGGCATTCGGCGTGGCTGCGCTGCCGCTGCGCGCCGCCGCGCTGGCGCTGGGTGCCAGCGCGGTGCTGATCCACCTGGGGCAGATGCGCGCAGCGCTGCGCAGCGGCATGCGCCGCGAGCTCGGCCGCTCCTTCAAGCTGGTGCGCATCGGCTGGGCCGCGCTGGGCTTCAGCCTGCCGCTGGCCTTGGGTCTGGCGCTGCAGGCCGACCACAACGCGCTGCCGGCGCTGCCCGCGCTGACCGGGCTGCCGGCGCTGCCCGCGCTGCCCACGCTGTGGGCGCTGGTGGCCATCGGCGGCTGGCTGCTGAGCTTCCTGCTGGGCATGCTGCAGCGCATCCTGCCCTTCCTCGCAGCCATGCACGCCGCGCGCGGTGCACGCCGCGCACCCACGCCGTCGGCGCTGAGTGCCGAGCGGCCGCTGGCGCTGCATTTCGCCGCGCACCTGGCGGCGCTGGCGGCGCTGCTTCTCGCCATCGTCGTCGACAGCCCGCTGCTGGCCGCGCTCGGCGCCGCGGCAGGCGCGCTGGGCGCACTGGCGCTGATCGCCTTTTTCGTGCTGCTGTGGCGCCGCGTGCGCGGCCTTGCGGCGCACCCCGCGCCGGCCAAAGCCTCGGTGGCTTGAACTGCATCAAGGCGATTGCGGCGATCGGCGCTATTCTGGTAGTTCAATACCATTTTATTCGACAGCATGGGCCAGGTCAGCCAAACCCTCGACACCGAGCACCGCAACGCGCTGGACGTGCTCGGCCGCATGGAGCAGGCGCTGTCGCGCCGCGAGCTGCCGCGCGACAGCCAGTTCGCCGCGCTCGCCGGCGCCTTCGTGCGGCTGCTGGAACACGACACCGGCGCGCACTTCGACTTCGAGGAAAGCGAGCTGTTCGTGCGCATGGCCGAGGCCGGCGAAGCCGACATCGCCGCGCTGCTGGCCGAGGAGCACGACGCCATCCGCGAAGCCACCGCCGAGCTGCTGCCGTTGGCGCGGGCGGTGGCGGCCGGCGCGCTGCCCGAGGCTGAATTCGACGCTTTCAAGCGCGGCGTGCTGGAGATCGTCGAGCGCCAGGTGGCGCACATCCAGAAGGAGACGATGGCGCTGCTGCCGCTGCTGGACGACCTGCTGGACGACGATACCGACCGCGAGCTGAGCATGCTGTACGCGTCGGCCTGAAGCCAAGCCCGAAGCCAAGCCCGAAGCGAAGCCCGAAGCCAAGCGAGACCCCCATGAACCACGTTGCAAGCCGCACCACGTTGCGCGCGTTGAATGCCCAGGACCTGGACGCGGTGATCGCGATCGATGCGGCCGTTGAAGGCCGCTCGCGCCGCGGCTACTTCGAGCGCCGGCTGCAGGCGGCCCGCACGCAGCCGGGCTTGCACGTGCAGCTGGCCGCGGTCGACGACACCGGCCTGGCCGGGTGCATGCTGGCGCGGCGCACCAGCGGCGAGTTCGGCCGCGAACAAGCGGCGCTGCGGCTCGAGGTGATCGGCGTGCGCGACGACCGCCGCGGCCAGGGGGTGGCCAAACAACTGCTGCAGGCGATGGCCGACTACGCGCGGCGCCACGACACCGCGCAGCTGCGCACCACCGCCGACTGGAGCAACCAGCGCATGCTGCCGTGGCTGCATGCGATGGGCTTCGAGCGCGCGGCCGACCAGGTGCTGGACTGTGCGGTGCGCTCCAGCGCGGCGCCCGCGGCCGCGGCCAATGCCATCAGCCAGGCGAACCCGAGCGAGATCGACTATGGCACCCCGCAGGCCAACGACTTCGAGCGCGCCGGCAAGGCGGCGGTGGACGTGCAGCCGATGCGCACCGAGGACCTGGGGCCGATCTGCCGCATCGACCGGCAGCTGACCGGGCGCGAACGGCGCGGCTACATCGCCGAGAAGCTGGACGAGGCGCTGCAGGATTCGGCCATCCGCGTGTCGCTGACGGCGTGGCTGGACGGCGCGATCGTCGGCTTCCTGATGGCGCGCACCGACCATGGCGACTACGGCCGCACCGAGCCGGTGGCGGTGCTGGACACCCTGGGCGTCGACCCCGGCTACGCGCACCGCGGCGTCGGCCGCGCCTTGATGGCGCAGTTGTTTGCCGACCTGCGCGCGCTGCACGTCGAGCGCGTCGAGACCGTGGTCGGCCCGGATGACCTGGCGCTGCAGGGCTTCCTGCGCCACAACGGCTTCGCGCCGTCGCAGCGGCTGGCCTTCGTGCGCGCGGCCTGAACCGCGCCGGCGCACCTCACGGGCGTGCTGCGCTGCACGGCGCGCCGCCCGGCATCGGGGCGAGCCCTGTCACGCCCGCACCTTGGCTGACGGTATAAGGCTCGCACCCCATTTCCTGCAGCCCGCGCGGCCGCGCCACGAAGGAGAACACCATGAACCCGATGCGCATCACCGTGCTTGCCTGTGCCGTGCTGGGTCTCGCGCCGCTGGTTGCGCAGGCGCAGGCCAAGCTGAAGGTCGGGCTGATGCTGCCCTACACCGGCACCTACGCGGCGCTGGGCAACGCCATCGAAAACGGCTTCAAGCAGTACGTGGCCGAACAAGGCGGCAAGCTCGGCGGGCGCGAGATCGACTACGTCAAGGTCGACGACGAGTCCGACCCGGCCAAGGCCACCGACAACGTGAACAAGCTGGTCAAGCGCGACAACGTCGACGTCATCGTCGGCAGCGTGCACAGCGGCGTGGCGATGGCGATGGCCAAGGTGGCCAAGGACAGCGGCACGATGCTGATCGTGCCCAACGCAGGCGCCGACGCGGTCACCGGCCCGATGTGCGCACCCAACATCTTCCGCAGCAGCTTCAGCAACTGGCAGCCCGGCTACGCGATGGGCGAGGCGCTGGCCAAGAAGGGCGTGAAGAACGTCGTCACCATCACCTGGAAGTACGCCGCCGGCGACGAGATGGTCAAAGGCTTTCGCGAGGCCTTCGAAAAAGGCGGCGGCAAGGTCGGCAAGGAGCTGAACCTGCCTTTCCCCAACGTCGAGTTCCAGGCGCTGCTGACCGAGATCGCCGCCGCCAAGCCCGAGGCCGTGTTCGCCTTCTTCGCCGGCGCCGGCGCGGTGAAGTTCGTCAAGGACTACGCCGCCGCGGGGCTGAACAAGACCATCCCGCTGGTCGGCACCGGCTTCCTCACCGACGGCACGCTGGAAGCCCAGGGCGACGCGGCCAACGGCGTGCAGACCACGCTGCACTATGCCGACGGGCTGAACACACCGCGCGACAACGCCTTCCGCCTGGCATATGCCAAGGCCTACAAGCTGCAGCCCGACGTCTACGCGGTGCAGGGCTACGACGCGGCGCAGATGCTGGGCATCGGCCTGGCCGCCACCCACGGCGACATCACGAAGAAGGCCGAGTTCGCCGCCGCGCTGCGCAAGGCGAAGATCGACAGCCCGCGCGGGCCGTTCACCCTCTCGCCCAGCCACAACCCGGTGCAGGACTTCTACCTGCGCCAGGTCGCCAACAAGGAGAACAAGGTGGTCGGCATCGCCAGCAAGGCGCTGGCCGACCCGGGGCGCGGCTGCAAGATGTAGGCCGCCGGCCGCGCGCTGCGAATTCGCTGCCAGCCCTTCACCGCGCGCGGCGCTGCCGGCGACGCGCGCCCGCCCGATGGACTTCGCCACCTTCCTGATCCAGTGCCTGAACGCGCTGCAGTACGGGCTGCTGCTGTTCCTGGTGGCTTCGGGGCTGACGCTGATCTTCGGCATCATGGGCGTCATCAATCTGGCGCACGGCAGCTTCTACATGATCGGCGCGTACCTGGCCTTCGGCCTGGCCGCACCGGTGGCCGCCGCCTTCGGCGGCGGCTTCTTCAGCGTGCTGGCCATCGGCATCGTGCTGGCGGTGTTGCTCGGCTACGCGCTCGAGTGGGCCTTCTTCGCCTACCTGTACGAACGCGAGCACCTGCAGCAGGTGCTGATGACCTACGGCCTGATCCTGGTGCTGGAAGAACTGCGCAGCATCGTCTTCGGCGACGAGGTGCACGGCGTGGCGGCACCGCCGCTGCTGGCCGGCAGCCTGCCGCTGGGCGACACCATGAGCTACCCGGTGTATCGGTTGTTCATCTCGGCGGTGTGCATCGCGCTGGCCGCTGGCATGTACCTGGTGCTGACGCGCACGCGGCTGGGCATGATGATCCGCGCCGGCAGCGCCAACCGCGAGATGGTGCAGTCGCTGGGCATCGACCTCGAGTTCCTGTACCGCGTGGTCTTCGCCGCCGGCGTGGCGCTGGCGGTGCTGGCCGGCATGGTGGCCGCACCGGTGTCGTCGGTCTACCCGGGCATGGGCAACACGGTGCTGATCGCCTGCTTCGTGGTGGTGGTGATCGGCGGCATCGGCTCGGTGCGCGGCGCGCTGCTGGCCGCACTGCTGATCGGCTTCGTCGACACCTTCGGCAAGGTGCTGCTGCCGCAGGCCGCCGGCGTGGCGGTGTACCTGCTGATGGCGCTGATCCTGCTGTGGCGCCCCGAAGGGCTGGTTCGGGCCGGATGACGCCGTGCTGAAGCCGCCGCTGGCCTTCGTCGCCGCCGCCTTCGCGCTGCTGGGCGCCTACCCGCTGCTCGGCGGCGCCTACGGCATGGACCTGGCGGCGAAGATGATGATCTACGCCATCTTCGCGCTCAGCCTCGAGCTGCTGGTCGGCGGCACCGGGCTGGTGTGCTTCGGCCAGGCAGCGTTTTTCGGCGCCGGCGCCTACGCCGCGGTGCGGCTGTCGCCCAGTGACGCACCGGCAGCGCTGCTGTGGCTGCTGCCGGCCAGCGTGGCCGCGGGCGCGCTGCTGGCGCTGGCCGTGGGCGCGCTGTCGCTGCGCACGCGCGGCGTGTACTTCATCATGGTCACGCTGGCCTTCGCGCAGATGGCCTACTACGTGGTGCACGACACCGCGCTGGGCGGCGGCAGCGACGGCATCTACCTGAACTTCAAACCCGCGCTGGGCAGTGCACTCGACCTGGACCGCCCACTGCCGATGTACGCCTTCATCCTGGGGTGCCTGGCTTTCAGCTTCGTCTTGCTGGCGCTGCTGCGCCGCTCGCGCTTCGGCCGCGCGCTGGCCGGCATCAAGGCCAACGAAGCACGCATGCGCGCTTCGGGCTTTTCCACCTACCCGTACAAGCTGGCGGCGTTCACGCTGTCGGGCGCCATCGCCGCATTGGCCGGCTTCCTGTTCGCGGTCAAGGACGGCTTCGTCAACCCCGAGCTGCTGAGCTGGCACTTCAGCGGCGCGGTGCTGGTGATGATCATCCTCGGCGGCCTGGGCCACCTGCGCGGCGCGCTGATCGGCGCCTTCGCCTTCACGCTGCTGCAGGAGTTCTTCAAGTCCGAAGCGGTGTTCGGCGCCTTTGCCAAACACTGGATGCTGGGGCTGGGCCTGAGCATCATCGGCTGCGTGGCGCTGCTGCCGCGCGGGCTGGTGGGCATGCCGGCGTGGTGGCGCGAGCGGCGCGAGCAGCGCGAAAGCCGCGGCGCCACCGGGGCCATGCCATGAGCGCAGCGCAGCCGCTGCTGCGCGGCCAAGCCCTCAGCCGCCGCTGGGGCGGGCTGGTGGCGGTGGACCGGGTGTCGATCGCACTCGAGCGCGGCGCCGTGCACGCGGTGATCGGCACCAACGGCGCCGGCAAGTCCACGCTGGTCAACGTGCTGGCCGGCGAGCTGGCCCCCAGCGCCGGGCGCGTGGAACTGCTGGGCCAGGACGTGACCGCGTGGCCGCAGCCCAAGCGCGCGCGCGCCGGCCTGGGGCGCAGCTACCAACGCACCAACGTCTTTGCCGACTTCAGCGTGTTCGAGAACTGCCGGCTGGCCGCGCAGGCCAACACACCACGCGCGTGGGACTGGTTCAGCCCGGCGGCGCGCTGCGCCCGCAGCAGCGCCGCCGCGCGCGACGCCGTGGCGCGCGCCGGGCTGAGTGGCGTCGAGCAGCGCCCGGCCGGCTTGCTGTCGCACGGCCAGCGCCGCCAGCTCGAGATCGCGATGTGCCTGGCGATCGAGCCGCAGGTGCTGCTGCTGGACGAGCCGCTGGCCGGCATGGGCGCCGACGAGACCGAGCGCATGCTGGCGCTGCTGGCCGAGCTGAAGCGCGAGCACGCGATCCTGCTGGTCGAGCACGACATGGACGCGGTGTTCCGCATCGCCGACCGCATCACGGTGATGGTCAACGGCGCGGTGATCGCCTCCGACACGCCTGCGGCGGTGCGCGCGGACCCCGCGGTACAGGCCGCCTACCTCGGCCACGATCGCTGAACGGCGACGCGCACACCTGCATGGACAGCCTGCTGGCCACCCGCGAGCTGCACGCCTGGTACGGCAGCAGCCACGTGCTGCACGGCGTGTCGATCGCCATCGGGCCCGGCCAGACGGTAGGCCTGCTGGGGCGCAACGGCATGGGCAAGAGCACGCTGATCCGCACGCTGCTGGGCCATGTGCGCCAGCGCAGCGGCCGCATCGAGCTGCGGGGGCGCGACATGTCGCACGCCCGGGCGCACCAGATGGCTCGCGCCGGCGTGGCTTACGTGCCCGAAGGCCGCGGCGTGTTCCCCAACCTGAGCGTGCGCGAGAACCTGCTGATGGCCGCGCGCCGCGGCGTCGACGGCCGCGACGACTGGACGCTGGCGCGCGTGCTGCAGACCTTCCCGCGGCTGGCCGAACGCCTGCAGCACCTGGGCGCGCAGCTGTCCGGCGGCGAGCAGCAGATGCTGTCGATCGGCCGTGCTTTGATGACGCACCCGCAGCTGATCATCCTGGACGAAGCCACCGAAGGCCTGGCGCCGCTGGTGGTCGGCGAGATCTGGCGCGTCATCGGCCAGATCCGCAGCGACGGCATCGCCTCGCTGATCGTCGACCGCGACTACCGGCGCGTGCTGGCCCACGCCGACCAGGCGCTGGTGCTGCAAAAGGGCCAGGCGGTGCTGGGCGGCCCGGCCGCCGAGGTCGCCGGCAATGCGGCGCTGACGGCCTATCTGGGTTTGTAGGCCAGCGCGGCATCGAGCAGGCAGCGCAGCTCGGCGCCGTCCAGCAGCGCGGCGTCCAGCACCAGCAGCCCGAAGTAGCGGCCCAGGCTGGCCCGCGCCGCCGCGCGCGGCGCCAGCGCGCGGCGCGGCGGCGGCAGTTGCTGCGCCAGCGTGAACAAGGTGTGCTGCTCCAGATACTCCAGGTCGAGTTCGACGCGGGCCAGACGCTGCCTCAGCTCGGCGCCCCAGCCGGGCGGCAGCCCGGGCGCAGCGGCCTCGAGCGCATGCCGCGCGCGCCGCAGCGGCTGGATCGCCTCGGCCTGCCACGGCGCCACCGCCGCCATCGCCTGGCGCCAGCGCCGCTGGTCCAGCGCCTGGCCGCGGCTGGCCAGCCAGCAGGCGTAAAGCAGCAGGTTGGTGTCGGTGCCGCAGCGCTGTTGCAGCGCCAGCAGCGCGGCCTCGACGCCGGCTCGGCGGTACAGCGCCAGCGAACAACGCCAGAACGGGTTGGGCTCGCGCTGCGGCCGCTCAGACCGCATGCAAGACCTCATGCGTCCGCGCGTCGCGGCCCTGACAACGCAGCGCGGCCGTGTTGCGGCCCACGCTTCGTTGGCCGCTGCGGCTCAGGTGCGCACCCACCCGGGCGGCACCGGCAGCCGCGGCCGCTGCGGCTCGGCCTGCTCCAGCGCGTGCACCGGCGCCATCGTCGCCAGGCAGCGCCGTGTCAGGTCCTGGTAGATCGCGGTGCCGTCGGCCTTGGCCTGCAACTGCTGCGCGCTCAACTCGCGCAGCGGGCGCGCCGGCACGCCAGCGACCAGCCAGCGCGGCGGCACCTTCATGCCCACCGGCACGAAGGCGCAGGCGGCGACGATCGCCTGCTCGCCGACCTCGGCCTCGTCCATCACCACCGCGTTGATGCCCACCAGCGCGCCGCGCCGCACCACGCAGGCGTGCAGCACCGCGCCGTGGCCGATGTGGCCGCCCTGCTCGACCACGGTGTCGGCGAAGGGATAACCGTGCATCACGCAGCTGTCCTGCACGTTGCAGCCCTCGCGCAGCACGATGCGGCCGAAGTCGGCGCGCAGCGACGCGCACGGGCCGACGTAACAACCCGGGCCCACATGCACGTCGCCGATCAGCACTGCGCTGGGGTGCACATAGGCACTGCGGTCGACCACGGGCACCAGCCCGTCGATGGCGTAGCAGGTCATCGCTGCGCGCGCGGCGTCAACCGTGCAGCGCCTCGTACTTGGCCATCAGTTCGTCGGGTGTTTCGACGAAGTCCGGGTGTTGCACGATGCAGTCGGCCGGGCACACCAGCTTGCACTGCGGCTCGTCCTCGGCGCCGACACACTCGGTGCACTTCAGCGGGTCGATCACGTAGATCGGGTCGCCCACGGCGATGGCTTCGTTCGGGCACACCGGCTTGCAGGCGTCGCAGGCGGTGCAGTCGTCGTTGATCAGCAGGGCCATGTCTTTGCTCCTCAAGCGGCGGCCGCCGTTTCCAGTTCGTTCAGCTTGGCGTGGCGGTACGCACCCCACAGCGCCGCGCCGATGGCGCCGGCGTGGATCGAGTCGGGGTGCGCGCGCGCGTCGACGTTGACCTTCTCGTTGACCATCTCCTCCTGGATGGCCGCCAGCAGCCCGGCGTCCAGCGCCAGGCCGCCGGTGAGCAGCGCCACGCCGCTCTTGACGCCGGTGACCTTCAGCAGCTTGACGATGCGCGAGGCCATCGACAGGTGGATGCCCTTCAGGATGTCGGGCGTGGCGATGCCGCGGCTGACCATGTTGATGACGTCGGTCTCGGCCAGCACCGCGCAGATCGAGCTGACCTTCTCCGGGTCCTGCGAGGTCTTGGACAGCGGGCCGATCTCCTCGACCGCGACGCCGAGGTAGCGCGCGATGTTCTCCAGGAACTGCCCCGAGCCGCTGGCGCACTGGCTGGTCATCTTGTACTGCAGCACCTTGCCGCGCTCGTCGACCGCGATCGCCCGGCCGTTGAGCGCGCCGATGTCGACCACCGCCCGCGCCTCGGGGTCGAGGAACACGCCGCCGCGCGCGTGCGTGGTCATCGAATAGAAGTGGCCGGTGGCGAACTTGACGTTCTCGCCCTCGCCGGTGGTGGCGATGTAGTCGACGTCGTTGGCCGCCAGCCCGGCATCCTCGAGCACGCCGTCGCGGCCCTCGCTGGCCAACGTCATCGGGTCGCGGCGGCGGATGCGCTCGCAGCGCTTGGCCAGCCAGGTCGGTCGGCCCTGTTCGTCGAAGGAGAACAGCACCGACTTGACGGCGCCCGAGCCGATGTCGATGCCGATGGTGTGGATGGGTTTCATGCATTGCTCCTCGTGTCGCGGGGCCGGCGCCGGGCCGCTCCCAAGCGGCCCCGCACCCCCGCGGGGGTGGCAGCGGTACGCCGCTGCCGGGGGCTGTCATCTCGCCTCCGCGGTCTTGCCCTCTTCCATCACGGCGCGCCAGGCGAAGGTGGCACCGCCCAACGCGCCGGTGTAGATCGAGTCGGGATCGATGTTGAGCTTGAGCTCGCCGTAGTTCTCGGTCACCAGTTCCTTCAGCGCCTTGACCGCGGCTTCGTTCTTGGCCACGCCGCCGGTGAAGGTGAACTCGTTGCGGATGCCGCCCGAGCGCGCCAGGATGCTCATCGCGCGCAGGATGATCGCGCGGTGCAGCCCGGCCATGATGTCCTCGCGCTTGTCGCCCAGCGCGAGCCGGTCGCGCAGCTCGGCGCCGGCAAACACGGTGCAGGTGGAGTTGATGCGGATGTTCTTCGTCGACTGCATCGCCATCGGCCCCAGCTCGTGCAGGCCCATGTTCATCTCGTCGGCGATGTAGCCCAGGTAGCGCCCGCAGCCGGCGGCGCAGCGGTCGTTCATCTGGAAACTTTCCACGATGCCGGCCGGGTCGACCTGGATCGCCTTGGTGTCCTGGCCGCCGATGTCCAGCACCGTCGCCGTATTGGGATACATCACGTGCGCGCCCAGGCCGTGGCACAGGATCTCGCTGCGGATGTGTTCCTTGGAAAACGGCAGCCGCGCGCGGCCGTAGCCGGTGCCGACGACGTAGGTCTCTTCCATCTCGGTGTCGAGCACGCCCTTGATCGGCGCTTCGACCTGCGCGCGCCGCGACGCGGTATCGGGCAGCGCGATGAAGCTGCGCTCCAGCGCGGCCAGCAGGTGGCGGCGCATCGAGTCGGTGTAGACGCGGTTCTCGACCTCGATGATCGAGCGGTCGAACAGGTTGAGCAGGAAGTCGTAGCGCAGCCCCATGTCCTTGGCCACGGCCTCGCCCGCGGCCAGGTACTGGCTGCCGGCGATGTCGCGAAAGAAGTCGCTCTTGCGCTTGGCGCCGGGCGCAAACAGCCCCGGCGCTTCCTGGCGCAGCTGAGCGAAGACCACCCCCAGCGCCTCGCGGATCGCGCCGGTGGCGTCGCCGAAGCTGGACTTCTCGAGATTGCGGTGGCAGGTTTGCTCGAGGTCGTCGAGCTGCTCGAGGTACTGCTCGGCGCGGAAGTCGCGCTCGAGCTGGCCGATGAAGCCGTCCAGATGGCCGTTCAGCGCGTTGGACTGCGCCAGCGCATGGCGGAACAGCTGGAAGCGCCCGGCCAGCAGCGCCTCCTGCTTGGCCACGGTGGCGGCGGTGTCGTAGTTGGAACGCGAGTTGGTGATGCCGCGGCCCAGGATGTTCTGGTTCTCGTCGACCACCACCGCCTTGGTGGTGGTGGAGCCGAGGTCGATGCCGATGAAGCAGCGCATGTCGTGGGCTCCTGGTTCAGGTGGCGGCGGCGATCGGGATGATCGGCGCACCCGACGGCCCGGTGGGCACCGCGTGGCCGTAGGTGCGCTTTTGCTTGATCATCTGGAAGTAGCTCTCGAGCCGGTTCTTCACGTTGGCGGCCGAGAAGTAGCGCGGGTCGACCAGGTCGGTCTCGATGAAGGCGGCCGGCTTGCCGGTGCGTTTTTCCACCTCGCGCAGCATCAGCAGCTGGCCGGCCGAAAAGCTGTTGCAGCTCTTGATCGAGTTGATCAGCAGCCCGTCGGCCTGGTACTGCTCCATGTAGTCGCAGATGATCTTCACGCGCCCGGGCAGGCTGTGGTTGGTGTAGCAGCCCAGGCAGTACTCGGCCAGCGATTCCAGCGGGTGGTCGGGGTCGTGGCGGAAGCCGTAGTCGTACAGCCCGCCGACCTTGGCGTAGGTGGACGACACCACCACCGCGCCTTCTTCGTAGAACATCTTCCAGAAGTCGCGGAAGCTGGTCCAGTTGGGTGGGCCCTCGACGATGAGCCGGTACTTCTCCTCGCCCATGTCGCCGTCGGGCGTGACCGGCCCTTTGCCCAGACGCACACGCTCGTCGATCTCGCCGCGCAGCACGCGGTAGTACTCGGTGGCCTCGGGCGTGCCGCGAAAGGCGGTGAAGATCGGGCCGATGTAGTACACCGCGCCGAAGTAGCCGTCGATCGGGCTGGGCCGGTTTTTCGCCGACTGCAGCACGTGCACCAGGTCTTCTTCGGCCTTGGCCGATTCGCGCATGTACTGGCGCAGCCGGTCGATGTCGAACTTGACGCCCGAGACGCGCTCGAGCGTGGGGATCACGGTCTCCTTCAGCTGCTTGACCACGTACTCGCGCATGCTGGGGGTGATCTGGCCGTCGCCCTGGTAGGGCACGTGCAGCATCACGGTCTCGCAGCCGTACTTGTGGCGGATCAGCTCGAACCACTTCATGAAGGTGAAGCAGCCGGTGTAGGACAGCAACAGGATGTCGGGGCGCGGCAGAGGGTCACCCGTCGGGCCGATCTCGCCGCCTTGCATCATGCCCAGGTCGGCCTTGACGTAGGTGCAGACGTCCTCGCTGTGGCCATCGCGCTCGGCGTCCATGATGAACTTGCCGCTCTTCTTGCGCATGCCGTTTTGCA
>CAYZGL010000113.1:9560-14153 GCA_964477985.1 uncultured Rubrivivax sp. | reverse complement strand
ATCGTGCGCGACAACCGCGAGGTCACGCCGGTGGACGTGGCGCGCGTGGTGGAAACCGCCAAGGCCATCAACATCCCCAACGACCAGCGGCTGCTGCTGGTCGAGCCGCAGGAATTCGTCATCGACGGCCACGAGGTCAAGGAGCCGGTGGGCATGAGCGGCAGCCGGCTCGAGGTCAAGGTGCACATCGTCACCGGTGCGCAGAGTGCGGCCGAGAACATCCTGAAGTGCGTGCGCCGCTGCGGGCTCGAGGTGGAGCGGCTGGTGCTGAACCCGAGTGCGTCCAGCGCGGGGGTGCTCAGCGCCGACGAGCGCGACCTGGGCGTGGCGATGGTCGACATCGGCGCCGGCACCACCGACGTGGCCATCTTCACCGACGGCGCGATCCGCCACACCGCGGTGATCCCGATCGCCGGCGACCTGATCACCAGCGACATCGCGATGGCGCTGCGCACGCCGACCAAGGACGCGGAAGAGATCAAGGTCGAGTTCGGCATGGCCAAGCAGCTGCTGGCCGACCCGAACCAGGAGATCGAGGTGCCGGGCCTGGGCGACCGCGCACCGCGGCGCCTGAGCCGCCAGGCGCTGGCCGGCGTGATCGAGCCGCGCGTGGAGGAGATCTTCTCGCTGGTGCACCAGGTGATCCGCCAAAGCGGCTACGAGGAGCTGCTGTCCAGCGGCATCGTGCTGGCCGGCGGCAGCGCGGTGATGCCGGGCATGGTCGAGCTGGGCGAGGACATCTTCCTGAAGCCGGTGCGCAAGGGGCTGCCGCTGTACGGCGGGCCGCTGTCGGACATGGTGGCCAACCCGCGTTCGGCCACCGTGATGGGCCTGTTGGAAGAGGCGCGTTCGGCGCGCGCGCGCGGCTGGAAGGCCGCCGCGCAGGCCGGGTCGATGAAGACCATCGTCGGCCGCGCCAAGGACTGGTTCTTGGGCAATTTCTAAAGAGGAACTCGTGGCAACGCGCACAGAGGTCCCGTGGGTGTGGGGTGAGGTGTTGGGTGGTGTGCAAAGCGGATCGTTGATCGGATCGCAAATTCATTCATTGGCAACTGCAGCTGACTAGGAGGCGCAACATGGCTATCGAAATGATCGAGGAGTTTGACCAGGGCACGCAGATCAAGGTGATCGGGGTGGGCGGCGGCGGCGGCAACGCGGTCGAGCACATGATCGCGCAGAGCGTGCAGGGGGTGCAGTTCGTCTGCGCCAACACCGACGCGCAGGCACTGAACCGCAGCCGCGCCAGCGACCTGGTGCAGCTGGGCATCACCGGGCTGGGCGCGGGCAGCAAGCCCGAGGTCGGCCGCCACGCCGCCGAAGAAGCGGTGGACCGCATCCGCGACGCCATCAGCGGCGCGCACATGCTGTTCATCACCGCCGGCATGGGGGGAGGAACCGGCACCGGCGCGGCGCCAGTGATCGCGCGCGTGGCCAAGGAGATGGGCATCCTGACGGTGGGCGTGGTGACCAAACCCTTCGAGTTCGAGGGCAAGCGCCGCTGCACGCAGGCCGACCACGGCGTGGCCGAGCTCGAGGCCAACGTCGACAGCCTGATCGTGGTGCTCAACGAGAAGCTGCTCGAGGTGATGGGCGACGACATCACGCAGGAGCAGGCCTTCGCGCACGCCAACGACGTGCTGAAGAACGCGGTCGGCGGCATCAGCGACATCATCCACGTGCCCGGGCTGGTCAACGTCGACTTCGAGGACGTGAAGACGGTGATGAGCGAGCCCGGCAAGGCGATGATGGGCACCGCGCAAGCCGGGGGCCCCGACCGCGCCAACAAGGCCGCCGAGCTGGCCGTGGCCTGCCCGCTGCTCGAAGGCATCGACCTGAGCGGCGCGCGCGGCGTGCTGGTGCTGATCGCCGCGAGCCGGCAGACCTTCAAGCTGGCCGAAAGCCGCAACGCGATGAACACCATCCGGCGCTACGCGGCCGACGACGCGCACGTCATCTTCGGCACCGCCTACGACGAAGCCCTGGGCGACCAGCTGCGCGTGACGGTGATCGCCACCGGGCTGTCGTCGCTGGCGCGCCGCGCCGCGCAGCCGCCGCTGCAGGTGGTGCAGCAGCCGGCGTCCCACCTGCGCACCGGCACCGACAACCTGCCGATCATGAACCAGGCTCTGCCCGGCGGCGCCGCGGGCGCTGCGGCGCAGGACTACAGCGGGTTGAACACGCCCAGCGTGTGGCGCACCGCGCGCAGCGCCGCGGCCAAGGTCGAGGCGCTGTCCAGCAACGGCATGGACGAGATCGAGATCCCGGCTTTCTTGAGGAAGCAGGCCGACTGACGCGAGGCTTTGCCTCGTGCAGCGGGCGGCTTCGGCCGCCCGCTGCGCTTTCGGCAACGACGAGCGGCCACGCAACAATCCGCGCATGGACCAGGTCACCCACAACCGCACCCAGACGCTGCTGTGCTGGCATGTCGGGCGGCGCCTGGCGAAGGAAGCTCTGCACGGCGGCCGGGCCACCTGTGCTGCGCGTAGAGAACGACGACTTCAAGCGCTTCGTCGGCGACATGGTGTTCCGGCTGGCGAGTGCGGGTCCGGCGGCGCTGCTGTCGGCCATGGGTTCGGGTTCATGACGCCCGAGCGCCGCAGCATCGGCCTGCACGCCTGGGCGGCGGCCCTGCTGCGCGCGGCGGCTGGCGCGGCCTTGGCGGCCATGGCGGCCATGGCGCTGGCCGGATGCACGATGCCGCCGCCTGCCGTCGTGCTCATCGAGGGCCGGCTCGACGGCCCGGCCGCCGCCGCGCTGGGCGCGCAGGCCGAATGGGTGGTCGAACTGCGCGACGACACGGCCGATCGCGTACTCGGCGAGCAGCGCGGCCGCGTCGCGGCGCAGTCGCCGCCGATCGCCTTCGAGCTGTCGGTGGACGCGGCGCGCATCGACGCTGCGCATCGCCTCAGCGTGCGCGGCGCGGTGCGGCTGCGCGGCCAGGTGCAGTGGCTGACCGAGCCGCGGCCGATCACGGCAGCGGGCGCGCGCATCGACGTCGGCAGCCTGCACCTGCAGCCCCATGTGTCCCCCGGCGGTTTTGCCAGCACGCTGGACTGCGGCGGCCGGCGCCTCACCGTCGGCTACCTCGGCGACCGGCTGCGCCTGAGCGACGGGCCGGCGGTCTACGACCTCGCGCCGGTGCGCGGCAGCCGGCCGCCGCGCTTCGAGCGCGCGGGCGACCCGGCCACCTTCGTGGAACTGGACGAATCGGCTGCGACCGTGTCGCTGCAGGGGCAGCTGCTGGCGCGCTGCGCGGCGGCAGCGGCGGCGTCGTCGCGCTGAGACGCGGCTGGCCCGGGGCAGCCACCGCGTGTTTGTGCCGCTGTATTGGGCCGGCGACGTGCTCGCCGGCTTCGCCCGGGGTGCAGCCTGGCCGACGCTGTGCGTGCTCGGCGTCGTGCTGGGCCGGCGCGGGCCGCGGCGCGCGCTAGTGTAGTGTTCGACGCTATGCAGCACATAAAACCGCGTCTTTGCCGCCCTGGCGTCGTTGCAAATCCTCGCGATACCTTCGGGTATCGCTGCGGTTTGCGCCTAGCCAGGACGACAAATCCATCGGTTTTCTTAAGTGCCGCACAGCGTCGAACACTGCACTAGCATGCGGCGACGGCGCGTGGAGCCGGCGAATATCGGAGAACCCATGAAGACAGGCTCCGCCTTGGGCGCTCTTGTCCTGATCGTGCTGGGCGCGCTGTTGCTGCTGTCCAACCTCGGGCTGATTCCCCGGCTCGGCGCCTTGTTCACCACCTGGTGGCCGCTGATCCTGATCGTGGTCGGCGTTTCGCTGCTGCTGCGGCGCCGCTAGCCGCGATGCCGTTCAAATGCGAAGCGGCGGCAGCGGCGCATGCTGCCGATGCAGCCTCGCGCAGCGATGTCGGACGCTGAAGCTGCTCGTCCAGCGCTCGACGCACGGGGCGGCTGAAGCGCCAGCGCCAGCCGGCACAAGCGCCGCGAAATGATCCCTCGCCGCGCTTGACGGTGAGCGGCGAGGCGCCGGAATATCCGGGGGCCGCGGCCCTGCCGCGCCCCGAGGAGCCCGTATGGCCGTTCGTTCGTTGTCCCGTCAGGATTTTCTGGCCAGCTACCGCGCCCTGCTCGATGAACTGATGCAACTGGTCATGGGCATGACGCCGCTGAAGTGGGCCGAGCCGATGCTGCGCCAGCCGCTCGCCGTTCCCCCGGTCTTGCGCCATCTCGACGGCGGCAGCGTCTGGAACGCCCGTTTCCGCGATTGGAATGCGCGCTTCGATGCGCTGATGACCTTGGCCCGGCCCGAATGGGCGATGGACGCACAAAGCGTGTTCGAGGACGTGCTGGGCGGCCACGGGCTGCGGCGTACCTGGACGATGGTGGTGCCGCAGCAGTGGCAGTACCCGTATCCCCTGGCCTGCGAGCAGATGCAGCTGCAGTCGTACAGCCCATCGTATGTTCAGCGGGTCCAACCGTACCAGCAGCAACAACAGCAACAGCAACAGCAGCAACAGCAGCAGCAACAGCCACAGCAGCAGCAACAGCAGCAGCAACAGCAACAGCAGCAGCAACAGCAGCAACAGCAGCAACAGCAGCAACAGCAGCAACAGCAGCAACAGCAGCAAC
>CAYZGL010000113.1:1366-9460 GCA_964477985.1 uncultured Rubrivivax sp. | reverse complement strand
CAACAGCAGCAACAGCAGCAACAGCAGCAACAGCAGCAACAGCAGCAACAGCAGCCGATGGCCGCGCCGTCGCCGGCGCAGATGCTGCAGCAGGAAATCGAAGCGGCGGTGCCGCCATCACGGACGCAGCACGACTACCTGGCGACGCGCCAGTACCGCGTGTGGTTCGGCACCGACAGGAAGCCGGCGGCCGATGGCGCCGCAGAGGCCTACTTCGATCGCACGTTCAGCGAGCAGATGCAGCTCGGGTCGTGCCTCGTGCACGTGCCGCGCACGCACCGCTTCGGCGAGCTCGGTTCGTCGTGGCTGAAGCGAAAGTTCCACACGCTGGTGCTGCGGCGCGAGGACGACACGCTGCGGCTGCTCGAGGTCGAGCTGCTCACGCCCGAGGAGTTCACTGCCGGCCTGCGCGCGGAGCTGGGCCACTGGAAGAAGCGCACGGCGCTGGTCTTCGTCCACGGCTACAACGTCGGCTTCCGCGAGGCGGCGCTGCGCGCGGCGCAGATCGGGTTCGACCTGCGCATCGACGGCATCATGTCGTTCTTCTCGTGGCCGTCCAAAGGCGACCTCGTGCCCTACTCGGCCGACGAGTCCAGCGTCGAACTCGCCGAGCAGCACTTCGTGTCGTTCATCGAGCTGCTCGCCAGCGTGCACGAGCTCGAGGAGATCAACGTCCTCGCGCACAGCATGGGCAACCGCCTGTTGCTGCGCACGGTCGAGCAGCTGCTGCAGGCGAAGAAGGCGGGTACGCTGAAGGTGCCGATCGGCCAGATCATCCTCGCCGCCGCCGACATCACCGCCGGCCTGTTCAAGCAGACGGCGGCGGTCTATACCGAGCTGGCGGCGCGCCGCGTCACCAACTACACCTACAAGGCCGACAAGGCGCTGATGGCGTCGCGCGCGCTGCACGACCAGGACCGCGTCGGCCTGGAGCTGCCGGTGTTCGTGTGTCCCGGTGTCGAGACGGTGTCGGCGTCGGCGCTCGATCTCGACATGCTCGGCCACGGATACATCGCCAGCGCCGCGCCGCTGCTCTACGACTTGAGCCAGGTGATTCACGAGAACAAGGCGCCGCTGAACCGCACCCGGCTCGAGCCGGTGCCGCCGCCGCCGGGCATCACGGCGTACTGGGTGCTCGGGGCCTGACCGCCCTCGGGCGATGGCTGCGCGGCGGGCACGCCGCCATCGCCAAGCTGCCCTCGATCAGGCTGCCGCTTGGGCCCGACACGCACCCAAGCGGCACCGCGCGCCGCCCCGAGACGACTCGCCCCCGGGGCAGGGGCTCAGGGCTGGCGCACCGCCAGTGCGGCGGCTTCGGCGGCGCAGTCGGCGTTCGGCTTCGCGCCGCTGGCCTGGGCCTGCGCGATCTCCTGGCGCGCCAGCGCCAGCTGCGCCTGGAAGGTCTCGTCGCTTTGCAGCCTTGCCACCGTGGCCGCGCCGATGGTGCGGCCGGCTTCCACGTCGCTTTGCCAGTGCACGCCGCAGACCACGCGGGACCAGCCAAAGGCGTAGCCGCGCTGCAGCAGGGCATCGGTATTGCGTGGTGCGGCCTGCGTCAGCACCAGCGCCCAGGCCCAGCCGATGGCGGTGTGGCCCGACGGGTACGAACCGTCCTTGGCCAGCGCCGCCTCTTCGCCCGGCGTGCAGGTCGGGCCGCCGGTGGCGGCGAAGGGCCGCTGGCGCTGGTAGTGGTCCTTGGCGGCGTAGGTGGCCAGCGCGGCGTCGAGCATCGTGCGCCGCAGCAGCATGTTCAGATGGGGCGTGTCCTGCTGCGAGATCGGCAGCTGCAGTGCGCATTCGAAGGTGCGGGCCGCGGCCGGAAACTTCAGCTGCGCATCCTGCGCCGCCAGCGCCCAGCGCGGCGTGTCGCGCAGCGCGCGCGTGCGCTGGGTGGTGTCCAGGTCCGCCGCCTGCTGGGCCGACCCCGCGGCCGGTGGCGGCGGCAGCAGGCCCAGGCTGTCGGGCAACTGCTTGTGCTCGAGATAGCCGTTCAGGAAGCCCGACCCCTTGCGCACCTCGCCCACTGCTTCGGGCGTGGTCGGTGGCGGCGGTGTCTGGCAGCCGGCCAGCACGATCGCCGCGGCGGCACAGGCAACAGAGCGAAACGGGTCGGCCGCCATGCGGGTGTCTCCTCGGACGTCGTCGGCGCAGCGCACCGGCGCTCGCGGCCGCGATCATGCCACCGCCGTGCGTGGGCTGACCCTTGGATGCACGGCGCATCGCGTGGCTGCGACCCGGCACGACCGCCCCTCGTCCCGATCGGGCCTGCGCGCCACCCCCGGCGCCGCCGGTCAAGCGGCGGGGCCGCAGCCCGAACCCAGCGCGGCCAGCAGCGCGTGGCCCAGCGCCTCGGCCGCCTCGATGCCGTCCACCGCCGCCGACATGATGCCGCCGGCATAACCCGCGCCTTCGCCGGCCGGATACAGGCCGGCGACGTTCAGGCTCTGGTAGTCACGGCCGCGCGGGATGCGCAGCGGCGACGAGGTGCGTGTCTCCACGCCGGTGAGCCATGCGTCGTCCATCGCGAAGCCGGGGATCTGCTTGTCGAAGGCCGGCAGCGCTTCGCGGATGGCGTCCAGCGCATAACCGGGCAGGCTCTCGCGGCCGCGCTCGGCCAGATGCGTGGGCCGCACGCCGGGCTGGTACGAAGGCTGCACTGCGCCGAAAGCGGTCGACGCCCGTGCGGCGAGGAAGTCACCCACACGCTGCCCGGGTGCGACATAGCCGCCGCCGCCGAGTTCGAAGGCGCGCGTCTCCAGCGCGCGCTGCAAGGCGATGCCATCCAGCGGATCGACGGCGCTGCCGTCGCGCTTGCCGTCCTGGCGGTAGTCCTCGGGCGTGATGCCGACGACGATGCCGGCGTTGGCGTTGCGCTCGTTGCGCGAATACTGGCTCATGCCGTTGGTGACGACGCGGCCCGGCTCGGAGGTGGCGGCGACCACCGTGCCGCCCGGGCACATGCAAAAGCTGTAGACGCTGCGACCGTTCTTCGCGTGGTGCACCAGCTTGTAGTCGGCCGCGCCCAGCAGCGGATGGCCGGCATTCGGCCCGAAGCGCGCACGGTCGATCAGGCTTTGCGGATGTTCGATGCGAAAGCCGACCGAGAAGGGCTTGGCCAGCATCTGCACGCCGCGCCGCTGCAGCATTTCGAAGGTGTCGCGCGCGCTGTGGCCCAGGGCGAGCAGCACGTGTTCGGCGTCGATCTGCTCGCCGCCGGCCAGCACCAGGCCGCGCAGGTTTCCAGCTTCGATGCGCAGGTCCACCACCTGCTGGCCGAAGCGCACCTCGCCGCCCAGCGCCTCGATGTCGGCGCGCAGCTTCTCCACCATGCCCACCAGGCGAAAGGTGCCGATGTGCGGTTTGGCGACGTACAGGATCTCCTCGGGCGCGCCGGCCTGCACGAACTCCTGCAGCACCTTGCGCGTCAGAAAGCGCGGGTCGCTGATCTGGCTGTACAGCTTGCCGTCGCTGAAGGTGCCGGCCCCGCCTTCGCCGAACTGCACGTTCGACTGCGGGTCCAGCACGCCGCGGCGCCACAGGCCCCAGGTGTCGCGCGTGCGCTCGCGCACCGCCTTGCCGCGCTCCAGCACGATCGGCGCCAACCCCATCTGCGCCAGGATCAACGCGGCGAACAGGCCGCAGGGGCCGAAGCCGATCACCACCGGGCGCGGCCGGCCCGCGGCGCGATAGTCCGCCGGCGCGCGGCCGACGAAGCGGTAGCGCGTGTCGGGCGCGGCGCGCAGCTGCTTGTCGGCGGCCAGCCGCGCCAGCAGCGCGGCTTCGTCGACGTCGTCGGCGAGCAGGCAGTCGACGGTGTAGCTGAGCACCACCGCCGATTTGCGGCGCGCGTCCCAGGCGCGGCGGAAGACCGTCAGCTCGCGCAGCTGATGGTCGGCGAGCTGCAGCCGCGCCAGCACGGCCGCGCGCAGCGCGCCCGCGTCGTGGTCCAGCGGCAGGCGCAGTTCGGTGATGCGCAGCATCGACGAACACACGGCGCGCCGCGGCGCGCCGTGCATCGAGGCTCAGCGGCCGCGGGTCAGCTGCCGCCCTTGCCGGCGCGCTTGCCCGGGTTCTTCTTGCTGCGCGTATGCACGCCGCGCTCCAGGCTGACCTTCTGGCCGCGCCGTGGCGTCAGCGTCACGCCCTTGGGCGCCGGCGGGCGCGGCGTGGCCTTGCGGTCGGCTTCGGTGACGATCTTGTTGCCCATGCTTTACTCCGTTGGTTTTGCTGCAAAGGCGCGATTAGGCCACAGCAGCGCCCGGCGGCCTTCAGCGGCGGTGCGCGTGCCGGTGCAGCGGCCGGCGCCGCCGCGCCGCGCGGCGGTAGAAGCGGTGCTTGACCCATTCGGTGGCACCGGCGTAGCCCAGTACCACCACCAGCAGCGCCGCCTGCAGCGTGCCGGGCAGTGGCACCAGGCCGAACAGCCGTGCCAGCGGCGTCAGATGGGGCAGCGCCAGCACCAGCAGCGCCACCGCCAGCGTGCTGGCCCACAGCAGCGTGCTCGGCTGGCTGCGCCACGCGGGGCGGCGTGTGCGCAGCACCATCAGCACCGCCAGCTCGGTCAGCACCGACACCACGAACCACGCGGTCTGGAACAGCGCCTCGCCGGCGTCGAAGGCTTTCAGCAGCAGGCCGAAGGTCAGCAGGTCGAAGACCGTGCTCGTCAGCCCGAAGACGAGCATGAAGCGGCGCAGGTCGTGCACGTCCCAGCGCTGCGCGCTGGCCAGATGCTCGGGATCGACGCGGTCGCCGGAGATGGTGATCGCCGGCAGGTCCGACAGGAAGTTGTTCAGCAGGATCTGCGTGGCCGCCAGCGGCAGGAAGGGCAGCAGCGGCGTGGCCAGCGCCATGCTGACCATGTTGCCGAAGTTGGCGCTGGTGGTCACGCCGATGTACTTCAGCGTGTTGGCGAAGGTGCGCCGGCCGTCGTCGACGCCCTGGCCCAGCACCTGCAGGTCCGGGCGCAGCAGCACCACGTCGGCGCTCTCGCGCGCCACGTCCACCGCCTGGTCCACCGAGATGCCGACATCGGCCGCGTGCAGCGGCGGCGCGTCGTTGATGCCGTCGCCGAGGTAGCCCACCGCATGGCCGGCGCGCTGCAGCGCGCGCACGATGCGCTCCTTCTGCTGCGGATCCACCTCGACGAACAGCGTGGTGCGCGGCGCCAGGTGCCACAGCGCCTCGTCCTTCATGCCGGCGATCTGCTCGCCGGTGAGCAGCGCCTTCGCGTTCAGCCCCACCTGCTGCGCCACGTGCGCCGCCACGTGCCGGTTGTCGCCGGTGACCACCTTGATGGCGATGCCGCGTGCGGCCAGTTGCTCGAGCGTGTCGCGGGCCTGCGCCTTCGGCGGGTCGACGAAGCTCAAGAAGCCTTCGAGGCACAGGCCGGCCTCGTCGGCGGCGGTGTAGGCGCCACGGGCTTCGAAGTCGCGCGTGGCCAGCGCCAGCACGCGAAAGCCTTGCGCGCCACGTTCGGCGAACCAGGCGTCGAGCCGTGCGCGCTCGGCCCCGTCCAGCGGCACGGCCGCGCCGCCGCGGCGCACCGATGTGCAGGCTTCCAGGACGTTGGCAAACGCGCCCTTGGTGATCAGCCGGTGCGTGGCCGCTGCGGCCTGCGGCGCGAGCACGATCGTCAGCCGCTTGCGCTGGAAGTCGTAGGGGATCTCGTCGACCTTGTGCAGGGCACCGTCATCGAGCCCGGCGCGCTTGCCTGCCGCGACGATCGCCGCGTCGAGCGGGTTGTCGATGCCGGTCTCGAAGGCCGCGTTCAGGTGGGCCAGGCGCAGCACCTCGGCCGCCTCCGCGCCGTCGGGCGACGAGGCGGACTGCAGCGTCATCTCGCCTTCGGTCAGCGTGCCGGTCTTGTCGGTGCACAGCACGTCGATGCTGCCCAGGTTCTCGATGGCTTCGAGGTGGCGCACGATGACGCCGGCCTTCGCCATGCGCCGCGCGCCGGCCGCCAGCGTCAGGCTGATGATGGCTGGCAGCAACTCGGGCGACAGCCCGACGGCCAGCGCCACCGCGAACAGCAGCGAGTCGATCCACGGCCGGCCGAGCAGCTGGTTGACGATCAGCACGAACAGCACCATCGCCACCATCACGCGCACCAGCAGCACGCCGAACTGCTGCACGCCGCGCGCGAACTCGGTCTCCGGCGCCGCGCTGCGCAGCCGCGCGCCGATGGCGCCGAAGGCGGTGCGCTCGCCGGTGTGCACGACCAGCAGCGTGGCCGTGCCGCTGCGCACTGAAGCGCCGAGGAAGAGGGCGTTGGTGCGCCGCGCGATCGGCGTGTCGGCGCCCAGCACGCCGGGCTGCTTCTCCACCGGGAACGATTCGCCGGTGAGGCTGGCTTCGCTGACCATGAAGTCGCGCGAGCGCAGCACCACGCCGTCGGCCGGGATCAGGTGGCCGGCCGCCAGCTCGACCACGTCGCCGGGCACCAACTCGCGCGCCGGCAGCGTGCGCAACGCGCCGTCGCGGCGCACGCGCACGGTCAGCGCCAGCCGTTGCCGCAACTGCGCCACGGCCTGCGACGCGCGCCACTCCTGCGCGAAGCCCAGCCCGCAGCTGCCCAGCACGATGACCAGGATGATGGCCGCGTCGACCCATTCGCGCAGCGTCGCCGAGACGATGCCGCCGAAGACGAGGATCAGCACCAGCGGGCTCTTGAATTGCCGCAGCAGCAGGCGCAGCGCGCCGGCCGCCGGCTCGGCGTCGAGCTCGTTGGCGCCGTGCTCGCGCAGGCGCTGCGCCGCGTCGGCTGTGGACAGGCCGTGCTCGGTGCTGCCGAGCGCCGCGAACAGTTGCTCCGGCGTGCGGCTCCAGAACGCGTCATCGCTCATGGCAGTGGAAAAGGGGGCCATCGGGGCATCGTAGGCCGCGCCGGCGCACACACGAGTGATCGAAGACAATGCCCGTCATGCTCGCGCAACGCACGCTGAAGTCGATCACCCGCGCCGTCGGCCTGGGTGTGCACAGCGGGCAGAAGGTCGAGCTGACGCTGAAGCCCGCGCCGCCGGACAGCGGCATCGTCTTCAGGCGCATCGACCTGCCGGTGCCGGTGGACATCCCGGTGTCGGTGACGGCGGTCAGCGACACGCGCATGGCCACCACCATCTCGCCCGGCGGCCGGAGCGGGCAGCCGACGGTGCAGACCGTCGAGCATCTGCTGTCGGCCTGCGCCGGGCTGGGGCTGGACAACCTGGCCATCGACATCAGCGGCGAAGAAGTGCCGGTGCTCGACGGCTCGGCCGCGAGCTTCGTCTACCTGCTGCAAAGCGCGGGCATCGTCACGCAGGACGCGCCCAAGCGTTTCCTGCGCGTCAAGAAGGCGGTCGAGGTGCGTGAAGGCGAGGGCGCCACGCTGAAGTGGGCGCGGCTCGAACCCTTCTTCGGCTACCGGCTGAGCTTCCAGATCGAGTTCAACCACCCGGCGGTCGACGGCACCGGCCAGCAGGTGGTGTTCGACTTCAGCGAAGGCCAATACCAGCGCGACATCGCCCGCGCGCGCACCTTCGGCTTCACCAAGGACGTGGAGACGATGCGCGCGCGCGGCCTGGGCCTGGGCGGCAGCATGGACAACGTCATCGTCGTCGACGACAGCCGCGTGCTCAACGCCGAAGGCCTGCGCTACGGCGACGAGTTCGCCAAGCACAAGATCCTCGACGCCATCGGCGACCTGCACGTGCTGGGCCAGCCGCTGCTGGCCGCGTACAGCGCCTACCGCAGCGGCCACGCGCTGAACAACAAGCTGCTGCGCCAACTGTTGGCCGACCCCGCCGCGCACGACACCCTCAGCTTCGACGACGCGGCGCAAGCCCCCCGGCGCTTTGCCGAGCTGGCGCCGGCATGGTGATCTTCCGCCTGGTGTTCGGCGGGTTGCTGCTGGCGGCGCTGCTGTGCTTCGGCATGTACATCGGCACGCAGCAGCGGATGTGGCTGCAGCGCGGGCTGATCGTGCTGAAGTGGACCGTGCTCGCCGGGCTGGGTTTCTTCGCGGTGATTGCCCTGGAGCGGCTGACGCCGCTCCTTTGAAGCCCAGCGGCTGACGCCGCTCCTTTGAAGCCCAGCGGCTGACGCCGCTCCTTTGAAGCC
>CAYZGL010000113.1:0-1266 GCA_964477985.1 uncultured Rubrivivax sp. | reverse complement strand
CAGCGGCTGACGCCGCTGCTTTGACGCACAGCCGGCGGCGAACCACGGAGTCGTCCTCGTCCCCTCGGGGAAATGCCGCCGCAGGCGGCGAGGGGGAGCCGCGTGGCCGAAGCGGGCCGAACGCGATCCGGGTCTCCCGGTCGCGTTCGGTGGCCCCCGCGGGGGGCGGCCGCCAGGCGGCCGGGGGCCCCACTCAATCCGGCTTGATCTTCGCGCGCACCATCATCGACTTCCAGCGTCGCTGCTCGGCGGGCGGCGATGAACTTGGCGTACTCGGCCGGCGTGCTGCCGACCGCGATCGCCGCGTCGTGTGCCAGCCGCTCCTGTGTCGCCGGCTCCTTCACCGCCTTGGCCGCGGCCGCGGCCAAGGCCAGTTTGTCGATCGCCGCCATCTTCGGGTATTCCATCGCCAGGTGCCCGGCGCTGCCGCTGCCGGCCGAGCCGCAGTTCAGCTGCGCCGGCTTTTCTTGGGTATCCGGAACCCCGTGTGAGCATCTTCGGTTGCTCGAAGCCGCATGCCAAGTCGATCATCCGCCCGCCGCGAGGCCGGGCCGCCGGAACCTGCTTGCGCACCTTGGTCCGCACCACAGCCGACGTTGGTTTGCGCGCCTCCCGATCGAACAGCAGGCGGGCCCGGATCACACCGAAGCTGCAGCCGCGTCCCATTCGGTTCAAGCCCTTGGCCAGGCGGTCGACGCTTTCGGTACAGGCATTGGTCACCGGGTGGTCGCAGATGTCGAACACCTCGTCCCACCCACGGTTCAGCGCCCCCGCCGTCTCCCTGAACGCCGTGGCGATCATCGGGTCGAGGCGGCCCAGCCAAGCCCGAGCCTCGGCCTCGGCGGTCTTTCGGGTCGGCTGGTCATCTGCCGCTTGTGGTCCATCGACCGCAGCGAGTTCAGCAGCATCTTGCCGCAGGCCGTGCAGCGCAAGCGCTTGCGTTCGAAGCTCGGTTCCACGCGCTTGCCGTGCATCGGCGTGTCCATGAAGGACTGCTGCTTCGTGCCGTGCCGTGCCGTGCCGGTGCAGCGCCTCGCTGCCGCAGCGGGCGCAGGCCATCGGCTCCACGCCACCCACGGCCGAAACGACATGGTGCGTTTCGTGCTGCGCCACGCCCACCGCACGAACGTGCGGCAGGTTCAGGATGTCGTGGGGCGGGCTCACGGCGCTGGCGCCGCACCGGCCGCCTTCTCGCGCAGGCCTTCCCACAACTTGCCGGCACCCAGCAGCACGTCCTTCATGTCGGCGCGCAGCTTCTGCGACTCG
>CAYZGL010000112.1:0-14266 GCA_964477985.1 uncultured Rubrivivax sp. | reverse complement strand
AAGGAGCCGATCGGCGTGTGCGGCCTGATCACGCCGTGGAACTGGCCGGTCAACCAGATCGCCTGCAAGGTGGCACCGGCGCTGGCGGTGGGCTGCACCATGGTGTTGAAGCCTTCGGAGATCGCGCCGTTCTCGGCGCAGGTGTGGACCGAGATCGTGCACGCGGCCGGCGTGCCGGCGGGGGTGTTCAACCTGGTCTACGGCGATGGCCCGACGGTGGGCGCGGCGATCTCCAGCCACCCCGGCGTGGACATGGTGTCGTTCACCGGCAGCACGCGCGCCGGCATCGAGGTCGCGCGCAACGCGGCACCGACCGTCAAGCGCGTGAGCCAGGAGCTCGGCGGCAAGTCGCCAAACATCATCCTGCCCGACGCCGACTTCAAGCGCGCGGTCACCGCGGGCGTGCGCAGCGTGATGAACAACTCGGGCCAGAGCTGCAACGCGCCGACGCGCATGCTGGTGCCCAACGCCAGGATGGCCGAGGCGCTGGCCATCGCCAAGGAAGCCGCCGAGGCCACCACGGTGGGCGCGCCCGACAGCGGTGCGACCATCGGCCCGGTGATCTCGGCCACGCAGTGGGACAAGATCCAGACGCTGATCAACCGCGGCATCGCCGAAGGCGCCAAGGTGGTGGCCGGCGGCCCCGGCAAGCCAGCCGGGCTGGACACCGGCTACTACGTCAAGCCCACCGTGCTCGGCCCGGTGCGCAACGACGCCACCGTGGCGCGCGAGGAGATCTTCGGCCCGGTGCTGGTGATGCTGGGCTACGACACGGTGGACGAGGCGGTGGCCATCGCCAACGACACGCCTTACGGGCTGGCGGCGTATGTGTCGGGCGGCGATCTGGACGCCACGCGCAAGGTGGCGTCTCGGCTGCGCGCAGGCCAGGTGACGCTGAACAGCGCGCCGGCCGACATGATGGCGCCCTTCGGCGGCTACAAGCAGTCGGGCAACGGGCGCGAATGGGGCGAGCACGCGTTCGACGAGTTCCTGGAGATCAAGGCGGTGCTCGGCTACACGCCCAGAGCCGCATGACGCCGCATGACGCCGCATGACGCCGCATGACGCCGCCTGAAGCCGCCTGAAGCCGCCTGAAGCCGCCTGAAGCCGCGCCCCGATCCGCAACGACAGGACACCCGCACCATGGCCGCCATCAACGAAGTGATCGACCTGAGCATCGAGCACGGCATCGCCGTGATCAGCTCGAACCACCCGCCGGTGAATGCGCTGTCGGCCGTGGTGCGCGACGGCCTGAGCGCGGCCTTCGACCAGGCGCTGGCCGACGACGCGGTCCAGGCCATCGTGCTGACCTGCGCCGGGCGCACCTTCTTTGCCGGCGCCGACATCAGCGAGTTCGGCAAGCCGCACAAGGGCGCGTCGCTGCTGGCGGTGCTCGAGCGCATCGATGCGGCGACCAAGCCGGTGGTGGCGGCGATCCACGGCACCTCGCTGGGCGGCGGCTTCGAGCTGGCGCTGGTGTGCCACTACCGCATCGCGCTGCCCTCGGCCAAGGTCGGGCTGCCCGAGGTCAAGCTCGGCTTGCTGCCCGGTGCCGGCGGCACGCAGCGGCTGCCGCGCATCGTCGGCGCGGCCAAGGCGCTGGAGATGATCACCGGCGGCGCGCCGGTGGGCGGCAAGGCGGCGCTGGCGATGGGGCTGGTGGATGAACTGGTGCCCGAAGACGCCGACCTGCGCGCGGCGGGCGTCGCCTTCGCCAAGCGCGTGCTGGCCGACAAGCGAGCGCTGCAGCGCGTCAGCGACCGGGCCGTGGCCGGTGGTACGCCCGAGCTGTTCGCCGAGTTCCGCGCCAAGAACGCCAAGGCCTTTCGCGGCTTCGACGCGCCCGAGGCGATCATCCAGTGCATCGCGGCGGCCGCCACGCTGCCCTTCGCCGAAGGCATGGCGGCGGAGCGCAAGCTGTTCATGGGCTTGATGCAGGGCGTGCAAAGCCAAGCGCAGCGCTACATGTTCTTCGCCGAGCGCCAGGCGGCCAAGATCGACGGCCTGCCCGAGGGCACGAGGCCGCGGCCGGTGAAGACGGTGGGCATCATCGGCGCCGGCACCATGGGCGGCGGCATCGCGATGAACTTCCTGAACAAGGGGCTCGCCGTGACGATCGTCGAAACCCAGGCCGCGGCGCTCGAGCGCGGTGTGGCAACCATCAAGAAGAACTACGACAACACGGCCGCCAAGGGCCGCATGACGCCGGCCGACGTCGACAAGCGCATGGCGCTGCTGACACCGACGCTGGAGTTGAGCGCGCTGGCGCAGGTCGACCTGGTGATCGAGGCGATCTTCGAGAACATGGCGGTGAAGAGGGATCTCTTCGCCAGGCTGGACTCCATCTGCAAACCCGGTGCCGTGCTGGCCAGCAACACCAGCTACCTGGACGTGAACGAGATCGCGGCGGCGACGAAGCGGCCGCACGACGTGGTCGGCATGCACTTCTTCAGCCCGGCCAACGTGATGAAGCTGCTCGAGGTGGTGCGCGGCGCCAAGACCTCGCCCGAGGTGCTGGCCACCGCGATGGAGCTGGGCAAGGTCATCGCCAAGGTGCCGGTGGTGTCGGGCGTGTGCCACGGCTTCATCGGCAACCGCATGCTGGCGCAGCGGCGCGTGCAGGCCGACGCGCTGATCCTGGAAGGCGCGATGCCCTGGGACGTGGACCGCGTGGCCTACGACTTCGGCTGGCCGATGGGGCCGTTCCAGATGTCCGATCTGGCCGGGCTGGACATCGGCTGGTCCAAGGAAAGCTCCAAGGGCGCCACCGTGCGCGAGCGGCTCAACGAGCTGGACCGCCGCGGCCAGAAGACGGGCGCCGGCTACTACGACTACGACGCCAAGCGCAACCGCTCGAACCCGGCGCTGGTGGAAAAACTCATTCTCGACTTCGCCGCCGAGAAGGGCATCCAGCGCCGCCGGATCGACGACCAGGAGATCCTCGAACGGCTGGTCTACCCGATGGTCAACGAGGGCGCGAAGATCCTCGCCGAGGGCATCGCGCAGCGCGCCAGCGACATCGACGTGGTGTGGATCTACGGCTACGGTTGGCCGGTGTACCGCGGCGGGCCGATGTTCTATGCCGACACGGTGGGCGCGGCCCAAGTGCTCGCGGCGCTGGAAAAACACCTGCCCAAGCTCGGCGAGGGCTTCCAGATCGCGCCGCTGCTGCGCGAGGTGGCGGCGTCGGGCAAGCGCTTCACGGGCTGAGCGGCCTGCCGCGCGCCTCGCGCCGCGGTGGCGCTCAACTGTGGCGGCCGCTGCGCAGTGGGGTGGCCATCGACTTTCGTCTTCCAAGGGGCCGGCAGAATCTCGCCCATCAGGACTTCCGATGCCCCTATGCCCATCCCTTCGCCCCGACCAACAATACTTGCGGCTTGCTGGCGAGTGGCTCGCGGGCGTCTCGGCGCCGTCGCGTGCGGCGATCATGGCGTGCGTCGCCGGTAGCTGCCGGGCGGGCTGCCGGTCCAAGCCTTGAAGGCGCGCTGAAAGGCGGCGCTGTCGGAGAACCCCAGTTCGCCGGCGATCACCGCGAGCGGAACCATGCTCGTGTTCAGCCGCGCGATCGCGAGGTCGCGCCGCAGTTCGTCCTTCAGCGCCTGGAAGGTGGTCTGCTCGGCCGCGAGGTGGCGCTGCAGCGTCGAGGCCGACATGTGCAGCGTGCGGGCGGTGCTCTCCAGGTCGGGCCAGGCCGGGATCGCCCTCTGCAGGTGCAGCCGCACCCGGGTGCCGATGTCGCCGTCGTTGCGCCGGGGCAGGACGACGTTGCGCTGGATGTGGGCGACGAAGTTGCGCAGCGCGGCCTCGTCGCGGCGGATCGGCGAGCGCAGCGCGTGCGCATCGAACCACAACGCCGACATCGGCCGGCAAAAGCGCACTTCTCCCGGCAGCACATGGCGGTAGCTGTCGGCGTAGGGCGGGCGGTCGAAGGCGAGGTCGAAGCGCAGCGCGCTCAGCCGGCGCGCGACCAGCCAGGCGACCATGCACCAGACGATGCGCAGCAGCATCTCGTGTATGAAACGCGGCTGCCCGGCCGCCGCGTTCGTGAAGCGCAGGCCCCAGCCGGCGCGGCCAGCGTCGTGCAACGGCAGCAGTTCGATGTCGTCCTGCAGCAGGCCGAAGGTGCGCGCGATGCGGCGCATCGCCACTTCGAGGTCCGGCGCACCCAAGCCCGAGCGCAGAATCAGCGTGAAGCTGCCGCGCTTCAGCACCCTGGAGTAAAAACCCAGGCCGTCGTCGTTCAGCCGCTCGTTGAGCACGCGGTACAGCGCAACGTACTGCTCGCCGGTGACGCGCGCGCCGGCCTGCTCGAGCAAGGCGGGGTCGATGCCGGCCTCGGCCAGCCAGGCTTCGGGCGCCATGCGCTGCGAGCGCACGCCGGCGAGCATGCCCTGCACGAAGGCGATCGACACGCTGACGGGAGTCTTCATGCTGGGTTCGGCGGCAGATCGCCGCCTTCTGCCATTGCGGCGACCCGATCCGCAATGGTAGGCGGCGGCACAGCCTCCTACGATGCGTCACAACGCAGCGCGGCTCGCGCGAACTGCATCGATCGCTGAAGAAGGAACCCAGATGAACGTCACCACGTTGATGCGGCAGGCGGTGCGGTTGAACCGCGATCGGCCGGCGGTGATCACCGAAGACCGCAGCTTCAGCTTCGCCGAAGCCTGGGAACGCGGCGTGCGGGTGGCCAACGGCCTGCGTGCGCTCGGCGTGCAACCGGGTGACCGCGTCGCCGGCCTGGAGGAGAACAACCTCGGCTGCGTCGATGCCGTGCTCGGCTGCGCCATCGCCGGCGCGGTGCGCGTGCCGCTGTACCCGCGCAACTCGGCGCAGGCGCACAGCCACATGATCGAGGGCACCGGCTGCAAGGTCGTGCTCGCCGACGAAGCGCTTGCCGGGCCGGTCGTCGGCCTCGACCGCAAGCTGGATTGCCTGCAGCACTTGCAGGTGCGCGACGCCGGCTACGAAGACTGGCTGGCGGCCCAGGACGCCACCGACCCGATGGTCGAGATCGGCGACGACGACTGGACCATCATCCGCCACTCCGGCGGCACCACCGGCAAGCCCAAGGGCGTGGGCTACACGCACCACGACTGGGTGCTCAACTGCCGCAACTGGGCGTACCTGCTCGACCGCATGAGCCGGTCCAGCGTTGTCGGCCACGCCGGCCCGATCTCGCACGCCTCGGGTTACCTGTTCCTGCCGGGCTGGCTCGCCGGTGCGGCCAATCTGGTGTTCGGTGCTTTCGAGCCGGGCAAGGTGCTGGACATGATGCGTGCGCACCGCGTCAGCCACATGTTCGCGTCGCCCAGCCTGCTGGCGGCGCTCGCGCGTCATCCACGGGCCAGCGAAGCGGCCTGGCCGCAGCTGCGCTCGATCCTCGTCGGCGGCGCGCCGATCACCGACGCCACCGCGCTGCTCGGTCGCAAGGTCTTCGGCGACTGCCTGTACCAGGCCTTCGGCCAGACCGAAGCCGTGCCGCTCACCGGCATGGGGCCGGACGAATGGTTCGGGCAGATCGAGGGCTCGACGCCGCTGCGCGCCGCCGGACGCGTGCTGCCCTTCGCCCAGGTCGAGATCCGCGACGCCGAAGGCAACACACTGCCGATCGGCGCCGAGGGCGAGATCGTCGCCAAGGTCGAAGGCCAGATGCGCGGCTACTGGGGCGACGCGGAACTGACCAAGACCCGGCTCGTCGACGGCTGGGTGCACACCCACGACATCGGCCGCATCGACGCCAACGGCTTCCTCTACGTGATGGACCGCGCCGACGACATGATCGTCTCGGGCGGCTTCAACATCTGGCCCGCCGAGCTGGAGACCGTGCTCGGCGACCATCCGGCGGTGATCGAAGCGGCGGTGTTCGGCATCCCGCACGAGCGCTGGGGTGAAACGCCGATGGCGGTGGTGACGGTGGCCGACGCGGGCGCGGTCAGCGCCGAAGAGTTGATCGCGTTGTGCAGCGAAAAGCTCGGCTCGTACAAGAAGCCGGGCGCGGTGCGGATCACGACCGAGCCGCTGCCCAAGAGCGTGGTCGGCAAGCTGCTGCGCAAGCAGCTGCGCGAGCCGTACTGGGAAGGCCACGAGCGCCGCGTGTCCGGCGCCTGACCCGAGCGAAATCCCTCATCCATCGAAATCCGAAGGAGTGAAAGCCATGAGTCGAGATGTCTTCGTCGCCGGGGTCGGCATGATCCCGTTCACCAAGCCGGGCGCGAGCGAGCCCTACCCGCGCATGGCGGCCAAGGCCACGGCCGCCGCGCTGGCCGACGCCGGCGTCGACTACACGCAGATCGAGCAGGCCTACGTCGGCTATGTCTACGGCGACTCCACCGCCGGGCAGCGTGCGCTGTACGAGGTGGGCATGACCGGCATCCCGGTGGTCAACGTCAACAACAACTGCTCGACCGGGTCGACCGCGCTGTACCTCGCGCGCCAGGCGGTGGCCAGCGGCGCTGCCGAATGTGTGCTGGCGCTGGGCTTCGAGCAGATGAACCCCGGCGCGCTCGGCTCGGTCTTCAAGGATCGGCCGAGCCCGTTCGACACCTTCGACCAGGTCACCGATGAACTGGTCGGCCACCCGGAGATCCCGCTGGCGATCCGCTACTTCGTCGGCGCCGGCATGGCGCACATGAAGCAGTACGGCACCAAGCTCGCGACCTTCGCGAAGATTCGGGCCAAGGCCAGCCGCCATGCGGCGAACAACCCGCTGGCCGTGTTCCGCACACCCGTCACCGAGGACGAGGTGCTTGCGTCGCCGGCGCTGTTCCCGGGCGTGATGACGCGGCTGATGGCCTGCCCGCCGACCTGCGGTTCCGCGGCGGCGATCGTCTGCACCGACGCCTTCGCGCGCAAGCACGGGCTGAAGCGCAACGTGCGCATCCGCGCGCAGGCGATGACCACCGACCGCCCAGCCACCTTCGAGTCGCGCGACATGCGCGACGTCGTCGGCTGCGGCATGGCCAAGGAGGCTGCGGCCAAGGTCTACGATGCGGCCGGCATCGGTCCGCAGGATGTCGATGTCGTCGAGCTGCACGACTGCTTCGCGCAGAACGAACTCGTCAGCTACGAGGCGCTGGGCCTGTGCCCGCAAGGCGGCGCCGAGAAGTTCGTGCTCGACGGCGACAACACCTACGGCGGCAAGTTCGTCGTCAACCCTTCGGGCGGCCTGCTGTCCAAGGGCCATCCGCTGGGTGCGACCGGACTCGCGCAATGCACCGAACTGGTCGAGCAGCTGCGCGGTGCGGCCGGCAAGCGCCAGGTGGAGGGCGCGCGGCTGGCGCTGCAGCACAACGTGGGGCTGGGTGGCGCGTGCGTGGTGACGCTCTACGAGAGGGTCTGAGTGCAGGCGGATGGGCTGCGCAACGCCTGATAGCACGGGAGACATCATGTACCTCACGCAGAACCTGCGGCGTTCGATCCAGCAGACGCCCAACGGCATCGTTTCCATCTTCAACGGGCGCAAGCGGACCTTTGCCGAGTTCGGCGATCGCGTGGCGCGTTTTGCCGGCGCGATGCGCAAGCTCGGCCTGAAGCCGGGCGACCGCATCAGCATGCTGGCGCTGAACTCCGACACCTATCTGGAGTACTACCTGGGCACGTACTGGGCCGGCGGCGTGGTCAACCCGATCAACACGCGCCTGGCGGTGCCCGAGATCGCGTTCATGCTCGATGACTGCGGCAGCGAGATCCTGATGCTGGATCACCACTTCGTCGCGGTGGCGGCCCAACTGCGCGCGCGGTGCCCGCAGCTGCGCGAAGTCATCTTCGTCGGCGACGGGCCGGCGCCCGACGGCATGCGGTCGTACGAGGCATTGATCGCCGCCGCCGAGCCGGCGCAGGACGCCCTGCGCAGCAACGACGATCTGGCCGGGATCTACTACACCGGCGGCACGACCGGGCGCTCCAAGGGCGTGATGCTCACGCACACCAACATCTTCTCGAACTCCGTCGCGATGATCGCCGAAGGGGTGGTCGCCCGAGGGTGCACGGGGCTGCATTCGGCGCCGATGTTTCACCTGGCCGACGGCGCGTTCATGAATGCCATGCTGGCGGGCGGAGGCTGCCACGTGATCGTGCCGCAGTTCGAGCCGCTTGCGGTGCTGGACGTGATCCAGCGCGAGCGCATCACCGACATGTTGCTGGTGCCGACGATGATCCAGATGCTGGTCGATCACCCGAAGCGCGCCGAGCACGACCTGTCGAGCGTGAAGAACGTCGTCTATGGCGCCTCGCCGATCGCCGAAGCCGTGCTCGACCGGGCGATGCAGGCTTTTCCATCGGCCGGCTTCGCGCAGGCCTACGGCCAGACCGAGCTGTCGCCGTGCGTCACGATCCTCGGCCAGGACATGCATCGCGAAGCCGGCCGCCGGCTCGGCCTGCACAAGTCCAACGGGCGCGCGATGATCGGCTGCGAAGTGCGTGTCGTCGACGAAAACGACCGCGAGCTGCCGCGCGGCAAGGTCGGCCAGATCCTGGGGCGCGGCCCGGGCGTCATGAAGGGCTACTGGAACCTGCCCGACGAAACCGCGGCGGCGCTGCGCGGCGGCTGGATGCACACCGGCGATGCGGGTTACATGGACGAGCGCGGCTACGTCTTCCTGCAGGACCGCGTCAAGGACATGATCGTCAGCGGCGGCGAGAACGTCTACAGCATCGAAGTGGAGAACGCCATCGCTTCGCACCCTGCGGTGGCGCAATGCGCCGTGGTCGGCATCCCGCACGAGCGCTGGGGCGAGGCGGTGCACGCCTTCGCGGTGTGCAAGCCCGGCAGCAGCGCCACGGCCGAGGAGATCATCGCCCATTGCAAGGAACAGATCGCCGGCTACAAGTGCCCGCGCAGCGTCTCGTTCATCGATGCGTTGCCGCTTTCGGGCGCAGGCAAGGTGCTGAAGCGGGAGCTTCGCGAGCCGTACTGGAAGGGACATTCACGCCGCATCGCCTGACGGCGCGGCGCGAACGGGCTCGAGGAGGACATCGAAATGCAGCAAGACGCGTTGGTGCTGTGGCAGGTCGACAAGCGGGTGGGCCGCATCACGTTCAACCGGCCGGATGCGGGCAATGCCGTCAATCTGCCCTTCGCGCAGGCGTTTGCCGCCGCGGTCGAGCAGGCCGCGCTTGCGGTGAAGCAGGCCACAGTGGGCGCCTTGCTGCTGTCGGCGCGCGGCAGGCAGTTCTGCGTCGGCGGCGACATCCAGGCCTTCGTCGAACGGCGCGATGACCTGCCGGCGCTGGTCGACGAGATCCTGGCCCTCGTGCACCCGGTGGTCGAGCGGCTCGCGAACCTGCCGGTGCCGCTGGTGAGCGCCGTGCAGGGGCCGCTGGGCGGCGCCGGCATCGCGATGGCGCTGTGCGCCGATATCGTGCTGGCAGCCGACACCATCAAGCTGCGCGGCGGCTACAGCGCGATCGGTCTGAGCCCCGACGGCGGCGCGTCGTATTTCGTCGTCCAGCGCGCCGGTGCGGCGGCGGCGAAGCGAATCTTCATGCGCAACCAGAGCATCGCCGCGGCGGAATGCCTGCGCCTGGGGCTGGTCGATGAACTTCATTCGCCCGAGGCGCTTGCGGATGCGGCCGAGCGGCTGGCGCAAGAGCTGGCGCAGGGCGCAACCGGGGCGCTCGGCGCCGCCAAGCGGCTTTGTGATGCAGCCGCCGGCAACGGCCTGCACAGCCATCTGGCCCTCGAACAGCAAACGCTTCTGGAGCGTGCGCGCTCTGCCGAAAGCCGCGAAGGCATTGGCGCCTTCATCGAGAAGCGCCCATGCCGGTTTCACGAACGCACTTGAAAGGACACCCCATGATCGACAGGAAGTGGATCGGCCATGAGATCGCAGCGTCGGTGCTGCCGATAGAGCGAACTCGCCTGCGCTTCTTTGCCAAGGCGACGGGCGAGACCAACCCGATCTACACCGACGAAGCCGCGGCGCGGGCGGCAGGCTATCCGGATCTGCCGGCGCCGCCGACCTTTCTCTTCGCCGCGGAACTTGATTCCGGGGTGATGGACGACTTGCTGCTGAAGCTCGATATCCCACTGAGCAAATTGCTGCATGGCGAGCAGTCGTTCACCTACCACGGCGCGGCCTGCGTGGGTGACACGATCACGGTGCGCTCGCGCATCGACGACATCTACGACAAGAAGGGCGGCGCGCTGGAGTTCGTGGTGAAGAGCTCGCAGGCCACCAACCAACGTGGCGACCTGGTCGCGCAGATGCGCTCGGTCATCGTCTGCCGTCATTGAGAGGGCAAGACACCATGACGACTCCAAGCTACGACGAGGTCAAGGTCGGGGACTCGCTGCCGGCGCTGCAACTGGCGCCGGTCAACCGCACGACGCTGGCGCTGTTCGCCGGAGCTTCCGGCGACCACAACCCGCTGCACATCGACACCGACGCGGCGCGCCGCGCCGGCATGCCCGACGTGTTCGCGCACGGCATGCTGGGCATGGCGTGGCTCGCGCGGCTGCTCACCCGCTGGGTGCCGCAGTCCCGACTGCTGCGCTTCGACGTGCGCTTCCAGGGCATCACCCATCTGGGCAATGCGATCGCCTGCACCGGCCGCGTGGTCGAGAAGCTGGAGCACCAGGGTCAGCGCTGCGTGCGCGTCGAGGTGCAGACCGCGAACCAATACGGGCAGACCAAGATCGCCGGCGAGGCACTGGTCGTTCTTCCGTGAAGAAGGGAAACAGGAACATGAGCAGGAAACTCGAAGGCAAGGTGGCGCTGGTGACCGGATCGGGTCGGGGCATCGGCCGTGCGGTGGCATTGAAGCTGGCGGGCGAGGGCGCGCGCGTGGTCGTCAACGACCTCGATGCCGCGCCCGCCGAGCAGGTGGTGCAGGAGATCACCGCCGCCGGCGGCCGGGCGGTTGCTTGCCCGGGCAGCGTCACCGCGCCCGATTTCGCCGAGCGCTTCGTCGGCACGGCGACGAGCGCATACCAAGGCCTCGACATCATCGTCAACAACGCCGGTTACACCTGGGACAACGTGATCCAGAAGATGACCGACGAGCAGTGGTACGCGATGATCGACGTGCATCTGACGGCGCCGTTTCGCATCCTGCGCGCGGCGCAGCCGGTGATCCGCGCGCTGTCCAAGGCCGAGACCGAAGCCGGCCGGCGCGTGGTGCGCAAGGTGGTCAACATTTCGTCGGTGGCGGGGCTGTTCGGCAACGCCGGCCAGGCCAACTACGCCGCCGGCAAGGCCGGCATCCTCGGCATGACGCGCACGCTGGCCAAGGAATGGGGGCGGATGAACGTGACGGTCAATGCCGTCGCTTTCGGCCTGATCCACACGCGGCTGACCGGCGCCGCGGGCGAAGCGACCGAGAACATCGATGGCCGCGAAATCAAGGTCGGCGTCAACCCGGGGCTGCTCGCGGCGATGGAGCAGATGATCCCGCTCGGCCGCGGCGGCACGCCCGAAGAGGCGGCCGGCGCGGTGTACCTGTTCTGCATCCCCGAGTCGGACTACGTCAGCGGCCAGACGCTGATGTGCACCGGTGGCCTCACCGGCATCTGAAGGCGCCGCCATGCTGCCGCAACTGCACCGCCACGCCTGGATGGACGAATCGATCGCGGCCTTTCGCGACCAGGTGCGCCGCTACGTCGCCGCCGAGATGGCCCCGCGGCTGGACGGCTGGCGCCGCTCGGGCGGCATCCCGCGCGAGGTCTGGGCACCGTTCGGTGCGCTCGGCTTCCTGCTGCCCGAGATCGACGAGGCCTACGGCGGTGCCGGGGCGTCGCTGGCGTACCAGCTGGTGGTGCAGGACGAACTCGCCAAGGCGGAGTTTCCGGCGATCACCGGCGTGCATTCCATCGCCTCGCACTACATCGTCGACTACGGCACCGAGGCGCAGAAGCAGCGCTGGCTGCCCAGGCTCGCGAGCGGCGAGATGCTGGCGGCGATCGCGATGACCGAGCCCGGCTGCGGCTCGGACCTGAAGGCGATCACCACCAGGGCGCGGCGCGACGGCGGCCATTACGTCATCGACGGCGCCAAGACCTTCATCACCAACGGCGCGGTGTGCAACCTGCTGGTGGTGGTGGCGCGCACCGGCGAGCCGGGCAGCCGCGGGCTGTCACTGCTCGTGCTCGAGACCGACCAGCTGCCGGGGTTCCACGTCGGGCGCCGGCTCGAGAAGATCGGCCAGCACGCGGTCGACACCGCCGAGCTGTCGTTCGACGGCGTGCGCGTGCCCACCGACCAGCTGCTCGGCGGCACCGAAGGTCATGGCTTCAAGCAGCTGATGGGCCAGCTGCCCTACGAACGGTTGCTGATCGCGGTGCCGGCCGCCGCGGTGATCGAGCGCGCACTGGAACTGACGGTGGAGTACACGCAGCAGCGCAAGGCCTTCGGCCAGACGCTGGCCGACTTCCAGAACACGCGCTTCAAGCTGGCCGAGGTGGCGACCACCGCGCACATCGTGCGCAGCTTCGTCAACGACTGCATCCAGCGCCTGCTCGACGGCACGCTCGACCAGGAAGCGGCGTACATGGCGAAGTGGTGGTGCACCGAGCAGCAGTGCAAGGTGGTCGACGAGTGCCTGCAGCTGTTCGGCGGTTTCGGCTACATGACCGAATACCCGATCGCGCGGCTGTACGCCGACGCGCGCGTGCAGCGCATCTACGGCGGCGCCAACGAGGTGATGAAGGATCTGATCGCGCGCCGGTTGTTCGGGTGAGGTCACGGGGCGCCGCCTCGGCGGCGCCAAGCAGCGGCTTCAAGCGGCGGCTTCAAGCGGCGGCCGGCCACTGGGGCGAATTGCATACGCTGCAGCACTCGAAATGCCAAGGCGAGCGGGCGCGATGGCAAGCACCGAACTGCCGACGCTCTACACCTTCATCCGCCACTGGGCCACGCAGCGGCCGCAGCGTCCGGCGATGGTCGGCGAGCGGCGCATCGACGACGCCCAACTCGACGCCGGCACGCGCCGCGGCGCCGGTCTGAACAGGCGTGAGCGCATCGCCTGGCTGGGCAAGAGCAGCGGTGCTGCACCTGATGCTGCCGTTCGGCGCCGGGCGCATCGGCGTGGTCATGGCTGTGGTCGGCTGGCGCCTGGCCGGGCCCGAACGCGCAACCATCGCGCGCGACACCGAAGCCAAGCTGCTGTTCGCCGGCAAGGGTTTCGCCGACGACGCATTCACACTTCGAGCCAGGCTGTCGCAGGTGCAGCGCGCATTCAGCGCCGGCGATGCCTGGGCGTGGATCACCGCCAGCGTGCCCGGCGGCGTCGAGCCCAAGGGCCCCGACGAAGCCCGATCCTGCAGCTGTGCACCTCGGGCACCACCGGCTTGCCCAAGGGGGTGATGCACAGCCACGCGACGGTGCTGTGGATCATCCTCACGCAGTCGGCCACCGTCGACCTGCACGGCGGCGACCGCTTCCTGCTGTCGCTGCCGATGTTCCACGTCGGCTTGCTGGCGCCGGCGATGTCCTGCATCTGCAACGGAGCGGCGCTGGTGATCCCGAAGAGCTTCGAGCCCAGGCTGTCGTGGCAGCTGATCGGCAGCGAAGGCATCACCGGCACGCTGATGGTGACGGCCATGCTGCAGGCGATGCTCGCGACGCACGATGCGGCCGGCCACGACACGCGCAGCCTGCGCTGGTTCATGAGCGGTGCCGCGCCGGTGCCGCTGAACCTGATCCAGGCCTGCGCCGACAAGGGCTTCGAGGTGCACCAGGTCTACGGCCTGACCGAAAGCGGCGGCCCGGGCTGCCTGCTGCTGGGGGCCGACGCGTTGCAGCGCGCCGGCTCCACCGGCCGCGGCTTCCTCCACACCGAAGCGCGTGGGGTCGGCCTCGACGGCAGCGAATGCCGGTGCGGCGACCCCGGCGAGGTGCCACTGCGCGGTCCGAACCTCATGGTCGGCTGCTGGAGCCGCCCCGACGCCACCGCGCAGGCCTTCACCCGCGACGGCTGGCTGCGCACCGGCGATGTCGGCACGATGGACGACGAGGGCTTCGTCACCCTCCGCGACCGCCTGAAGGACATGCTGATCTCGCGCGGCGAGAACGTCTATCCGGCCGAAGTCGAGAACCTGCTGCTGGGCCACCCGCAGATCGCCGACGCCGCGGTGCTCGGCCTGCCGTCGCCGAAGTGGGGTGAGGTGCCGCTGGCGGTGCTGGTGAAGAAGCCCGGCGCCGCGCTCACCGAAGCCGACCTGCTGGGTTGGTGCAAAGGCAAGCTCGCCAGCCTCGAGCGGCCCAAGGTGGTGTGAGCTGCCCGCCGTTTTTCGTCTTCCAAGGGTCGATGGTTAGCATCGAAGCTT
>CAYZGL010000111.1:0-14288 GCA_964477985.1 uncultured Rubrivivax sp. | reverse complement strand
TGTCGTGGCGCAGGCGCCGAAACAGTTCTTCGGGCGTCGAGCGCAGGTAGAACACGTGCGTGTGCTGGTGCAGCGCGTCGCGGTTGGCACGGCGCAGCACCGCGCCGCCGCCGGTGGCCAGCACGATCTCGGCGCCGGCGGCCAACTGCTCGATGACCTGCTGCTCGAGGTCACGAAAGGCCGCCTCCCCGTGGGCTTCGAACCAGGCGCGGATCGGCATGCCGATGCGCTTTTCGATCTCGTGGTCGCTGTCGACCACCGGCAGCCCCAGATGCCGCGCCAAGTGGCGCCCGACCGTGGACTTGCCACAGCCGGGCATGCCGACCAGGGTGATGGTCACGGGTGCTCGCCCTGGTCGTGCCGCGACGAGATCACGGCTGAACGGTGACCGTCCTGCTGCTGCTAAACGTGCCGCCTGCGCTGTCACCGACGCGAACATTGATCGTGACACTTCCGGCCGCGGCGTAAGTTCGGGAGACGGGCGTCGGCAGCACGGTCGTGCTTCCACATACCGACCCGCTTCCCCAGTCGATCGTGTAAGGCGGGGCCGCCGGCGGCAGGACCGTCCCGGAACATGTTTGTCCATCGCCCCAATCGATCGTGATGCTCGATGCTGTCGACGGACCCGTCGCCGATCCAACCCAGCCCTCCGGCACAACCTGTACCGACAGGCCGCCAACTGGCCTTGCGCTGAAGTCCACCTGCTCGCGATACCTAACGTCGAAGGCAGAGCGCGACGTGCTGCGCGGGTCACCCTCGTACAGCACGCGCGCACCGGCGCTGCCGCCGCGCGGCGACTTGAGTTCGAGAGCGAAGGAAGCATCGCCCGAACACTTCTCTTCCACGCCCCGCACCGTGACGCTGTGCGCCGAAGGCACATTGCTGTTGGTTGCGACGGTGGTCCAGGTCGGAGCCTTTGCGGTATTCGGCATATCCATGCCGGGAGACGGCGCGCGCGTGCCAATGGCAAGCACGCTCGATGGCCGGAACCCCGCCGGGCCGATGTTGCTCGAGACATCGGCGACGGCCAGCGTGGTCCCAGCCGCCATCGGATTGCCGATGCCGTCGTCGAGCATCGCGAGGATCGTCGCCTGCGGCACCGGCGTGTCCTTCGGGCAGTTTGGCTTCAACCGGACGAAGGGCGCCGAACTACTGCCGTTGCCGAGAGGGTAGCTGCGATTGAGGCTGCTGAGCGGCACGACCACCGTCGGGTCACCGGCCGAAGACGCCTGGCTGAGGTAGATCACCGTCGACGCCCGGATGTGCGCGGTGCCGCGCACGCCATCGCCCTTGACCGTGATCAGGTTGTTGCGCTGGTAGGGGATCGGAATATCGGTGTCGCCGTTGATCGTCGGGTTCGTCGGGGCAGCCGTACTGCCGTCGCCATAGACACCATCCTTGTTGGCGTCGACGTAGGCGTCCCCCAGATCCTGGCGGTTCAAGTCGAAGCCATCGACACCGTTCGTGTAGAGGTTGTCGCCGTTACGGTCGTCGAAGTCCTCCATGCCAACGGCATAGGCGGTGACGACCACGCGGTTGTCCGCCGGGCGACGCGCCTGCGACACCACCTGGCACGAGCAGGCCCCGTTCGTCGTCTTGCACGAGCCGTTGTCGGCGGTGCACACGGCAGCGCCGGAGCCGATGAAGTTCACCACCGTGCCATCGGGCACCGGATTCGAGAACTGGTCGGCCAGACGTACCGTGAGGGTGGCGATCTCACCGTCGAAGTTGCCGCCGTCGATATTGGCCTTGTCCACCGAAAGCGAGAACGAACGCTGCAGCGGCAGGCCGGTCGAGACCGACAGCGTGTCGGAGAAGCTTTCCAGCGGCGCCGAGGCCGTCGACGGATAGAGCGAGCGGGCACGCACGCGCACCGGCGTCGGCACTGTCCCCGAGTTGACCTGCACCGTGACCGTGCCGTCGGCATTGGTGCGCTTCATGTAGCGGATCTGGCTCAGCGGATCGGTGCCGCACACGGTCGTGCTGCCCAGCTGCGACGGCAGCGAGGTCGGCGAAAAGCCGTCCAGGTTCAAACCACCGATGTAGGTGGACACGTCGAAGCAGACATTGGCATTGCCGACGCCCTGGCCCGCGACGTCGACCAGCTTGAAAGTGACCGTGGCGTTTTCCTGGCGGCCATTGCCGCCTTGCCCGCGCAGCGTGATCGACTTGTCGGACGGCTCCACCGAGACGAAACGCAGGCTGCCGGTGGTCGGCGCCTTCACCAGCATCGAGCCGGACTTTGAGTCCGTCGCAATCGACGCCGTGATGTTGACCGTGGCATCGGCCGTCTGCGCGCAGCCGTTGTCGACGAAGGTGCCAACGGCAATGCCGCTGGGCGCCGTCGCCGCGCTCGGCGTCACGCTCGCTTTGCCCGCAGGACACGACGAAGTGAAATTGACCGTCACCGGCGAGGTATAGGGCGCACCGTTTTGCAGCACCTGAACTTCCACCCCCGTCGTGCCGTAGGCGGAAACCGAGGTCGACGAGATCTTGACCGCGCCAAGACTCAACGATGCCGGCGGGGTGCTGCTCGATCCGCTGGCGAAGAAGTTGGCGCCTGCCGTGACCGTTTCGTCGCCGATCTTGGCCGTGGCCTTGAGCGTGCCGGCGCCCGTCGATGCCCCGAGAGACGAAACCGTCACAGTCGCCTTGCCGTCGTCTGCCGTAAGCAGCGAACCCGCCACCGGGTCGATCCTTACCAGCTCGACCGCCTGTTCGATCGAGAACTGGACGATCTCTCCGGCGACCGGTTGGCCGTTGCGCGTCAGCACCGCCTGGGCGCGCAAAGGCTGTCCGGTCACAACTGCCGTCGTTGCGGCACCGTTCGAGTCGGTCAACTTGAGGGTCAAGCCAGCGGTCGTCTGCGCGCCGCCGCCGCTGCCACCACCGCCGCTGCCGCCGCTGCCACCACTGCCACCACCTTGGCCAGCGCATTTGCCGACATCGGTGCGACCCTCGAACGGCGCGTCAGTCGCGCACTCGGTGTCACCGCCGCAGGCCGCGACCAGCAGCGTCGCCGCCGCGGCGGCCGCCAGCACACGCACGCCGCGCCACAGTGCCGCGCCTGATCCGTTTCGCGTCTTCACCTTCATCTGGGACTTCCTCGTTGGTCTGTGCGTCGCAGCGCTGATCCAGCTGCGGTCATGTTGCGCTTGCATGTTGGGCGTGGCACGGACTGCCAGCCCGACGAAAAGCGGTCGCGCAGGACCGCTTTTCGTCGTTGCGTAAGGGCTCGGCCTTGCTTACCGCGCCGCGATGCGGTCGGTCACGATCTTCGGCGTGATGAACACCAGCAGCTCGGTCTTCTTCGTGGTCAACAGCCGGTTCTTGAACAGCCAGCCCATGTACGGAATGTCGCCCAGCAGCGGCACCTTGTTGATCTCTTCCTGGTTGGTCTGCGTGAAGATGCCGCCGATGACCACGGTGCCGCCGTTTTCCACCAGCACCTGCGTGCGCACGTGCTTGGTGTCGATGGCAAAGCCCTGCAGCGTGGGCCGGCCGACGCTGTCCTTGTTGACGTCCAGATCCAGCAGCACGTAGCCCTCGGGCGTGATCTGCGGCGTGACCTCGAGCTTGAGGATCGCCTTGCGGAACTGCACCGCGGTGGCGCCGCTGGAGGTGGCCTGCTGGTACGGCAGTTCCTCGCCCTGCTCGATCAGCGCCTTGACCTGGTCGGCGGTGATGACACGCGGGCTGGACACGATCTTGCCGTTGCCGTCGTTCTCCAGCGCCGACAGCTCGAGGTTCAGGAACTTGTCGGCCGACGCGCTGAACAACGACAGCGCGAAGGTGGCGGCGGCCGCGCCCAGCGATCCGGTGTTGGCCGGCAGGTTGACGAACTGCGTGTTGCTGAAGTCCACCGGCGGGCTCTGGCCGGTTTGCGCGCCGATCGCCGAGTAGTTGCCGCCGACGTTGACGCCCGGGCCCGAGGTCGGCGGGCCGGCGAGGTTGGCGAAGCCGAGCTTGACGCCCAGGCTCTGGCCCCAGTTGTCGGTGGCCTCGACGATGCGCGCTTCGATCAGCACCTGGCGCACCGGGATGTCGATCTTGGCGATCATCGCCTGGATCTCTTCCAGCTTCGACGGGATGTCGGTGATGAACAGCTGGTTGGTGCGCTGCTCGAAGATGACGCTGCCGCGCGGCGACAGGATGCGCCCCGAGTTCTGACCGGTGGCATCACCCACCGCTGCGCCCACCATGGCCGAGCCGATCAGGCTCTTGGCGATGGTCTCGGCCTTGGTGTAATTGAGCTGGAAGGCCTGCGTGCGCGTCGGCTCGAGCTCGGCCAGCTTGCGCCGCGATTCGAGGTCGACCTGCTCGCGGTTGGCGAGTTCTTCCTTGGGCGCGATCCACAGCACGTTGCCGTTCTTGCGCACGCCCAGGCCCTTGGCCTGCAGGATGATGTCCAGCGCCTGATCCCACGGCACGTCCTTCAGCCGCAGCGTGACGGTGCCGGTGACGCTGTCGCTGGTGACGACGTTGAAGTTGGTGAAGTCGGCAATCACCTGCAGCAACGAGCGCACCTCGATGTTCTGGAAGTTCAGGCTGAGCTTCTCGCCCGAGAAACCCGGGCCTTGCGTCAGCTTGTGCGGGTCGACCTTCATCGGCCGCACTTCGAGCACGAACTGGTTGTCGGTCTGGTAGGCGCTGTGCTCCCACGCGCCCTTGGGCTCGACCACCATGCGCACGCGGTCGCCGCTTTGCGTGGTGGAGATCGCCTGCACCGGGGTGCCGAAGTCGGCCACGTCGAGACGCCGGCGCAGCTTGTCGGGCAAGGTGGAGCGCAGGAACTCGACCACCAGGTTCTGCCCCTGCTGACGGATGTCCACGCCCACCTGCGTGCTCGGCAGGTCGACGATGACGCGCCCGGCGCCTTCGCTGCCGCGGCGGAAATCGATGTCGCGCACCGCCAGCGTCTGTTCGTTTTGCGCCGGCGCGAACTGCGTGGCTGCGCCGCCGGCCGAGGCCGCCGCGCTGGCGGGGTCGAGCAGCACGATCATCGACTTGCCCTGCAGCTGCACGCGGTAGCTGGCGGCCTGGCGCAGGTTCAGCACCAGCCGCGTGCGCTCACCCGATTGCGCGACGTTGGCCGAACGCAGGTTGCCCTGGTTCAGCTCGACCGCGCTCTTGCCCATCGCGTTGCCCACGCCGGGCAGGTCGATGGCCACGCGCGGCGGCGCCTGGATCGCAAAACCCGCGGGCACCGCGGCCAGCGGCTCGCTGAGCTCGACGCGCACGATGTCGGTGCCGGCCTGTTGCGACGCGGTGATCGACTGGATCGCGTTCTGCGCGGCCGCCAGCAGCGGCGCGGCGAGGGTCAGCGCCATCACGGCGAACTTGGCGCGCCAGTTTTGCATCATGCGGTTGTGAGGGGTCGTCATTTGGCCTTCTCCTGCAGCTGCAGGGTGCTGGTGCGTTCGATCCATTCGCCGGCGGCGTCCTGCACGATCTCGCGCAGTTCGATCTGCGTTTCGGTGATCTTGGTGATGCGGCCGTAGTTCTGGCCGATGTAGTCGCCGGGCTTGACCTGGTACAGCAGGTTGTCCACGCGCAGCAGCGCGAACGGCCGCGCCTGCTTGGCCACGCTGCCGACCATCGTCATGCCGTCCAGCGGATAGGCCTCGAGCGGCTCCTTGCGCCGGCTGAGCTCGGCGCCGAGCATCGAATTGGGCTGCCGCGCCTCGACCTTCAGCGCCACGCTGAGCTTCTGGTGGCTGAAGGGGTCGACCGCCTGCGCCGAGGTGTAGGCCTCGGCTTCGAACTTCTTCGGCGGCGACAGCGGCGACACGTTGGGCTTGACCTCGCGGCGCTGGCGCTCCATCCAGTCCTGCAGTTCCTCCTGCTCGGCGCCGCAGCCGGCCAGCGTGGCCAGCAGCGCCAGCAGCATCGAGCCCGCGGCGCGGCGCGTCGGATTCGCGTGACGCGTCATTTCTTTGCTCCCGCGGCCTTGGCCTTGTCGGCGGCGGCCTTCTGCTGCGCCGCCACCTCGGCCGCATCGAGATAGCGGTAGGTGCGCGCGGTGGCCTCCATCGACAGCAGGCCGGCGCTGTCGCGCGCCACCGGCGTGATCGCCAGGTCGTGCAGCGTGACGATGCGCGACAGGTTGGCCACGTCGGCGGCGAAGGCGCCCATGTCGTTGTAGCGGCCACTGACGCGAATGGCGATCGGCAGCTCGGCGTAGTAGTCCTTGATCTCCACCTGCCCGGGGCGGAACAGCTCGAACTGCAGCCCGCGCCCCAGGCCCGCCTGGTTGATGTCGGACAGCAGCGCGTCCATCTCGGCCTTGCCGGGCAGTTGTTTCTCGAGCTGCGTCACGTATTCCTGCACCTGCAGCTTTTGCTTGCGCAGCTCGCCGAGGTTGACCGCCTGGCCGAGTTTGCCGGTGAAGTCGCGCTTCAGTTCCGGCTCGCGGTTGCGTTCGGCCTGCAGTTCGTCGTCGGCGCTCGACAGCAGCGCGAACCAGCTGGCCACGACCACGGCCAGTGCGGCGGCCAACCAGGCGGCCGCCTTGGGCAGCATCGGCCACTGGCCCGGCTCCTTCGCATTGAGGCCGCGGAACTGCGAGGCCGCGTTGCCGAGCACGGTGCTGGCATCGAACGAAGCTTTGCTTGCCTTGCTGATCATGGCGCCCTCACGATGCCTTCTTCGCCGCCGCCGCGCCGCCGGCCGCCGCCGGGGCCGACGCCGCATCGGCCGCACTGGCCGGGCGCTTGATGTTCAGCCGCATCGAGAACTCGTTGAGACGGCGCCCGTCGCGCGTGGCCACCGCGGCCGACGGCGAATTGCCGCTGGCGGCGGTCTTGATTTCCACCAGCTCGGGCTTTTCCAGCCACGGCGAGCTGTACAGCGTGTTGCGCAGGAATTCGGACACCCGTTCGTTGGTCTGCGCCAGCCCGGTGACCAGCACCACCTGCCCGCTTTGCTTGATGCTGGTCAGGTACACGCCTTCGGGCGTTTGTTTGACCAGTTCGTCGAGCAGGTGCACCGGCACGTTGCGGTCGGTCTGCAGGCCTTCCACCGCCTTTTGCCGCGCCTTCAGCGCCTCGATCTCGGCACGCAGGTTGGCGATGTCCTTGATCTGCAGCTCGAGCCGCGCGATTTCTGCCTTGAGGAACTCGTTGCGCGCCTGCTGCGCCGCGGTCATCTGCTGCAGCACCGCGTACCAGATGCCGACGACCAGCAGGCCGAGCACCGCGCTCAGGCCCAGCGTGGCGAAGAACGCACGCTTGCGCTGCCGCCGCTTTGCCTCGCGATGCGGCAGTAGGTTGATCAGGATCACTGCACGAATCTCCGCATCGCCAGCCCGCAGGCCGTCAGGTAGGACGGCGCCTCGCGCCGCAGGCTGGACTCGCGCACGGCCGAGCCGAGCTTCATGCGGTCGAAGGGGTTGACCACCTGCGAGGCAAAGCCGGTGAGTTCGGTGACGCGGTCCTTCAGCCCGGGCAAGGTGGCTGTGCCGCCGGCCAGCATCACGTAGTGCACCTTGTGATGCGGCGTGCTGGTGAAGAAGTACTGCAGCGCGCGGCCGATCTCCTGCGACAGGCTGTCGACGAAGGGGCGCAGGATCAGCTCTTCGTAGTCGTCCGGCAGCTCGCCGGCCAGCTTCTTGGCCTCGGCTTCCTCGAAGGAGAAGCCGTACTGGCGGCTGATCAGCTGCGTCAGCTGGCTGCCGCCGAAGGCCTGGTCGCGGTCGTACAGCATCTCGTCGTCGCGCAGCACTTTCAGGCTGGTGGTGTCGGCACCGATCTCGAACAGCGCCACCAATGCGTCGCGGCCCTCGTTGGGCAAAGCGCCCACCAGCCGGCTCATCGCCAGGCGCGAGGCATGTGATTCGATGTCCAGCACCACCGGCTTCAACCCTGCCGCCTCGGCCAGGCCCTGGCGGTCCTGCACGCGGTCCTTGCGCGACGCGGCGATCAGCACTTCGACGTCGCCGGCCGAACTGGCGCTGGGGCCGATCACGCAGAAGTCCAGGCTGACCTCGTCCAGCGAGAACGGGATGTACTGGTTGGCCTCGGACTCGACCTGCAGCTCCATCTCTTCCTCGCGCAGCCCGGCCGGCAGCATGATCTTCTTGGTGATCACCGCCGACTGCGGCATCGCCATCACCACCTGCTTGGTGCGCGTGCCGCTCTTGCCGACCACGCGCCGCACGGCATCGGCGACCTCGTCGAACTTCTCGATCTGGCCGTCGGTGATCCAGCCCTTGTCGAAGGTCTCGGAGGCGAAGCGCTCGAGCACCAGCTCGCCGTTGGCGGTCTGGCCGAGTTCGACCAGCTTGACGCTGGACGAGCTGATGTCCAGTCCGATCATCGCGGGGTGCTTTTGTCCCAGTAACTGGCTGAGGAAGCTCACGTCGACGGCACTCCCGGCATCGCGCCCGTGGCAGGCACGGGGAACTTGAAAGGTTGCTTGGATCCTAGCAGCAAGGTTCTTGCGAGCCCTCGCAGAACGCCCGGCGCAGTTTGCGCGTCGTTGTGATTCGCCGACGGCCGGAACAGCGCTCGAAACATCTCGCAATTGCGCTGGCCCCGCAGCACCACCCCACCCGGTGCAAACCCTGAGTGCAGCGGCACGTTTTCTATAATCGGCCATTTCGCCCCAGGCCCGCGCGTGAGCCCGCCGGGCCGCCCCCAGGGCGAATACCGCAGGGCGCAGCCCGAAGGTACCACCGTGAGCGCCGACGCCCCGACCCCGACCGACCCGCCCTCGCCCACCCAAGGCCGCAGCAGCGCATCGCGCCGCGGCTGGACGGGTGTGTTGGCGCGTGGCATGGCGTGGGTGTGCGGGCTGGCCGTGGCCGGTGTGCTGAGTCTGGTGATCCTGGTCGGTATCGCGGTGGCGGTCGCCTACCCCAACGTGCCCGAGATCGACGGCCTGACCGATTACGCCCCGAAGCTGCCCCTGCGAATCTACGCTGCCGACGGCGTGCTGCTCGGCGAGTTTGGTGAAGAAAGGCGCAACTTCACACCGATCGAGCAGATGCCCAAGGTGCTGAAGGACGCGGTGCTGGCCGCCGAGGACGCGCGCTTCTACGAACACGGCGGCGTCGACTACAAGGGCATCGTGCGCGCCGCCTTGGCCAACCTGCGCGATGCGCGCAGCCAGGGCGCATCGACCATCACGATGCAGGTGGCGAAGAACTTCTACCTGTCCACCGAAAAGACCTACACGCGCAAGATCTACGAGCTGCTGCTGACCTGGAAGATCGAGAAGCTGCTGAGCAAGCAGCAGATCCTCGAGCTGTACATGAACCAGATCTACCTCGGCCAGCGCGCGTTCGGCTTCGCGGCGGCCAGCGAGATCTACTTCGGCAAGCCGGTGAAGGACCTGACGGCGGCCGAAGCGGCGATGCTGGCCGGGCTGCCGGTGGCGCCGTCGGCGTACAACCCGATCGTCAACCCGAAGCGCGCGACGGTGCGCCAGCAGTTCATCCTCGGCCGCATGCTCGAGGAGGGCTTCATCACCGAAGCGCAATACGCCGCCGCGCGGCAGCAGGTGCTGCGCTATCGCAAGCCCACCGAGGTCCCGGTGCACGCCGAGTACGCGGTCGAGACGGCGCGCCAGCTGGTGTTCGCGCAGTACGGCGCAGAGGCCTATTCGCGCGGCCTGGACGTGACGCTGACGATCCGCTCGGCCGACCAGGAAGTGGCCTACCGTGCGCTGCGCCGCGGGCTGATGAACTACGAGCAGCGGCAGTGGTACCGCGGGCCCGAGGCCTACGTGGACTTGCCGGGCGCCCCCGACGCGCTCGACGCGCGCATCGCCGAAGCGCTGGCCGAGCATCCGGACAACGGCGAGTTGCGCGCCGCGGTGGTGCTCGAAGTCTCGCCGCGCAAGGTGGTTGCCGTGCTGCAGGACGGCGAAACCATCACGGTCAGCGGCGACGGCCTGAAGCCGGTGGCCTCGGGGCTGTCGGCCAAGTCCGAGCCGAAGCTGCAGATCCGCCGCGGCGCCGTGGTGCGCGCGCTGCGCGGCGCCAAGGGCGAATGGTCGCTGACGCAGTTGCCCGAGGTCGAAGGCGCCTTCGTCGCGCTGGACCCGGCCAGCGGCGCGATCCGCGCGCTGGTCGGCGGCTTCGACTACGGCAAGTCGAAGTTCAACCACGTCACGCAGGCGTGGCGCCAGCCCGGCTCGGCCTTCAAACCCTTCATCTATTCGGCCGCGCTGGAAAAGGGCTTCATGCCGCAGACGGTGATCAACGACGCGCCGCTGTTCTTCGACGCCGGCGCCACCGGCAGCCAGCCGTGGGAGCCGAAGAACTACGACGGCAAGTTCGACGGCCCGATGCCGCTGCGCACCGCGCTGGCGAAGTCGAAGAACATGGTGTCGATCCGGCTGCTGCGCGCGATCGGGCCCGACTACGCGCAGCAGTGGATCACGCGCTTCGGCTTCGATGCCGACAAGCACCCGGCCTATCTGACGATGGCGCTGGGCGCCGGCTCGGTGACGCCGATGCAGATGGCCAGCGCCTACGGCGTGTTCGCCAGCGGCGGCTACCTGGTGCCGCCGGTGCTGATCGCCAAGGTGGCCGACAGCAAGGGGCGCGTGCTGTCGCAGGCCGTGGCACAGCCGCTGGACGACTCGAAGCGTGCGATCGATGCGCGCAACGCCTTCGTCATGGACACGCTGCTGCAGGAGGTCACGCGCTCGGGCACCGCGGCCTCGGCCAAGCGCGCGCTGGGCCGCGGCGACATCTTCGGCAAGACCGGCACCACCAACGATGCGATGGACGCCTGGTTTGCCGGCTTCCACCCCAGCCTGGTGGCGGTGGTGTGGATCGGCTACGACACGCCGAAGAAACTGGGCGACCGCGAAACCGGCGGCGGGCTGGCACTGCCGGTGTGGATCGAATTCATGTCGCACGCGCTCAAGGGCGTGCCGACCGTCGAACTGACGCCGCCCGAGGGCGTGACGCAGGTCGACGGCGACTGGGCCTTCGAGGAGTTCAGCCGCGGCGCCGGCGTGCGCAGCCTGGGGCTCGAAGACGTGCTGCCGCCGGCGCCGACCAGCGAGGAACGCAACAGCATCCTCGATCTGTTCCGGCGCTGAAGCCGCTGCAGCCGCTGAAGGCGCGGTCGCTCAGGGCGGCGTGAAGCGCAGCTCGCGCCCGCCTTGCGCGCTGGCATGGCGCGACAGCGCGTCGAAGAATTCGCTGCCGTCGCGCGTGTCCAGCCAGCGCCCGGCGACGTGGCGGTAGTGGTAACCGCCGGCCCGCGCCGCCAGCCACAACTCCTGCAGCGGCGGCTGCGTGTTCACGATCAGCCGGCTGTCGTCGGGCAGCACCAGCTCCAGCAGGCCGCCGCTGCGCTGCGTGTCGATGTCGATCACGTCGGCCTGCAGCCAGCGGTCGACATGGGATTCGATCGCCGCCAGCACGGCGGTGGTGATGCGCCGGTAGTCGGCATCGCTGAGCGGGGTGGCGTCGGGGCAGTGGCTCATCGTCACTAGAATTCGGGCGATGCAATCAAGCTCGCCGACCAGTGTAGCCGCGCCCCCTGCGCACGCCGCGCCCGCGGCAAAGGCCCTGTTGCGTCCGATGGCAGGGATGTTGCTGTGCACGCTCGCGGCGCTGGCCGGCTGCGGCCAGAAGGGGCCGCTGACGCTGCCCGCAGCGACACCCGCGGCGTCGGCGCCGGCACCGCGATGAGCCTGCCCGGCGCCCCGCACCTGAGGCGCGAAGGCGGCGCGCTGCGGCTCGACGGCTTGCCGCTGGCCGCGCTGGCGCGCCAGTTCGGCACCCCGCTGTATGTCTATTCGCAGCAGGCCATGCTCGCCGCGCTGGCCGCCTACCAGCGCGCGCTGGCCGGCCGCGCGCACCTGCTGTGTTTTGCGATGAAGGCCAACCCCAGCCTGGCGGTGTTGCAGACCTTCGCGCGCGCCGGCTGCGGCTTCGACATCGTCTCCGGCGGCGAGCTGCAGCGCGTGCTCGCCGCCGGCGGCGAGGCGTCGCGCGTGGTGTTCTCCGGCGTCGGCAAGACGCGCGCCGAGATGCGCGAGGCGCTGCGCGCCGGCGTGCGCTGCTTCAACGTGGAGAGCGCGGCCGAACTCGAAGTGCTGTCGCAGGTGGCGGTGGACACAGGCTGCACCGCGCCGGTGAGCCTGCGCGTCAACCCGGACGTGGACGCCGGCACGCACCCCTACATCTCCACCGGGCTGAAGGACAACAAGTTCGGCATCGCGCACGACCAGGCGCTGGCCACCTACCGCCGCGCCGCGGCGCTGCCGGGGCTGCAGGTGGTGGGCATCGACTGCCACATCGGCTCGCAGATCACGCAGGTCGAGCCCTACCTCGATGCCCTGGAGCGGCTGCTCGACCTGGTCGAAGCGGTCGAGGCCGCGGGCATCGCCATCGAACACATCGACCTCGGCGGCGGGCTGGGCATCCGCTACGAAAACGAAACACCGCCGCAGGCCGACGAACTGGTGGGCCGCTTGCTGCAGCGCATCGACGCGCGCGGCCACGGCCAGCGCGAGTTGCTGCTCGAACCCGGGCGTTCGCTGGTCGGCAACGCCGGCGTGCTGCTGACCGAGGTGCTGTACCTGAAGCCCGGCGCGGGCGAGGCGGACAAGCACTTTTGCATCGTCGACGCGGCCATGAACGACCTGATGCGCCCGGCGCTGTACCAGGCCTGGATGGCGATCGAGCCGTGCCTCGACCGCAACAGCCCACGCACGCGCTGGGACGTGGTCGGCCCGGTGTGCGAATCGGGCGACTGGCTGGGGCGGGGCCGCGAGTTGGCCGTGCAGCCCGGCGATGTGCTGGCGGTGCTGTCGGCCGGCGCCTACGGCATGTCCATGGCCAGCAACTACAACAGCCGCGCGCGCGCCGCCGAAGTGCTGATCGTCGACGGCCAGCCGCTGCTGATCCGCGAGCGCGAACGCATCCAGGACTTGTTTGCGCAGGACCGGTTGCTGCCTTGAGCGCGCAGCCGCACCGCCGCGCCTAGATCCGCCCTTCCTCCACCGCGTGGCAGGCCACGCGCACGCCATCCTTGTCGATCAGCGCCGGGCGCTCGGCCGAGCAGCGCGCGTTGGCATGCGGGCAGCGCGGGTGGAAGGCGCAGCCGCTGGGCGGGTTCAACGGGTTCGGCACCTCGCCCTGCACCGGCGTGCGCGAGCTGCCGCTCATGTGGATGTCGGGTATCGCATCGAGCAGCATGCGCGTGTACGGATGCCTTGGGCGCGCGAACAGCTCCAGCTTGTCGGCCAGCTCGACCAGCCGGCCCAGGTACATCACGCCGACCTTGTCGCTCACGTGGCGCACCACCGCCAGGTTGTGGCTGATGAACAGGTAGGTCAGGCCCTGCTCGCGCTGCAGGTCCTTCATGATGTTCAGCACCTGCGCCTGCACCGACACATCCAGCGCCGAGGTCGGCTCGTCGCACACCAGAAACTCCGGACGCGTGGCCAGGGCGCGCGCGATCGAGATGCGCTGGCGCTGGCCGCCGGAGAACTGGTGCGGGAACTTCTCCACGTCGGCCGCGGCCAAGCCCACCGACTGCAGCAGCTCGGCGACCTTGGCACGCAGCTGGTCGGCGCCGCTGGCCAGGCCGTGCTCGCGCAGCGGCTCGCCGACGATGTCCAGCACCTTCCAGCGCGGGTTCAGACTGGCATAGGGATCCTGGAAGATCATCTGCATGCGCCGGCGCAGGCTGCGCATCTGGCCGCGCTCGGCACCGCGCATACCGGTGTCCTGGCCGTCGAAGCGCACGCGCCCGCGTGTCGGTTCGTACAGCCCGACCAGCAGCCGCGCCACCGTGCTCTTGCCGCAGCCTGATTCACCGACCAGCGCCAGCGTCTTGCCCTTGTCGATGCTGAAGCTCACGCCGTCGACCGCATGCACGTACTGCCGCGGCTTGCGCTCGAGCACGCGGTTCAGCCACGGCGCCGAGACGTCGAAGGTCTTCGCCAGGTCCTCGACCTGCACCAGGGTCTTGCCCGGAGCGCTCACGACGCCGCCCCCACCAGCCAGCAGGCGGCGCGCGTCGCACCGGCATCCATCAGCTCGGGCCGCTCGACGCGACAGCGCTCGAACACCTTCGGGCAGCGCGGGTTGAAGGCGCAGCCGGTGGGGATCGCATTCAGCCGCGGCATCGCACCGTCGATCTGCAGCAGCCGCTCGCGCGTGTCGTCCATCGCCGGGATCGAGCCCATCAGCCCGCTGGTGTACGGATGCGCCGGATGGTGGATTACCTGCTGCACCGGGCCGATTTCGCAGATGCGCCCGGCGTACATCACCGCCACGCGGTCGCAGGTCTCGGCGATCACGCCCATGTCGTGCG
>CAYZGL010000110.1:0-14385 GCA_964477985.1 uncultured Rubrivivax sp. | reverse complement strand
GCGGTGCTGATCAGCATGTTCGTCAGCTTCACGCTCGACCCGATGCTGTCCAGCGTGTGGCACGACCCGGCGATCCACGCCGAAGGCGCCGCGCCTTCGCGCCGCAGCCTGTACGACCGCAGCATCGGCCGCCTGACCGGCGCGGTGGACGCGTTCTCGCACCGGCTGGGCGGCGCCTATACGCGCATCCTCGCGTGGTCGCTGCGCCACAAGCGCGCCACGCTGGCCGTGGCGCTGGCCAGCTTCGGCGCCAGCTTCGCGCTGCTGCCGCTGATCGGCACCGAGTTCATCCCCAAGGCCGATTACTCCGAAACCTTCGTCACCTTCAACACCCCGGTGGGCAGCTCGATCGAGGTCACCGAGGCCCGGGCGAAGCAGGTGGAGCGCATCGTGCGCGAGCGCCCCGAGGTGCTGTACACCGTGACGACGATCAACACCGGCCAGGTGCTGGGGCGCAACCAGGTGCAGATCTTCGTGCGCCTGGTCGACCGCCGCGATCGAGCGCTCAGCGTCGACCAGCTGTCGGTGCCGCTGCGCCAGCGGCTGGCCGCGGTGCCCGGCATCACGGTCACGCACGTCGGCCTGCTCGACCCGATCGGCGGCGCCAAGCCGATCCAGCTGTCGCTGCAGGGCGCCGACCTGCGCGAGCTCGACCGCTTGACCGCGCAGCTGCTGCCGCGGCTGGCGGCGATCCCCGGCCTGGTCGACCTGGACACCAGTTCCAAACCCAACAAGCCGGCGGTGTCGATCCTGGTCAAGCGCGACGCCGCCTCCGACGCCGGCGTGGGCGTGGGCGCGATCACCTCGGCCTTGCGCACGCTGGTGGCCGGCGAGACGCTGGGCAGCTGGCGCGCCGACGACGACCAGAACTACGACGTCAAGCTGCGGCTCGCACCCGATGCGCGGCATAGCGCGGCCGACATCGAGCGCCTGGGGCTGACGGTGGGCGCCAACGCCGACGGCTCGGCGCGCATCGTGCGGCTGTCGCAGGTGGCGCAGCTGCTGCCGTCCAGCGGCGCCAACCAGATCAACCGGCGCGACATGAACCGCGAGGTCGAGATCACCGCCAACGTCTCCGGCCGCGCCGCCGGCCAGGTGGCCGCCGACATCCGCGCGGTGCTGGCCGATACCGCCTTCCCGCCGGGCTACGGCTACCGCTTCGGCGGCTCGACCAAGGACATGCAGGAGAGCTTCGTCTACGCGGTGCAGGCGCTGGCGCTGGGCGTGATCTTCATCTACATGATCCTGGCCAGCCAGTTCCGCAGCTTCCTGCAGCCGCTGGCGCTGATGAGCTCGCTGCCGCTCACGCTGATCGGCGTGGTGCTGGCGCTGCTGGCCTTCGGCTCGACGCTGAACATGTTCTCGATCATCGGCATCGTGATGCTGATGGGGCTGGTGACGAAGAACGCGATCCTGCTGATCGACTTCGCCATCCGCGCCCGCGAGGGCACGGTTCGTGCGGACGGCTCGCGCGCCGAAGGCATGGAACGCAGCGCCGCGCTGCTGCATGCCGCGCGCGTGCGGCTGCGGCCGATCCTGATGACCACGCTGGCCATGATCTTCGGCATGCTGCCGCTGGCGCTGGGCCTGAGCGAAGGCTCCGAGCAGCGCGCGCCGATGGGCCAGGCGGTGATCGGCGGCGTCATCACCAGCTCGCTGCTGACGCTGGTGGTGGTGCCCGTGATCTATTGTTATCTGGACGACCTGGCGCAGTGGTGGCGCAGCCGCCGCACCGGCGGCGCCGCAAGGCTGCAGCCAGACTCGCCGGCCTAGAATTCGCCCGCCCTGCCCGACGCACAGGATCCGCCGCATGAACACCGAACAAGCCCGCTTCAACATGATCGAGCAGCAGATCCGGCCGTGGGACGTGCTCGACCCGGCCGTGCTGGCGCTGCTGAGCCAGGTGCAGCGCGAGAACTTCGTGCCCGAGGCGCACCGCGCGCTGGCCTTCATGGACACCGAGGTGCCGCTGCCCGACGGCCAGTGCATGCTGGCGCCGCGTGTCGAAGCCCGCCTGCTGCAGGAGCTGCAGCTGCAAGGCGGCGAGAACGTGCTCGAGGTCGGCGCCGGCTCGGGCTTCATGGCCGCGCTGCTGGCGCACCGCGCGCGCCAGGTGCTGACGCTCGAGATCTCCGAGACGCTGGCGCGGCTGGCGCAGCACAACCTGCAGCGCGCGCGCATCGCCAACGTCACGGTGCGCCACTACGACGGGTCGCTCGGCGCGCGCGGCGAGGCGCCCTTCGACGCCATCGTGCTGTCGGGCTCGGTGGCCGAGGTGCCGCAGCCGCTGCTCGAGCAGTTGAAGCGCGGCGGGCGGCTGATCGCCATCGTCGGCGGCGAGCCGGTGATGCGCGCGCGGCTGTACAAGCGCATCGACGATGCGTCGTGGTCGCAGGACGACCTGTTCGACACCGTCGCACCCAGGCTGCGCAACTTCCCGCAGCCCGAGCGCTTCAGCTTCTGACGGCCGCGCCGTGACGGGGACGCGCCGCTTCGCACCGAAGCTTGCACGACAACTGACCACGGCAACGCTGGCCGCGCTGCTGTGCGGCGCGGCGCACGCGCAAGGGCTGGTCGAGCTGTACGAGGCGGCGCGCGCCTACGACGCCACCTACCTGGCCGCACGCGCGCAGGCCGACGCCGCCGAGTACCGCGCCGCGCAGGCCGACGCGCTGGCGCTGCCCACGCTGTCGGCCAACCTCAAGGGCGTGGGCACGCAGGTCGACCTGCCCGGCGGGCGCTCGGGCGACAACAACGCGTTGCAGGGCGGCCTGAACGGGCGCATGCCGCTGTTCAACCGCGCCAACCAGGCCACGATCGAGCAGGCGCAGCGCGCGCTGATCGCCTCCAAGGCCGAGCTCGAGTCGGCCGAGCAGGACCTGATCATCCGGCTGGCGCAGGCCTACTTCGACGTGCTGTCGGCCAAGGACGACGTCGCGCTGGCCGAGGCCAACAAGGCCTACATCCTCGAGCAGTTGGCCTCGGCCAAGCGCAACTTCGAGGTCGGCACCGCCACCATCACCGACGCGCGCGAGGCGCAGTCGCGCGCCGACCTGGCCGCCGCGCAGCAGATCGCCGCCGAGAACGCGCTGATCAACCGCCGCATCGCGCTGGCCTATCTGGTGGGCAGGCGCGGCGTCGAGCCGCTGCCGCTGGCCACGCCGGTGGTGCTGCCGAAGATCCAGCCGGCCAACGTCGAGGAATGGGTCACGGTGGCCGACACCGTGCACCCGCAGGTCACGCGCACGCGCGTCGCGTACGAGGTGGCGCAGCTCGAGATCGACAAGGCCAAGGCCGGCTTGTTGCCCACGGTGGACGCGGTGGCCTCGGTGGGCGCGAACAAGGCAAGCGGTGAATCGATCATCCCCGGCACCACGCGCTCGGCCTCGGTGGGCGTGGAGCTGAACTGGCCGATCTACACCGGCGGCGCGGTGCAAAACCGCATCAGCGAAACCGTCGCGCTGGAGCAGCGCTCGCGCGAGGAATTCGAGAGCGCGCGCCGCACGGTGGCGCAGAACACGCGTGTGGCCTATTTCGGCGTGCAGTCGGGCGAAGCGCTGGTCAAGGCGCTGGAGGCCGCGGAAGCCTCGAGCCGGCTGTCGCTGGAGGCCACGCAGCTGGGCTACAAGGTCGGCGTGCGCGTCAACATCGACGTGCTGAACGCGCAGACGCAGCTGTTCCAGACGCGGCGCGACCTGTTCAAGTCGCGCTACGACGTACTGGTCAACAGCCTGCGGCTGCGCCAGGCCTCGGGCCAGCTGACGCCGTACGACCTGCTGGCGGTGAACAGCCTGCTGTCGCGGCCCTGATCCGCGGCGGCACGCCAAGCCGCGGCACGGTGCGGCGGCTCGCGGCGCAAAGCGGCCGAAGGCCGCTTTGCGCCGCGAGCAGGCGTCGCCTCCCCGAGGGCCTGGATGCGAGGGCCGCGCGGGCGTCCCGGCCACGCAGCGGTCGGCGAGTCTGCGGCAGCCGTTGCGCAGGCGGGTCACGCACTTGCACAGGCTGTGCGCGGTGGTCGGCCCGACGGCGTCGACGCCGGTCGCGTCGTACTTTCAGCGGCGATTGGCGGCTTCGGCGGCGAGCTTGATCTCCTCGTTGGCTTCGCGCAGCAGCTCCTTGGCGCGCGCGACGTGCCCGCCCAGCTGGTAGTCGTTGGCCACCTGCGCATCGCTCAGCCGCTCGAAGGCGTGCACCACCAGCCGCTGCGCCGCGGCCAGGTTGCCGTGGCGTGCGGGGTCGATGTTCTGCACCGGCACCTGGGCCGACACGGCGCAGGCGGCCAGGGCCGCCACGCCGGCCAGCACGATGTATTTGGAACGCGGGGTCTTCATGGATCGGTCCTTCGGGGTTGAGCAGCGAAGCATCCGGGGTGGTGGATGCCATGAGAAATACCGTTTCGATATGCACCCATCGTTGCCGCCTATGGCAGCGCCGATCCGGCGCAGCAGGCGGTCAGCGCCTGCAGGGCAGCCGGCGGCCGGGTGTCGAAGGCCGCAGCGCCGATCCGCGCGTGCCCGAGCCCAAGCCATATCGCCCGCCTATGGCCGCATCGCGAAACGGTATTTCTCTTGGCCCCGCAGCGCCTACACAGTCCACTGCCCACCACCAAGGAGTGATTCATGTCCAAGCTGATCTACCGCGTCGTTTCCGCCTGCGGCGCGCTGGGCTACGGTTTCCCGAAGGCGTCGATGGACAAGGCCATCGAAGACCGCATCGACGCCATCGTCTCCGACGCCGGCTCGATGGACGCCGGCCCTTACTTCCTGGGCACCGGCACGCAGTACTTCGAGCGCGAGGCCGTCAGGTGCGACTACACGCACATGGTGCGCGCCGGGCTGGCGACCGGCGCGCCGGTGATCCTGGGCAGCTGCGGCATGGCCGGCGGCGAGCGCAACCTGCAATGGATGCTCGATGTGGCGAAGGAAGTGTTCGCCGAACTCGGCGTGCGCGATGCCAAGGTGGCGACGATCAGCGCCGAGCTGGCGCCCGAGCTGGTCATGCGCGAGCTGAAGGCCGGCGCGCTGCTGCCAACCGGCCACGGCCCGGTGCTGGATGAAGACGCGCTGCGCCAGAGCGTGATCGTCGGCCAGATGGGCATCCACCCGATCCTGACCGCGCTGCAGGCCGGGGCGCAGTACATCTTCGCCGGCCGCAGTTGCGACGTGGCGCTGTTCGCCGCCGACATGGTGCGCCGGGGCATCGCCCCCGGCCTCGCCTATCACGTGGGCCATGTGCTCGAGTGCGGCGCGCTGGCCTGCGACCCGGGTTCGCCGTCGGACTGCCTGGTGGCCGAGGTCTACGACGACGGCAGCGCGGTCTTCGTCGCGCCCAACCCCGAGCGGCGCTGCACGCCGTATTCGATCGCCGCGCATTCGCTGTACGAGGAGAGCCACCCGCAACTGCAGTTCTATCCCGAAGGCGTGCTGCTGATGGACCGCACCGAGTTCTTCGCCCGCGACGCGCGCAGCGCCGGCATCCGCGACAGCCGTTTCATCCACGCCGGTGCACCCTGGCCGTGGAGCATCAAGCTCGAAGGCTCACGCCGGCTGGGCGCGCGCAAGGTGTCGCTGATCCACATCGACGCCGCCGACCTGCCCAAGGTGCCGGCTGAGGTGCTGGTGTACGGCCGCAACGGCGTGATGCGCCGCGCGGTCGAAGGCGACGAGCGCGAACTCGGCCTGATCGTCGAGACCACGGCCAAGACGCAGCAGGCCGCCCGGACGCTGGCCAGCCTGCTGACGCACTACCTGATCCACTTCGGCTACGTCGGGCGCAAGGCCACGGCCGGCAACATCGCCTACCCGCTGTCGCCCAACCTGATGAGCTTCAAGCGCGAGGACGGAACGTGGGGCGCGATCGTGCCCAGCGGCACGCGCGACCCGGTGTTCTTCCGCAACTACGCCAAGGTGAAGAAGGGTGCGCTGGCGTCGATCGAAGCGGGCTTCCCCGAGGCGCTGGCCAACGCCAGCTGGCGCGTCGTCGAAGCCGATGCGGCGCACCCGGCCATCCTGCTGCGCACCATCGACGCCGACCCGGCGCGCCTCGCCGCAAAGCATGCCGAGCAGGTCGCGCAGATCACGCAGCGGCTCACGCCCTTGCCCGGCTCGATTCTGGCCATCGACGCCGCCGACGCCTACGAATGGTCGCTGTACCACCTGCTGCAAAACGAATCGCTGATCAAGCACACGATGTTTCCGGTCCGCTGCTTTCGCGCCGACGGCGCCACCTGGGTGCCGGACGGCGAGGAAAAACCGAAGTACTTCGATATCGGCCTGCAGAACTACCGCGGCGAACTCGACGACCGCAGCCTGTCGCTGATCGCCGATGCACCGCCGGCAGGCGAGCCCGAAGCGATGCAGCGCCTGCTCGACATGGCGGTGGTGATCCGCAGCAAGAACGCCGGCATTAACCGGCTGACCTACGACGTGGTCTTCAATTCGGCCGCCGACTACGAGGCCGCGCTGCACTCCAACGTGTTCCACAAGGCGCAGGTGGCCAAGCTGCTGCAACTGCCGGTGGAACACGTCGTCGGCAGCTTCTACGTCGACAGCTGCAACGCCATCAAGATCACCATCGACCGGCCCAACCTGTCGGCCTCGCCCGACGAGCACGACGTGTTCGGCGCGCAGCAGCACAGCGCGCTGCAAGGGCTGCGCGTGCCGGTCTATGCGCAGCACCTGGCCAGCGCGTCGGCGTTGTGACCAGAATGGCCGCACGATGAAGACCTCGCCGATGCCGCGCCGCGCGCTGTGCGGCCTGCTGCTGGCCGCCGCTGCCGGTGCGGCCTTCGCCGCGGCAGCCGAGCGCGTCCCGGCGCGGCCGATCACGCTGATCGTCGCCTTCGCGCCGGGCACCGGCAGCGATGCCGTGGCGCGCATCGTCGCCGGCGCGATGGCCACGGCGCTGGGCCGGCCCGTCATCGTCGACAACCGCAGCGGCGCCGCCGGCGCGCTCGGCACCGAGCAGGGGGCGCGCGCCGCGGCCGACGGCAGCACCTTGACGCTGGCGACGACGAGCACGCTGCTCACCCTGCCGGCGCTGAACCCGAAGCTGCGCTACCACCCCGACGAGGACTTCGTGCCGGTGGCCGGCCTGGCGCGCACGCCCTTCGTGCTGGTCACCGCCGACACGGCGCAGGCGCCGCACAGCCTGGCCGAACTGAAAGCGCGGCTGGCCGGCGCGGGCGGCGCCTTCGGCTCGGCCGGCAACGGCACCATCACCCATCTGGCGGCCGAGTACTTCGTGCGCCAGGCCGGCGTGCAGGCGGTGCACGTGCCCTACCGCGGCAGCGGCCAGGCCTTGAGCGACGTGGCCGGCGGGCAAGTGCTGTTCGCCTGCGACACGCCTGCAGCGGCGCTGCCGCTGATCCGCGGCGGCAAGCTGCGCGCACTGGCAGTCAGCGCGCCGCAGCGGCTGCCGTCGCTGCCCGGCGTGCCCACCGGCGCCGAGGCCGGCATGCCGGCGTTCGAGCTGTCGGCGTGGTGGGGTCTGGTGGCACCTGCCGCCACGCCGTCGGCGGTGGTGGCGGCGCTGTCGCACGCCGTGCTGCAGGCGCTGGCCGCACCCGAGGTGCGCCAGCAGTTGGAGGCGCTGCAGGTGCAGCCGCTGCCGCTGAACGCCGCAGCCTTCGGCGCGCTGATGCACCGCGAAGCGCCGTTCTGGGCCGGCTTCGTGCGGCGCAGCGGGCTGCGGCTCGAGCCCTGAACCATCGGCCAGCGCACGCCGCACGGCCGGCGCCGGCACGACAGCGCCGCGCAATGAAAATGGGAGTGTGTTCATGACCCGGGCCTCGCGCCGTGATCCAGCTTCGCCACCTGCGCTACTTTGTCGGCATCGTCGATGCCGGCAGCCTGTCGCGCGCCGCCACCACGCTGTTCGTCGCGCAACCGGCGCTGAGCCAGCAGATGGCCGAACTGGAGCAGGCGCTGGGCGTGGCGCTGCTGCACCGCAGCGCACGCGGCGTGCGGCCGACCGCGGCCGGCGAGGTGCTGTACCGCGAGGCGCAGGCGATCCTGCGGCACGTGGAGAAGCTGCCCGACCTGGTGCGCGACAGCGGTGGCGAGATCGCGGGCGCGGTCAGCCTGGGCATGTCGTCGACCGTGGCCTCGTACCTGGCCGGGCCGTTCATCGAGGCGTGCCGCGCCGCGCTGCCGCGTGTCAGCCTGAGCCTGGTCACCGACGACAGCCTGACGCTGAAATCACGCCTGGCTGCGCATGGCCTGGACCTGGCCGTGGTCTTCGAGCCCGAGCCGATGCCGGGCCAGCCGCTGATGCCGCTGTTCCGCCAGCGGCTGTACCTGGTCGACCGCAAGAAGCTGCCGGGCCATGCGCGCAGCGTGCCGCTGCAGCGGGCGGCCGAACTGCCACTGGTGCTGGCCGGTGCGCCGAATGCGCTGCGCCGCGTGCTCGATCGCGCCTTCACCGACGCCGGCCTGCAGCCCAAGGTGGTCGTCCAGACCAATCAGCTGTCGAGCATGCTGGCCGCGGTGCACTCGGGTGCCGGCGCCACCGTCTTGCCGCTGGGCGACTTCACGGCGCTGCTCGGCCGCGGCACGTTGGCAGCCACGCCGATCGAGCCGCCGCTGCACCTGACGGCCTGCGTGGCACACGACGCGGGCAGCGCGCCCACACGTGCCGCCGAAGCGGTGCGCGCATTGCTGGCCAGCGTGATCACACGGCTGCTGCGCGACAAGGCCCCGGCGGGCATGGAGCCGGTGCAGGCCTAGGCGCTGCTCGCAGCGCGCAGGGTGACCCACGGTGCCGCCGACCCGCAGGCCTGGCTCCGGGACATGCGGCGCTGCCACTGCGCCGAGTTGGCCCGCGCTGTGCGCTGCCCGAGTTTCGTCGCGGACAACGAGACCGACCCCGTGTCCACCGGCCAGGGCCAGCAGCTGTTCGACGCGATGACCTGCCCCAAGACCTTGCGCCGCTTCACCCGCGCCGAGGGCGCCGAAGGGCACTGCGAGGGCATGGCGCCGATCGTGTTCTGGACCGCCACCTTCGACTGGCTCGAGGCGACGTTGCGCTGAGCCGCCCGCGCGCTGCGCGCCGCACGGCGGCTTCGACGGCGGGCTGCGGGTCGATGTGGTGCACCGGCACCTGCGCCGACACGGCGCAGCCAGCGTGCGCCAGCTGCCGTGCACCGGCCACAGCCGCCGGCCTCAGTGCTGCGCCTCGCCGTCCGCCGGCGGCGCCAGGTTCAGCGGCACCGGCCGCGTCAGCGTCTCGGGACGCAGGATCTGGTCGAGCTGCTGCTTGGTCAGCAGCTTTCTCGCCAGCACGATGTCGTAGACGCTGCCGCCGCTGGCGTGCGCCTCCTGCGCCACCGCGGTGGCGTGGGCGTAGCCGATGTACGGGTTCAGCGCGGTGACGATGCCGATCGAGTTGGCCACACTGGCGCGCAGGTGTTCGGTGTTGGCGGTGATGCCGGCGACGCAGCGGTCGGCCAGCGTCAGACAGCCGTTGCGCAGGTGGCTCACGCTCTTGAACAGGCTGTGCGCGATGATCGGCTCGAAGGCGTTGAGCTGCAGTTGCCCGGCCTCGGCGGCGAAGCTGACGGTGATGTCGTTGCCGATGACCTCGAAGGCGATCTGGTTCACCACTTCCGGAATCACCGGGTTGACCTTGCCCGGCATGATGCTCGAGCCCGCCTGCCGCGCCGGCAGGTTGATCTCGCCCAGGCCCGCGCGCGGCCCGCTGGACAGCAGCCGCAGGTCGTTGCAGGTCTTCGACAGCTTGACCGCCACGCGCTTGAGCACGCCCGACAGCTGCACGAAGGCACCGCAGTCCTGCGTCGCTTCGATCAGGTTGGGTGCGGTCAGCAGCGGGATGCCGGTGATCTCGCGCAGGTGCTTCAGCACCAGCGGCGCGTAGTCGGGGTGCGCGGTGATGCCGGTGCCGATCGCGGTGGCGCCCATGTTGATCTCGCAGATCAGCAGCGCGGCTTCGCGCAGCCGCTGCTCGTCCTCGCCCAGCATCACCGCGTAGGTGCTGAACTCCTGGCCGAGCGTCATCGGCACGGCGTCCTGCAGCTGGGTGCGGCCCATCTTCAGCACGTCCTTGAACTCCTCGGCCTTGGCCTCGAAGGCGCGGCGCAGGTAGGCCATCGCGTCGACCAGGCCAAGGATGCCGGCCCAGGTGGCGATCTTCAGCGCCGTCGGGTAGACGTCGTTGGTGCTCTGCCCGATGTTGACGTGTTCGTTCGGGTGCAGGTGCTGGAACTCGCCCTTGGCATGGCCCATCAGTTCGAGCGCGCGGTTGGCGATGACCTCGTTGGCGTTCATGTTGGTCGAGGTGCCGGCGCCGCCCTGGATGACGTCGACCACGAACTGCTCGTGCAGCTTGCCGGCCAGCAGCTCGTCGCAGGCGGCGTCGATGGCCTTGCAGCGCGTGGCATCGAGCAGACCGAGCTCGTGGTTGGCGTGCGCCGCCGCCTTCTTGATGCCGGCCAGCGCGCGGATCAGCTCCGGGTAGATCGAGATCGGCGTGCCGGTGATCGGGAAGTTCTCCAGCGCGCGCAGCGTGTGCACGCCGTAGTAGGCGTCGGCCGGGATCTCGCGGTCGCCGAGCAGGTCGTGTTCGATGCGGGTGCGGGGCTGGTCGCTCATCGTCGCGTCTCCTGGGTTCATTCGGTGGGCCGCGCGGTGGCCGCGATCAGCGCTTCGAGCTGCGCGCTCATCGGCAAGTCCAGGCTCACGCCCAGCGGCAGCTTGCGCAGGAACCAGCGCCGGTACTGGCGCTCGATCTCGCCGTCGCGCGCCAGGCGCTGGAAGCCGAGGTTGACGACGCGCGCCAGCAACGGGTCGTCGCGGCGGTACATCACGCCGTAGGGGTCGTAGGACAGCAGGTCGCCCACTACCTTGACCTGGCCCTGCAGCTTGCGCTGCGCGATGAAGCCGTACAGCAGCACGTCGTCGGTGGCGAAGGCGTCGGCCTCGCCGCCCAGCAGCCTGGCCAGCGACTGGTCGTGGTCGGTCGAGACGATGAACTGCAGCTTCAGCGCGAACTTGTCCGACAGGTCGCGCATCACCTGCTCGTTGGTGGTGCCGGCGGTGACCGCGGCGCGCTGGCCGGCCAGGTCCTTGAAGCTGCGCACCGCCGAGCCCTGCTTGACCATCAGCTTGGTGCCGGCGACGAAGATCGTCGGCGAGAAGGCCACGCGCTCGCGGCGCTCGGCGTTGTTGGTGGTCGAGCCGCATTCGAGATCGATGCGGCCCGATACCACCGCATCGACGCGGTTGGCCGAGGTCACCGGCTGCCATTCGATCTTCAGCTCGCGCTGCACCGCTTCGCCGAGGTCTGCGACCAGCTCCTTGCACAGCTCGATCGAATAGCCGACCGGCTGCTTCAGCGTCGACAGGAAGGAAAACGGCACCGAGGCCTCGCGGTAGCCGATGATCACCGAGCCGCGCTGGCGCAGCGTCGCCAGCGTGCCCGTGAGGGCGATGCCTTCGTCGCCGATCGGCTGCGCCTGCACCGCGCCGGCCGCGAGCGCGATGGCCAGCAGTGCGACGCGCAGGCAGCGGGCCCCGAGCCACGCTGAAATGACGGCGCGGTTCATGCTCAGGCCAGGTCGGGGCCGGGGATCGGGTGCGCGTGCAGCCCGGCCTCGATGTCCATGCGCTGCTCGTGCGCGGCCGCTTCTTCCACCGACAGCAGCTCGCCTTCCCACTTGGCCACCGCGGCGGTGGCGATCGAGTTGCCGACCGCGTTGGTCGCCGAGCGCCCCATGTCGAGGAAGGTGTCCACGCCCAGGATCAGCAGCAGCCCGGCCTCGGGGATGTTGAACTGGTTCAGCGTGGCCGCGATCACCACCAGCGACGCGCGCGGCACGCCGGCCATGCCCTTGGAGGTGAGCATCAGCACCAGCAGCATCGTGATCTGCGTGCCCAGCGACAGCTCGATGCCGTAGGCCTGCGCGATGAACAGCGTGGCGAAGGTGCAGTACATCATCGAGCCGTCGAGGTTGAACGAATACCCCATCGGCATGACGAAGCTGGAGATCTTGCGCTTGACGCCGAAGCGGTCGAGCGCGTCGAGGATCTTCGGGTACGCGGCTTCCGAGCTGGCGGTGGCAAACGACAGCATGAAGGCTTCCTTGATCAGCCGCAGCAGCGTGAACACGCGCGCCTTGAGCACGACGAAGCCGGCCAGCACCAGCAGGCTCCACAGCAGGAACAGGCCCAGGTAGAACTGGCCCATGAAGACCGCGAACTTCAGCAGGATCTCCAGCCCGTTGACGCCCACCGTGGCCGCCATCGCCGCGAACACCGCCACCGGTGCGAGCTTCATCACGTAGCCGGTGATCTTCAGCATCACGTGCGCCAGCTCGTCGATCGCCGCGACCAGCGTCTTGCCGCGCTCGCCCAGCGCCGACAGCGCGACGCCGAAGAACATCGAGAACACGACGATCTGCAGGATTTCGTTCTGCGCCATCGCCTCGGCGAAGGATCTGGGCACCAGGTGGTTGATGAAGTCCTTCAGCGTGAACTTCGAGGTCGCGAGGTTGGTCTGCGCCGCCGCGTCGGGCAGCGGCAGGCCCAGGTTCGCGCCGGGCTGCAGCAGGTTGGCCAGCACCATGCCCAGCACCAGCGACACCAGCGACGCGGTGACGAACCAGCCGAAGGCCTTGGCGAACACGCGCCCCACCGACGCCGCGTCGCCCATGTGCGCGATGCCGACCACCAGCGTGGAGAACACCAGCGGCGCGATCAGCATCTTGATCAGCCGCAGGAAGATGTCCGAAAAGATCGAGATGTAGCCCGAGATCTGCGCCGCCAGCCGCTTCTCGGGATAGCTGACGAAGATGAACCAGCCGACGAGGATGCCCACCACCATCGCGCCGAGGATCCACAGCGCGGGCGAGGTTTCCTTCTTCTTCGGTTCGGCTGCAGTGGGGGCCTGGGTCTTCATCAGTGTCTCCTTGTTTGCTCTTGTTCGATGCTGCTCAAGCCATCAGCAGCGCCTCGTACTCGTCGCGGAACTGCCGCAGCGAACTTTGTACCACCGTGACCGCGCCGTCTATCAGCCCGCAGCGCCCGCTGCCGGGCAGCAGGCGGCACAGGTTTTCGATCGCGTCCAGGTCGGCACGCACGCCGCGGCCGGTGTCGATGCGGTTGAGCAGCCGTGTCAGCTGGAACGTGCCGCCCTTGCACGGCGGGCACTGGCCGCACGAACCCTGGGCGAAGAAGTTCAGGTACTCGGCCACCTTGCGCACGATGCCCGTGCCCTCGCCCACGACGATCATCGCGCCGGTGCCCAGGCGCGAGCCGCGCGCGCGCACCGCATCGAAGTCCAGCGCCACGTCCAGGTCGTCGCGTGTCAGCAGCGTGTTCGACGGCCCGCCGGTGAACACCGCCTTGAACGGCTTGCCCTGCAGCAGGCCGCCGCCGTGCTCGAACACCAGTTCGTGCAGCGGCGTGCCCATCGGCAACTCGTACAGCCCCGGGCGCAACACGTCGCCCGACAGCGAATACAGCTTGGTGCCGGCCGCGCCGTTGCGCCCCAGCCCGCGGTACCAGGCCGCACCAAAGCGCAGGATGCCCGGCACATGGGCCAGCGTCTCGACGTTGTTGACGATGGTCGGCGCGCCGTGCACGCCGCTTTGCGCCGGGAACGGCGGCTTGCGGCGCGGGAACGGGAAGCTGCCCTCCACGGTGGCGATGACCGCCGTTTCCTCACCGCCGATATACAGCCCGGAACTCGGCACCACGGCCAGAGCGAGCGCAGCGTCGAGGTGCTGCTCGATCTGCGGCACGAGCGCATGGTCGCGCCACTGCTGCAGCGCCTCGCGCACCGCGGCCAGCGCCGCCGGCTGCTGCGGGTTGACGTACAGCACCACATGGTTGGCGTGCGTGGCCACTGCCGCGATCAGCGCACCTTCGATCACCTGGTGCGGCGTGTGCTCCAGCAGGAAGCGGTCCTTGAAGGTGCCGGGCTCGTCCTCGTTGCCGTTGCAGATGACCCACTTGTCGGCGGCCGTGGCCGCCGCCACCGGCGCCCACTTGCGACAAGTGGCAAAACCTGCGCCGCCCATGCCGCGCAGGTCGGCCTGTTCGATCACGGCGATGACCTGCCCGGGCGCGGCCAAGGCCTGCTTCAGACCATCGCCGCCGCCGTGCGCCAGCCAGGCATCGAGGTCGGCGCCGACGCGGATCTCCTGCCGCAGCAACACCTGGTTCACACCGCAGACCATCGTCGCTGCCTCGCGCAGGTCATCGGGGGTCGCCGACACAGCGCGCCGCCGTCTTCGACGCCAACTGCACATCGGCGCGCAGGTCGAAGTGCGCGTAGGTGGGGAACAGCTGCGGCGCCTTGCGTTGCAGTGGCAGCCCGGCCAGCATCAGTTCGCGCTGCCAGGCGTACACGTGGCCGATGCCGGCGCGC
>CAYZGL010000109.1:0-14413 GCA_964477985.1 uncultured Rubrivivax sp. | reverse complement strand
TCGGACGCACTCGTTCGCTCGGCGGCGCCGACCGAATGCTTCACAGGCTCTGAGGCAATCGGGATCACCGCCCGGCTCATCGCCGGCCCCTTGCCCGGCGCTGCCCGGCCGGTGGCGGCAGCGGCCGCGCCGCGCTGCCGGCAGGCGGGGGGTGCGCTCGGGCTCGGGTAAGCTCGGCAGGGTCGATGCGGTTCATGCGCGCATCATGCCGCGCAACGCGCGCGCCGGCGCGCCCGCCGCCATCTTTCGCATGCCACCGCGGCGCGCCGTTGCCCATGAACCTCGAACCGCTGCTGATCCTCGAACTCGCGCTGCTCGGCGTGGCCACCGGCTTTCTGGCCGGGCTGCTGGGCATCGGCGGCGGCATGGTCATGGTGCCGTTCATCACGCTGATCCTCGGCGGGCGCGGCGTAGCCGCCGACCTGGCGGTGAAGATGGCCATCGCCACCTCGATGGCGACCATCGTCTTCACCTCGCTGTCCAGCGTGCGCGCGCACCACCAGCGCGGCGCGGTGCGCTGGGAGCTGGTGCGCGGCCTGGCGCCGGGCATCGTCGCCGGCAGCCTGCTCGGCAGCCTGGGGGTGTTCGCGGTGCTCAAGGGCTCGTCGCTGGCAGTGGTGTTCGGCCTGTTCGTCGCCTTCTCGGCCAGCCAGATGATCCTGGACCGCAAGCCCAAGCCGTCACGGCAGATGCCGGGCGCGGCCGGCCAGTTCGGCGCGGGCGCGGGCATCGGCTTCATCTCGGGCCTGGTCGGCGCGGGCGGCGGTTTCATCAGCGTGCCGTTCATGGCCTGGTGCAACGTCGCGATCCACAACGCGGTGGCGACCTCGGCCGCGCTGGGTTTTCCGATCGCGCTGGCCAACGTGGCCGGCTACGTGATCAGCGGGCACGCCCTGGCCGGGTTGCCGGCCGGCTCGCTGGGCTACATCTGGCTGCCGGCGCTGGCGGTGATCGCCTCGTGCAGCGTGCTCACCGCGCCGCTGGGCGCCAAGGCCGCGCACGGCCTGCCGGTGGCCGGGCTCAAGCGCGTGTTCGCCAGCGTGCTGTTCCTGTTGGCGGCGTACATGCTGTACAAGGGTTTGGCGCGCTGAGCAGCCGCGGGAAGGCGGCCGCGGCGGCGTCGGGCCGCGCTGCAGGCCGGCCCGGCTCCGGCCGAACAGCGCCGGGACCGGCATTTTTTTCGTTCGCCGGTTTTTGCCGGTGCCCGCGGCCGCCGCGGTTTCCTAGAATCCCCGCCGATTCAACCCGCAGCCGCGCTCGATGAACCCACCGCTGTTCAGCCGCCGTCGTCTCCTGCGCTGGCTGGCTGCCGCGCTGCCCGCGGGTCCGGCGCTGGCGCTGCAGCAGCCGTCGGGCGCCGTGGTGTTGACCGTCACCGGCCGCGTCGGCCAGACCAATGCCGGCGGCGTCGCACGCTTCGACATGGCCATGCTCGAGCAGCTGCCGCAGCGCAGCTTCGTCACCGCCACGCCGTGGTATGCGACAGCGCACAAGTTCACCGGCCCGCTGCTGCGCGACGTGCTGGGCGCCTGCGGCGCGAGCGGCAGCACCTTGCGCGCGATCGCGCTGAACGACTACAGCGTCGACCTGCCGTTCGACGATGCGCAACGCCACGACGTGCTGCTGGCGCGGCTGCTCGACGACAAACCGATGGCGGTGCGCGACCGGGGCCCGCTGTTCATCATCTACCCCTTCGACTCCGACGCGCAGCTGCGCACCACCGTGTACTACAGCCGCTCGGCATGGCAGCTCAAAGCGCTCGAAGTCCGCTAGACATCGACCCCGTCCCGGCCGCGAAGGCACGGGAGCGGCGCCGCATCACGCTGCTGTGGCTGCTCGGCGCGGTGCTGGTGCTGGCGCTGGCGGCGGTGGCGCTGGTGCAGGCGCGCCAGTTCGCGATGCTCAAGCAAAGCGTGGCCTACCAGGACGACTACGCGGTGCTGAGCCTGTACCAGGCCGAGGCCGAGTACCTGCGTCTGCGCGAATACTGGGTGCTTGCGCAGCACGAGCGCGAGCGCGTCGACACCGAAGCGCTGCAGCTGCGCTACGACATCTGGGTCAGCCGCGTCGGGCTGCTGCACCACCAGGCCATCGCGCGGCTGATGGATGGCAACGACGAATACACCGCGCCGCTGCGCCAGATGGAAGCCTTCATCGCCCGCGCCGACAAGGTGCTGGGGCCGAACAGTGCGCGCCCGCTGGACCTGGCCGCGCTGGCCGCACTGCAATCCGAGCTGGACGCGCTGGGCGCGCCGATCCATTCGATGATGCTCAGCGCGTCGCACCATGTGTCGGCGCAGATCGAAGCGCGCAACGCCGCCGTGCGCCGCCACAACCAGGTGGCGCTGGTGCTGACGCTGTGCCTGTCGCTGCTGCTGCTGGCTTTCGGCGCGCTGGCGCTGCGCCAGATGCGGCTGCTGGGCGAGCGCCAGCGCACGCTGGTCGACCTGACGGCGCACCTGCGCGAGGCGCAGCACCAGGCCGAAGCGGCGAGCGAGGCCAAGAGCGTGTTCCTGGCCAACATGAGCCACGAGATCCGCACGCCCTTCCACGGCCTGCTGGGCATGCTGTCGCTGCTGCGCGATACCGGGCTGAACACGCGCCAGGCGCAATACCTGCGCACCGCCACCGAATCGGCCGACCACCTGCTGACGATCCTGAACGATGTGCTGGACATGTCGCTGCTCGAGTCCGGCCGGCTGACGCTGACGCTCGAGGCGGTGAACCTGCGCGATCTGCTGCGCGAGGTCGAGGCGCTGATGCGCCCGCAGGCGCAGGCCAAGTCGCTGGCGCTGCACATCGACGCCGACCCGGGCGTGCCCGAGGCCGTGCGGGCCGACCGCACCCGCGTCAAGCAGATCCTGTTCAACCTGGTGAACAACGCGGTCAAGTTCTCCGACCGCGGCGTGGTGGTGGTCGACCTGCGCCGCGCGCTCGACGGCGAGGGCCGCGAGTGGCTGGAGTTCCTCGTCACCGACACCGGCATCGGCATGGACCAGGTCACGATGGAGCGGCTGTTCAAGCGCTTCTCGCAGGGCGACGAATCACGCTCGCGGCGCCACGGCGGCACCGGCCTGGGGCTGGAGATCTCGCGCAGCCTGGCGCGGTTGATGGGCGGCGACGTCACCGCCCAGAGCGCGCCCGGCGAAGGCAGCAGCTTTTGCCTGCGCGTGCCGCTGCAGGCGGTGGCGGCGGCACCGCGCAACGTGAGCGGCGCGCTGCCGGGCGAGGCCGCGCCGGCCGCGGCGGCGCCGCTGCGCGTGCTGGTGGCCGAAGACCATCCGGTCAACCGCCAGTACATGGCGGCCCTGCTCGAAGGCATGGGCCACCACGCGCACTTTGCCGCCAACGGGCTGGAGGCGGTGCAGGCGGTGCGCGAACAGCGCTTCGACGTCGTGCTGATGGACCTGCACATGCCCTTGCTCGACGGCGTCGGCGCCACCTTGTCGATCCGCGCGCTGCCCGACGGCGCGTCGGCCACCGTGCCGATCATCGCGCTCACCGCCGACGCCTTCGCCCAGACGCGCGAGCGCTGCCTGATGGCGGGCATGAACGACTTTCTCGCCAAGCCGGTGAGCCCCGAGCGTTTGTCGGCGATGCTGCGCCGGCTGTTCGGCGGCGCCAGCGCCGATGCCGCGGCCCCAGCCCCGGCACCGGCGGCGGCACCGGTGCTGCTGGACCGCGCCACGCTCGATGCCGCGATGCGCGCGGTCAGCCGCGAGCGGCTGGCGCAGCTGCTGCGCGACTTCTTCGACGAAGGCCCGCAGATGGTGGAGCGGCTGCGCGTCGCGCTGCGCGACGGCCAGGCGCTGGACCTGCGCGTCAATGCCCACGCCGCGCGCGGCGCCGCGCTGAACTTCGGGCTGAACGCCCTGGCGCAGACCGCGCAGGCGCTGCACGAAGGCGCCACCCACGTGCCGGCGCACGAGATCGCGCGGCTGATCCAGCGCTTCGAGCACCTGCTTCGGGACAGCCGCGTGGCCTGCGAGGCCGCCGGGCTGTTCGAGCCGGTCACAGGATGAGCGGCATCCTTCAAGCGCCGGTCACAGGATGACCGGCATCCTTCAAGAGCCGGTCACAGGATGACCGGCATCCTTCAAGAGCCGGTCACAGGATGACCGGCTCGGGCTCCAGCCGGATGCCGAAGCGGCCGTACACGCTTTCCTGGATCGCGCGCGCCAGCGTCAGCACCTCGGCGCCGATGGCGCCGCCGCGGTTCACCAGCACCAGCGCCTGGCGCTCGTAGACGCCGGCGCGGCCGACCGACTTGCCCTTCCAGCCGCAGGCGTCGATCAGCCAGCCCGCGGCCAGCTTGAAGTGGCCGTCGGGCAGCGGGTAGTGCACCACCGACGGGTCGCGGCCGATGATGTCGCGGCACTGCTCGGCGCTGACCACCGGGTTCTTGAAGAAGCTGCCGGCGTTGCCGATGTGCTGCGGGTCGGGCAGCTTGGCGCGGCGGATCGCACACACCCACTCGAACACCGTTTGCGCATCCGGCGCCGTGATGCCGGTTTCGTGCATGCGCTTTTGCAGGTCGAGGTAGCCCAGCACCGGCGCCCATGGCCGCGGCAGGCGCAGGCGCACGCGCGTGATCAGCGTCTTGCCGGCCAGCGCGTGCTTGAACACGCTGTCGCGGTAACCGAACGCACATTGCCGCGCATCCAGCGTGACGCTGCGCCCGGTAACCAGGTCGACGCCGTCCAGCGAGTGAAAGCGCTCGGCCAGCTCGACGCCGTAGGCGCCGATGTTCTGCACCGGCGCGGCGCCCGCCAGGCCGGGGATCAAGGCCAGGTTCTCCAGCCCCGGCCAGCCCTGCTGCAACGTCCAGGCGACGAAGTCGTGCCAGTTCTCGCCGGCGCCGGCCTCGACGATGAACGCGTCGCCGCTGTGCGCCACCAGGCGGCGCCCCGGGATCTCGACCTTCAGCACCGCCGCGACGACGTCGCGCGTCAGCACCAGGTTGCTGCCGCCGCCGAGGATCTGCTTGGGCGCCGGGCCGAGCTCGGGGTGGTCGACCACGCGCTTGACGTCCGCTTCGCTGCGCAGGCGCACCATCATCGCGGCGGTCGCCGGCAGGCCGAAGGTATTGTACTCGCGCAGGCTGGCGCGACGCTCAATCGTCGTGCCGCCGGTCGTGTCGGCGGTGGGGTCGGTGCGCTGGCGCAACATGGCAGAATTTTCCCTCACATCGCCGCTGCCGGAACACCCGCCATGCCCAGCTTCGACACCGTCCTGCAACCCGACCTGGTCGAACTGCGCAATGCGGTGGATCAGACCAACAAGGAAATCGGCACGCGCTTCGACTTCAAGGGCTCGGCCGCGCGCCTCGAGCTGGCCGACAAGGGCAAGGAGCGCACGCTGCTGCTGTATGCCGACAGCGAGTTCCAGATCGGCCAGGTGCGCGACATCGTGCTGGCCAAGCTGGCCAAACGCGGCGTGGACGTGCGCTTCGTCGACTTCGGCGCCAAGCTGGAAAAGCTCGGCGGCGACAAGGTCAAGCAAAGCGCGCCGGTGAAGAGCGGCATCGACGGCGAGACCGGCAAGCGCATCCAGAGCCTGATCAAACAGAGCAAGCTCAAGCTGCAGGCGTCGATCCAGGGCGACGCGGTGCGCGTGGCCGGCGCCAAGCGCGACGATCTGCAAAGCGCGATCGCGCTGCTCAAGCGCGAGGTCACCGAGCTGCCGCTGGGCTTCGAAAACTTCCGCGACTGATGCGCCGGTGCTGCGCGCCGGGGCCGCTTTCGGCGCTGAGCGCGCTGACGGCGCTGGCGCTGCTGGGCGCCGACGCGCGGGCGCAGGACGTGACGCTGGCCGGCAGCATGGGCACGAAGGCGCTGCTGGTGATCGACGGCCAGCCCCGCACGCTGAGCGTAGGCCAAAGCGCGTTGGGCGTGACGCTGCTGCAGTTGTCCGACGCACAGGCGCTGGTGCAGCGCGGCGGCAGCACGGCGACGCTGCGGCTGGGTGCGGCGCCGGCGCGGCTGTCGGGCACGCCGCACGCTGCCGACTCGGCGCAGGAGATCGTGCTGCCGGTCGGCCTGGGTGGCCACTTCACCGCAGCCGGCGCGATCAACGGCCGCTCGGTGCAGTTCATGGTCGACACCGGCGCCACCGTGGTCGCGCTCAGCCAGGCCGAAGCCGAACGCATCGGCCTGGCCTGGCGCGACGCGCCGCGCTCGGTCACGCACACCGCCAACGGCGCGGTGCCGGTGCACCGCGTCAACCTGAATTCGGTGCGCATCGGCGAAGTCGAGGTCACGCAGGTCGACGCCGTGGTGGTGCCGGCGCAGATGCCCTACGTGCTGCTGGGCAACAGCTTCCTCGGGCGCTTCCAGATGCGGCGCGACAACGACCTGCTGCACCTGCAGAAGCGCCGCTGACCCGGCGGCACCGCGCAGTGCGCCAAGGCACAGCGGGCACGCCGCCGAACGTGCTAGAACCATGCGTGCACACCGCGCCGCAGCCCGAGGAGACGCGCAGATGGACCTGAACTTCACCGCCGAGGAACTCGCCTTTCGCGACGAGGTCCGGGACTGGGTCGCGAACAACCTGCCCAAGCAGCTCAGCGACAAGGTGCGCCAATCGCTGCGCCTGAGCCGCGAGGACCAGCAGGCCTGGCAGAAGATCCTCGGCAAGAAGGGCTGGCTCGGCTACGCCTGGCCCAAGCCGTTCGGCGGCCCGGGCTGGAACGCGGTGCAAAAGCACCTGTTCGAAGAAGCCTGCGCGCGCGCCGCCGCGCCGCGCATCATCCCCTTCGGTCCGGTGATGGTGGCGCCGGTGATCATGGCCTTCGGCAATGCCGAGCAGCACCGGCGCTTCCTGCCCGGCATCGCCAGCGGCGACGTCTGGTGGAGCCAGGGCTACAGCGAGCCGGGCTCGGGCTCCGATCTGGCCAGCGTGAAGACGCGCGCCGAACGTGTCCACACGAGTTCGGGCGACAAGTACCTGGTCAACGGCCAGAAGACCTGGACCACGCTGGGCCAGTACGGCGAATGGATCTTCTGCCTGGTGCGCACCAGCAGCGAGGGCAAGCCGCAGCTGGGCATCAGCTTCCTGCTGATCGACATGAAGAGCCCCGGCATCACGGTGCGCCCGATCATCACGATGGACGGCGAGCACGAGGTCAACGAGGTGTTCTTCGACAACGTCGAAGTACCGGTGGAGAACCTGGTCGGCGAGGAGAACAAGGGCTGGACCTACGCCAAGCACCTGCTGGCGCACGAGCGCACCAACATCGCCGACGTGAACCGCGCCAAGCGCGAACTCGAGCGCCTGAAGCGCATCGCCAAGTCCGAAGGCGTGTGGGACGACGCCCGTTTTCGCGACCAGATCGCGCTGCTCGAGATCGACATCGTGGCGCTGGAGATGATGGTGCTGCGCGTGCTGTGGGCCGAAAAAAGCGGCAAGCAGAGCCTGGACGTCGCCGGGCTGCTGAAGATCCGCGGCAGCGAGATCCAGCAGCGCTACAGCGAGCTGATGATGCTCGCCGGCGGCCCCTGCACGGTGCCCTACCTGCACGAGGCGATGGAAGCCGGCTGGCAGGGCGACATCGCCATCGAGCGTTTCCTGCTGCCGCTGGCCGGCAGCTACTTGAACCAGCGCAAGACCACGATCTACGGCGGCAGCAACGAAGTGCAGCGCAACATCGTCGCTCAGACGGTGCTCGGCTGAAGGCCTGCGGCCTTCAGCCCGAAGGGCTGGAAACACGGCTCCTTTCCCCAGCCCCTTCCCCCCGAGGAGGAAGGGGCTCCAGGCAGATTGACGAAGGGCACGAACATGGACTTCGAATTCAGCGACGAACAGGAACAGCTGCGCGACGCGGTGCGGCGCTGGGTGGACAAGGGCTTCGGCTTCGAGCGCCGCCATGCGCTGGCCAAGGCCGGCGGCTTCACGCGCGAGGTGCTGGGCGAGCTCAACGAACTGGGCCTGGCCGGCCTGGTGGTGCCCGAAGCGCACGGCGGTTTGGGCTTCGCCGCGGTCGAGGCGATGGTGGTGATGGAAGAACTGGGCCGCGGCCTGGTCAACGCCCCTTACGCCCAAGCGGCGCTGGTGGCGCCGGCGCTGCTGTCCTACGGCCCGGCCGAGCTGCAACAGGCCTGGCTGCCGAAGATCGCCGGCGGCGAGGCGCTGCTGGTGCTGGCGCAGCAGGAACGCCATTCGCGCTACCGGCTCGGCCAGGTCGCGGTGCGCGCCGCCGAGGCCGGCGGCACGTGGAAATTGAGCGGCACCAAGGTCGTGGTGCCGGCCGGCGACGAGGCCGATGCCTTCGTTGTCTCGGCACGTACCGGCGGCGCCGAGTGCGACGCCGCGGGCGTGGCGCTGTTCATCGTCGACAAGGCGGCGGCCGGCCTGACGCTGCAGGCCTACCCGACCCAGGACGGCGCGCGCGCCGCCACGCTGGTGCTGGCCGACACCCCGGCCACGCTGCTCACCCGGCAAGGGCACGACGCGCTCGAACACGCCGCCGGCGTCGCCATCGCCGCGCTGTGCGCCGAGGGCGTCGGGCTGATGGAGCGCATGCTGGCCGTCACCGTCGACTACATGCGCCAGCGCAAGCAGTTCGGCGTGGCCATCGCCAGCTTCCAGGCGCTGCGCCACCGCATCGCCGACGTGAAGATGCAGCTCGAGCTGGGCCGCTCGATGAGCTACTACGCCAGCCTGAAGCTGGCCGAGCCGGCCGCAGCGCGGCGCCTGGCGCTGTCGCAGGCCAAGGTGCAGCTGGGCCAGTCGATGCGCTTCGTCGGCCAGCAGTGCACGCAGCTGCACGGCGGCATCGGCGTCACCGACGAATACCTCTCCAGCCACTATTTCAAGCGCATGACGGTGCTCGAGCTGAGCTTCGGCGACACGCTGCACCACCTCGGCGAAGCCAGCGCGCGCATGCGCGACAGCGCCGGCGTGTTTGCATGAGCGGCGCCGGCGCGCTGTACCCCGGCGCGATCACCGACGTCGCCGGGGTGCGCGTCGGCCATTTCACCCACACGCGCCGCCCCACCGGCTGCAGCGTGCTGCTGTGCCCGCAAGGCGCGGTGTGCGGCGTGGCGGTGCGCGGCGGCGCGCCGGGCACGCGCGAGACCGACCTGCTGCGCCCCGACAACCTGGTGCAACAGGTCCATGCGCTGCTGCTCGCCGGCGGCAGCGCCTTCGGCCTGGACGCCGCCGGCGGCGTGATGCGCTGGCTCGACGAGCGCGGCCATGGCGTGCAGGTGGGCCCGGCGCGCGTGCCCATCGTGCCGGCGGCCGTGCTGTTCGACCTGTGGGTGGGTGACGCGCGCATCCGCCCCGATGCGCACAGCGGCTACGCCGCCTGCGAAGCCGCCAGCGGGCAGCCGCCGCAGCAAGGCAGCGTCGGCGCAGGTGCCGGGGCCACGGTGGGCAAGCTGTTCGGCGCCGAATTCGCGATGAAGGGCGGCATCGGCAGCGCGTCGCTGCAGCTCGGCGCGGTGACGGTGGGCGCGCTGGTGGCCGTCAATGCGGTGGGTGACGTGATCGGCGAACACGGCCGGGTGCTCGCCGGCTCGCGCAGCGGCGGCGGCCGCGGCTTCAGGCGCAGCACTGCTGCGCTGCTGGACGGGCGCGTGCCCGAGCCGCTGGCCGCCGCCGTGCCGCCGGCCAGCGCCACCACCATCGGCATCGTCGCCACCGACGCACGGCTGCACAAGGCGCAGGCGCAACGCCTGGCGGCGCTGGCGCACCACGGCCTGTCGCGGGCCATCGACCCGCTGACCATGGCCGACGGCGACACGCTGTTCGGCCTGTCCACCGGCCAGGCCGGCCCGCCAGACGGCAGCGAGGCCGACCTCACGCTGCTGGGCGTGCTGGCCGCCGAGGCCGTGGCGCGCGCGATCCGCAACGCGGTGCGCTGTGCCCACGGCCTGCCCGGCCTGCCGGCGCTGCGCGATCTGCCGCAGGCTTGATGCCGGCGGCGCCCGCCGCCGCGCTGCCGCCACGCCGTGGCGGCCTGCCACCCGGGGCGGCCGGCGCCGCGGCTACCATGCTTCTGCCATGCCGTCCGTCGCCACGCCTGCCGCCATCGACCCCTGCCTGCGCGCATCCGCCGGGGCGCCGGCGCGCGTCGGCGTTGCCGGGTGCGGGCCGCGCTGGCGCGCTGCCGCGGCGCTGCTGCCCGGCGACCGCCGCGACGCTTGCGTGAAGCCCTTTCGCGCCATCGAGGACACCGCTGTCCCGCTGTCCCGCTGGCCGCGCTGACCGTGCTGGCCTGCCGGCTGCGCGTGGCGCGCCAGCGCGGCTGGCGGTGCGACGCCGCGCGGTTCGCGGCGGCCGCTGCGGCGCGTGACCAACGTGCCGCGCGCGCCCGGCAACGGCTGCGAGCCTGACGTGCAACTGCGGCAGATCCTGTTCAGCCAGGGCTTCGGCAGCCGGCGCGAATGCGACGCGCTGATCCGCGCGGGCCGGGTGCAGATCCTTGGGCGCATCACCGACGAGCCGCAGGCCGAGTTCACCACCCAAGGCCTGGAGTTCACGGTGCGCGGCCAGACCTGGCCGTATCACGCGAAGGCGCTGCTGCTGCTGAACAAGCCCGCCGGCTGCGAATGCTCGCGCCAGCCGCGCCACCACCCCAGCGTGCTGAGCCTGCTGCCGGCGCCGCTGCGCACGCGCGGCGTGCAGCCGGTGGGCCGGCTGGACGCCGATACCACGGGGCTGCTGCTGCTCAGCGACGACGGCGCGCTGATCCACCGGCTGACGTCGCCCAAGTGGCATGTGCCCAAGGTCTATGTCGCGGATTGCGCCGAGGCCGTGACGCCGGCACAGATCGAGCGGCTGCTGCATGGCGTGGTGCTGCACGACGACCCGCAGCCGGTGCGCGCCGCGGCCTGCGAGGCGGCGGGCGAGCGGCGTGTGCGGCTGACCTTGACCGAAGGCAAGTACCACCAGGTCAAGCGCATGCTCGCGGCGGTGGGCAACCGCGTGCTGGCGCTGCAGCGCGTGCGCTTCGGCGAGCTCGAGCTGCCGGCGGACCTGCCGCTTGGCCAGTGGCGCTGGGTCGAGCGCAGTGCGGTGGCGCGGTGGCTTTGACGCGGTGCTGGCCCGCAACCCGAGATGCTGACAGGTCCGAGCCGCGCGAACCGCCCCGCGCTGCGCACCGCGCTGCGAGCCGGCGCCGCTGCGCCGCCGCGCTTCAGCGCATCGCGATAATCGCTGCGCATGCAGGTCTTCAGAGGATTGCACCACCCCGGCATCGCGCCGCAGTGCGCGTTGACCATCGGCAATTTCGACGGCGTGCACCGCGGCCATCAAGCGATGTTGGCGCTGCTGACCAACGAGGCGCGGCACCGCGGCGTGCCCAGTTGCGTGATGAGCTTCGAGCCGCACCCGCGCGACTGGTTCGCGGCACGCGCCGGCACGCCCGAAGCCGCACCGCGGCGCGTGGCCACGCTGCGCGACAAGCTGGCCGAGCTGCAGCGCTGCGGCATCGACCAGGCGGTGGTCATGCGTTTCGGTGCGGCCTTCGCCGGCCAGTCGCCGCAGGCCTTCGTCACCGACGTGCTGCAGCGCGGCCTGGGCGCGCGCTACGTATTGGTGGGCGATGATTTCCGCTTCGGTGCCCGGCGCGCGGGCGACTACGCGCTGCTCGACGCCGCCGGCGCGAAGGCCGGCTTCGACGTGGCACGCATGATGAGCTACGAGGTGCACGGCCTGCGCGTGTCCAGCTCGGCGGTGCGCCAGGCGCTGGCCGACGGCGAAATGGCCCACGCCGCCGCCTTGCTGGGCCGCCCCTACAGCATCAGCGGCCACGTGCAACACGGGCGCAAGCTGGGGCGCGAGTGGGGCACGCCGACGCTGAACCTGCGCTTCGGCCATGCGCGCCCGGCCGCGCAGGGCATCTTCGCGGTGCGCGTGCACGGCCTGGGCGACCAAGGCGACGATGGCGACGATGGCGACGGCACGCTGCCGGGCGTGGCCAGCCTGGGCGTGCGCCCGACCATCGAGGACGCCGGGCGCCAGCTGCTCGAGGTGCACTGCCTGCGCTGGCCGGCCGCACTGGGCCGCGACGGCGCCTACGGCCGCTGCGTGAAGGTGGAGCTGCTGCACAAGTTCCACGACGAACGCAAGTACGCGTCGATGCAGGCACTGCGCGAAGGCATCGCGCAGGACGTCGCCGATGCGCGCGCCTGGTTCGCGACGCGATGAGCGCGCGCCGGCGCATGCAAACCCGGCCGCTAGAATCGTAACCATGGCACCGAGCACGCACGCCGCCACCGGCCGGCAGATCACACGCGATCGAATTTGACGCGCTCGCGCGGCGCCGTCCCACCGCGCCGCGGCTGCCGCCTTTGCCCCCAGCCGTTTGCCTTGCAGCGCCGCGCGGCGCTGCCGCCCACCATGAATGCCGACGCCCCCAAGCCCGCCAGCGCCGCCAGCAAGGACTACCGTGCCACGCTGAACCTGCCCGACACGCCCTTCCCGATGCGCGGCGACCTGCCCAAGCGCGAGCCGGGTTGGGTCGAACAGTGGAACGAACAGGGCCTGTACAAGCAGCTGCGCGACGTGCGCCGCGACGCGCCCAAGTTCATCCTGCACGACGGTCCGCCCTACGCCAACGGCCAGATCCACATGGGCCACGCGGTGAACAAGGTGCTGAAGGACATGATCGTCAAGGCGCGCCAGCTGGCCGGCTTCGACGCGCAGTACGTGCCGGGCTGGGACTGCCACGGCCTGCCGATCGAAAACGCCATCGAGAAGCTGCACGGCCGCGGCCTGGACCGCGACCAGATGCAGGCCAAAAGCCGCGCCTACGCCACCGAGCAGATCGCGCTGCAGATGGCCGACTTCCAGCGCCTGGGCGTGCTCGGCGACTGGGAGCGCCCCTACCTGACGATGGCACCGGCCAACGAGGCCGGCGAGATCCGCGCCTTCAAGCGCGTCATCGAACGCGGCTTCGTCTATCGCGGCCTCAAACCCGTGTACTGGTGCTTCGACTGCGGCTCGTCACTGGCCGAGTTCGAGATCGAGTACGCCGACAAGAAGAGCCAGACGGTGGACGTCGCCTTCGCTGCCGCCGAGCACGACAAGCTGGCCGCAGCCTTCGGTTTGCCTTCGCTGCCGAAGCCGGCCTTCGCCGTGGTCTGGACCACCACGTCGTGGACCATCCCGGCCAACCAGGCGCTGAACCTGAACCCCGGGCTGGAGTACGCGTTGGTCGATACGCCGCGCGGCCTGCTGCTGCTGGCGGCCTCGCTGGTCGAGCGCTGCCTGCAGCGCTACGGCCTGGAAGGCCAGGTGCTGGCGACGACCCAAGGTGAAAAGCTGGGCGGGCTCAACTTCCACCACCCGCTGGCGCAGGTGCACCCGGGCTACGACCGGCTCAGCCCGGTCTATCTGGCCGACTACGCCACCGCCGAGGACGGCACCGGCGTCGTGCACTCGTCGCCCGCCTACGGCATCGAAGACTTCAACTCCTGCGTCGCGCACGGCCTGAAGCCCGAGGACGTGCTGAACCCGGTGCAGGGCAACGGCAGCTACGCGGCCGACTTCCCGCTGTTCGGCGGCCTGAACATCTGGAAGGCGGTGCCGGTCGTGATCGACACGCTGCGCGACGCCGGCCGGCTGCTGGCCAGCGAGAGCATCAACCACAGCTACCCGCATTGCTGGCGCCACAAGTCGGCCGTGATCTACCGCGCCGCGGCGCAGTGGTTCGTGCGCATGGACGAAGGCACGGGCGTGTTCACCCGGGACAAGGCCGACAAGACGCTGCGCCAGCTGGCGCTGCAGGCCATCGAGCACACCGGCTTCTACCCCGAGAACGGCCGCGCGCGGCTGCGCGACATGATCGCCAACCGCCCCGACTGGTGCATCAGCCGCCAGCGCAGCTGGGGCGTGCCGCTGCCCTTCTTCCTGCACAAGGACTCGGGCGAGCTGCACCCGCGCACGATGCAGATCCTCGACCAGGCGGCAGACATCGTCGAAAAGGGCGGCATCGAGGCCTGGAGCCGGGTCACGGCCGAGGACATCCTGGGCGCCGAGGACGCCAGGCTCTACAGCAAGAGCAGCGACATCCTCGAAGTCTGGTTCGACTCGGGCTCGACCTTCTGGCACGTGCTGCGCGGCACGCATGCCCACACCGGCAGCAGCCTGGGCCACCACGACAGCGGCCCCGAGGCCGACCTGTACCTGGAAGGCCACGACCAGCACCGCGGCTGGTTCCACAGCTCGCTGCTGCTGGCCTGCGCGATCTACGGCCGCGCGCCCTATCGAGGGCTGCTGACGCACGGCTTCACGGTGGACGCCTCGGGCCGCAAGATGAGCAAGTCGCTGGGCAACGGCATCGAGCCGCAGCTGGTGGGCAAGAAGCTGGGCGCCGAGATCATCCGGCTGTGGGTCGCGGCCAGCGACTACTCGGGCGACATCGCCGGCGACGACAAGATCCTGGCGCGCGTGGTCGACGCCTACC
>CAYZGL010000108.1:0-14454 GCA_964477985.1 uncultured Rubrivivax sp. | reverse complement strand
CCGTACCTGAACGTCGGGCGCATCGAAGGCGGCACCAACACCAACGTGGTGCCGGGCAAGGTGGTGCTGAAGCTGGACCGGCGCATGATCCCCGAGGAGAACCCCACCGAGGTCGAAGCGAATATCCGCAAGGTGATCCACGACGCGGCCGCCGGCTGCCCCGGCATCACGGTGCAGATCAAGCGGCTGCTGCTGGCCAACTCGATGCAGCCGCTGGCCGGCAACCAGCCGCTGGTCGATGCACTGCAAAAGCACGGCGCGGCGGTGTTCGGCGAACCCATCCCCACCAGCGGCACGCCGCTGTACACCGACGTGCGGCTGTACGTGGAGCGCGGCATCCCGGCGGCGATCTACGGCGCCGGCCCGCGCACCGTGCTGGAAAGCCACGCCAAGCGTTCGGACGAACACCTGGTGCTGCAAGACCTGCGGCGCGCGACCAAGGTGGTGGCACGCACGCTGTTCGATCTGCTGCAGTAGCGCCGAGGCGGCGCGCGGGCCCCCGCTCGCTGCGGCTGCGGCCGCAGCGGCGCCGCGCTTCAACGCAGGTCGTAGGCCAGCTGGAACATCATGCCGGCATTGCCCAGCGCGATGGCCTGCATCGAGAACTCGCGCGTGAACTGCCAGCCCAGGCTGATCGTCGCGCCCGGCGAGAAGCCGTTGTGGTTGAACGGCACCTTGTTCTCGTAGGGGTACTTGTAGCCGTACAACACCCCGGCCGTCCATTGCGCGAACAGCGGCTGCCAGCGCGTGAAGCCGATGATCTTCTCGCCCACGTACACGTAGCCGCTGGGCTGGCCGAAGGAATTGCTGAAGTAGGTGCCACCCCAGACCCAGCCGTCGCTGCGCTGGCGCTCCAGGCCGACCATGTACACCCACTCGTGTTCGGGGCTGGGGCTGAAGTGCACGGTGTAGGGCGAGGCCATCAGCCGCCAGTAGCCGCCGCTGTCCAGCCACGGCTCGGGGGCCGCCATGGCCTGGCCGGCCGCATCGGGCGCGACGGTGCCTGCGCTGGCCGCGGCGGCGGCAGCCTGGCCGTCCTGGGCCACAGCCGCCAGCGTCGTTGCGGCCAGCGCCGAGGCACAGACGAGAATCGGGGCACGAAACCAGCGCATGGCAAACAGCGGCCGCGGACGCGGCGGCAAGCGACAAAAGCCGCGAATTATCCTTGGCTGCGCCGGTCCGGCCGGCGACCTGCGCCAAAGGCAACGCATGCGGCGCTGCCTGCAGCCCGCGCAAGGCCCATCCGGCGTCCTTCCGGGAGCAGCGGCTTCGGCGGCCGTTGCCGGGCACCTGGACTATCATCGCCCGGGTATACCCTGACGCACGGCAGCGCCGCCCCGGCTGGCCCCGCGCGCGACAGAGATGCAAACGGACGTCGCGCGCGAGCCCTCCCCGCTCGGCGCGACACGGCGCGCCGTGCCAGCGCGCGCGCATCACCACACCCCAGCAAGGAGCCTAGCGATATGGGATTGATGAGCTTTTTCAAGGAAGCCGGCGAAAAGCTGTTCGGCAAAGGCGAGGCCAAGGCCGCGCAGGAAGCCGCGGCCAAGGCGCCATCGCCTGAAAACACCGCCGCGCTGAACGCCGCCGCCGCCAAGGCGATCGCCGACTACCTGGCGACGCAGTCGCTGAAGGTCGAAGACCTGAAGGTGGGCTTCGACGGCGCCAGCACCACGGTCACGGTGTCCGGCGTGGCGGCCGACCAGGCCACCAAGGAAAAGGTGCTGCTGTGCTGCGGCAACGTGCACGGCGTGTCGGCGGTCAACGACCAGCTGACGGTGAAAGCGTCCGCGCCCGAAGCGCAGTGGCACACCGTGGTCAGCGGCGACAACCTGTCGAAGATCGCCAAGAAGTTCTACGGCGACGCCAACAAGTACCCGCTGATCTTCGAGGCCAACAAGCCGATGCTGTCGCACCCGGACAAGATCTATCCGGGGCAGATGCTGCGCATTCCGCCGGCTTGAGGCGCCGCCGAGCCGGCGCAGCGCGCACAGGCTCGGGCTTCCGGCCCTGCCGCGGGCCTGACCGCGGCAGCCATGGCCGCCATGGCCACCATGGCTGGGCCTGCGCGCGGTTGCGCAACGGGCTTCGCGCGCACCCCGCAGCCGCGCTGCCGGCCCCGCTTGCGCCGCACATCATGACCCGGCCGGGCGCTCCCGGGTGAGCGCCAGCGCCAGCACCGCGTGCAGCAGCACCGCGTGCAGCAGCACCGCTGGCCACAGCAGCGGCCCGGTGGCCGCGCCGGACGCGCCGAGCCAGCCCAGGTACGCGGCGACGCCCACGCCGTAGGCCAGCATGCCGCGCCGCGGCGGGCCGGGCCAGCAGGCCAGTGCCAGCGCCAGCGCCAGCAACGCGATGCCGAGCACGCGCGCGGCCATCACCGCGACGCCCGCGGCCGCGCCGCCGAGCAGCCAGGCGATCACCCAGGCCGGCGCCACCAGCAAAGCCAGGCCGGTGGCGGCCTCGCCTGCAGCCGCGAGTTTGAGTGCCGGCGAAGCCGAGGTGGCCATGCCCAATGCTCCTCGAGCGGCTCTATCTGGCCGCGGCCATCTCGATGGCCACCGCCTGGGTGCAGGTGATCTGCATCTGATCGCCGACCTTGACGCCGGACAGCAGCGTCGGGTCCTTCAGGAAGACCTCGGTGAAGTGGCCGCAAGGCCCGCGCACCAGCACCGGGAACTCGTTGCCCTGCGGCCCGTCGAGGATGACGATGCGGTTCTTGGCGTCGACCGCGGCGACCCCGCCGACACCGATACCGCGGCCATCGTCGCCTCGGCATCCTTGCCCACTGCCGCCGGCTGGGCCGGCTGCTGCGCGTGCACTGCGCTGCCGCTCAGCAAGCAGGCTGCCGTGGCGGCGGCAAACGAAAGCCGGCGGCTCATCTTCATGGTCTTTCCTCCTGCATGTCGGATCGCCGCAGGGCGTGCACCTGCCGGCCTGGAACGCGGTTCGCGGCTGCGCGCGCCGAGCTTCACTTCGCCATCATGGCGAGCCGGCCTGCACCGCGAAGCCGTCCAGGCCGGGCAGGTGCAGGTCGAGCACCCCGCAGTCGGGCTCGTGGTCGTCGATCGATCGCAGAAAAGCCTCCCCCGATGCATGGGCCTCGGCCGCCAGGCCGGCGGCCCGCGCCAGACGCGCCAGCGCGGTGCGCACCTGCACGTCGTCGTCGACGACCGCGATCAGCGGCGGCGGGTGGCCCATGGTCGCCGCAGCGTAGGCAGCGCTGCGGCGAGCGCCTACTGGACCATGGTGCAGCAGGCGGCGGCACCGAGGGCGCGAATACTGCCCAGCGTCGGCCGAGGCAGCCCCGCCGCGCTGGCCGCCGATGCGAAAGGCTCCCACATGTCCGAGGTGATTTCGCGCCGCACGGCCATCGTCTCGATCCAGCGCGCGCTGTTCGGCGCGGCGCTGCTGGCCGCAGCCGCCTGGCCGCTGGCCCGGGCGCAGCCGGCCGCAATCGACCCGCCGCGCTGAAGATCCTGAAGGCCTCGACCGACTTCCTGGCGAGCCAGCAGCGCTTCACGGTCGATACGCGCATGTCGCTCGAGGCGGTGATGTTCACCGGCCAGAAGATCGAGTTCAACCAGAGCTCGCGCCAGTCGGTGCAGCGCCCCGACAAGCTGCGCGCCGAACGCCACGGCAAACTGCAGCCCACCCTCGTCTACGACGGGCGCAAGCTGATGCTGTCCGACACCGCCGCCAACGCTTGCGCCAGCGTCGCCGCGCCGGCGACGCTGGAGGCGATGCTCGACTTCGCGCGCACGCAGCTGGACATCGCCGCGCCGGCCGGCGACCTGGTCTACCAAAACGCCTACGAGATCCTGACCACCGAGCTGCTGTCGGGCTTCCTGGGCGTACGCTGAGCCCACAGGAGCGCCCGCCATGACACCATGCCCGAGCCTGAAGCTGGCCTTCGCCGACTTGTGTGTACCTGCGCTGTACCTGGGCGCCGACTCGCCCACGGCAAGCCCGACACTGCTGCCCAGCGCGCACGCGCTGATCGGCCTGCCTTTTTCGCCGCTGTCCTTTGCCGGCGCCGCGCGCCGCACCACACGCCGCGTGGTCGCGGTGGACGCCGGCATGGCGACCAGCGCCGCGGCAGCGGCCAACACGCAGCAGTCGGCGCCGGCGCAGCAGCAGGCGGCCACGGCGCAGCAACAGGCCGCCACCGCACAGCAGCAGCAGGCGGTGGCGCAGCAGCAGGCCGCGGTAGCGGCACCGCAGTCGCGGCCCCCCTGGGCACCCGCGATCGGCACCGTGGTGCAGTCGCTGCCGGGCGGCTGCACACCCACGCCGCGCGGCGGCGTCGAGTACGACGACTGCGGCGGGGTCTTCTACCGCTGTGCGTTCCAGGGCAACAACCTGGTGCACGTGGTGCAGAACCCGTGAGCGCCGCGGCACAGCAAGCGCGACGAAATTCATCCCCTGCACGCTGGTCGCCGCCGCGATCGTCGCCGGCTGCGCAGCGCCGCCACCGCCCAGCGCGGATGCGGGCAAGGCGCAGCCGATGTTCGTGCACAGCGCGGACGAGCTGAAGGTCGACCCGGCGACGCACACCCTGCGCCTGGTGAAGGTCAACGCGCAGACCGTGTACTTCTACGGCCGGCCGCAGCGCATCGCCGGCAACATCGAGCTGCCCGACTCTGTGCAGACCTGGAAGGACGGCCGCGACAGCTTCGACGCCGACCCGCCGGACGCCACGCTGTCGGTCTACGAACCGGGCCGCGCCGAGCCGACGCGGGTGGTGGTGACGATCCCCCAGCCGGTGGTCGACGGCGCCGATCTGGTGTACGGCTGCAAGCTGCTCGAAGGCCAGATGCCGGCCGCGGACGGCGCGACCACGCTGTTCATCGACTGGTACGGCGTGGGCGGCGGCGTCGGGCCGGGCTTGCACGGCGTGGGCGTCGGCCGCGGCGGCGTGGGCTGGCGCTGACGCCGGGGGTCAGGCCGGCCCGCAGCGATGCGCGGCCTGTTCCGGCGGGCAGCCATCGCGGCCCAAGCGAGTGCGGTTCCTCAGTCCTTGTGCTTCTTCTTGCCGTGGCCGGCGCCGTGCCCTCGCTGCTGCTCTTCGTAGCGCTCGCGAACCCAGCTTTCCTGGACGAAGTACACGGGTTGCCCACAGGCGCCGTAGCGGCCGCAATGTTTGGCCCAGTGCTTCTGGTGCCCCGGTGGGACATACAGGTACACGGGTTGTGGCCGAACGACCCTGGGCTGCGGCGCAATGATGACCGGCTGGCCATAGACCACCGCAGGCTGAGGGTCGTTGCCAATGTCGATGCGGCCGTAGACGCCAGGCTGGTAGACGCCGATGGACACGCCGACACTGGTTTCGCCGACGGCGCTGGCCGCCAGCACACTGCCGATGGCCAGCATCGCAAGCTGCTTGTTCATGTCGATACCGTGCTTCGAGAAGGAGTCGTTCGTTGGAAGGCGGCGCCTACGGCAGACTGAAGGACAGCGGCGCGACGGCGCTGTTCACGTCGATCGGTTGCGTCTTCACCGCGCCGGCGCCCGCGGCTTCGATGGTGTAGCGGCCGGCGGCGGCTGCGTCGGCCGAAAAGCCCAGCGACGCAGGGCCCCTCGCCGCAAAGCTGGTGCGCAGCGGCGCCTCGATGGACAGTGCGAAAGCGAAAGCCCCTGTCAGCGCGTCGACCGGCGCCCACGCCACCTCGACGACGGGCCCGCCGCTGAGCGTCTGCAGCGCACGCACGCTGGCGTCGGTGGGTGTGGCCACGCCGCTGACCGGCCGCAGCGTGGCCGGCGGCGGGTCGATACGCAGCGCCGCGCTGTTGACGACGGTATCGCCCGTGTCGACCACCGGCACGCCGGTGACCACGGCGGTCACGCGTCCCGGTGCGCTGATCACCAGCGTGTAGCTGCCCACGGGTATGGGATGGAGCACGAACATGCCGTTCGCGTCCGGCATGGTGGCTTTCACCGGCATGCCGCTGTCTTGGACCGACACGCGCGTGGCCGTGGAGGCAATGGACCAGCCGACATAGCCGACCACCCGCTGGCCTGCGTCCGACAGCCACGGGATCACGGTCACCACCGGCTTCAGGTTGTACTTGCCGGAGTTGCCGCGCTTGACCACCGACTTGCAGGCGTCGAAGTCCAGCACGAAGTCGGCGACCTTGCCCGCCGGCACGTCGATATTCGCCTTCAGTTTCAGCCCCGACTGCTGCGCACTCGGCGTATCCAGCGCCGTCTCGCCGCCGCCTGCAGGCACGACCGAGTTGGCCAGCGGCACGGCGCCGCCATTGCCCGCCAGCACCAGGCGCAACTGCGTGTACTTGCCGGCCGGCAGTGCCACTTCGCCAAGCTCGAGCAGCACGCCGTTCGTCAGCGACAGCAGATCGACGCGCCGCGCGGGTTGCAGCACGATGTCGTGCCAACCGCCGTCGTGCTCGGCGGCCGCATCGCTCTGGTGCACCCGAATCCGTTCCACCGTGATGTTGACCGCGTCGTAACCGCAGGCCGGCGCATCGGTCAGCGACATGCGCAGCGTGCCCAGCGGGCTGCCGGTGCCGCCGATGCCGCCACCAGCGCCAGCGCCGCCGCCGCCGCAACCGGCCAGCCATTGCAGGCCCACCGCCATGGCGACGAGCGCGCGGGTCTTGAACTTCATCGGTCGGCTCCTGTAGAAACTTCGTGAGGTTCGGGCATTGGCTCGAAGCGGCAGATGCCCAGGCCGGCGCGCGCTTGCGTGCTGCCGGGGTCGGCACTGGGCTGTGCGTCGAGTTGCGCCGCCAGCCAGCGGCCGAGCCGTTCCAGCAGCGCCTGCGGCGCGATGCCCCGGTCCATCACCTTGCGCTGCAGGCGCGCATCGCTGCCGCCATGCTGCAGATTGTGGTCAATGGGGGCCACCCGATACGCCACGTCGGTGCCCAAGATGTGAAGCTTTTCGTCTTCGCCCTGCGCCGGCGCACAAGCGCGGGCGCACAACGCGATGCACCCGCCCGCCGGGCGCTGCGCCGCGCCCCCGCGCAACAGTTCATCGAGCACGGCACGCAGCGGCACGTCGCCGCTGCAGCGGCGTACGAGCGCCGCAAAGCCGTGCTCGCCGTCGGCAAGCTGCCCGACTGTGTGCAGACCTGAAAGGACGGCCGGGACAGCTTCGACGCCGACCCGCCGAACGCCACGCTGTTCATCGACTGGCAAGGCGTGGGCGGCGGCGTGGGGCCGGGCTTGCACGGCGTGGGCGTCGGGCGCCGCGGCGTCGGCTGGCGCTGACGCCGGGCAGACGAACAGCGCGATCGAATTCGCCGCAGCGCGGTTTCGAGGCCACCGCAGCGTCTATGGCGCCTTGGTCGCGGGCGGTGGTGCGGGTGGTGGTGCGGGCGGTGGTGCGGGCGATGGTGCGGGCGCCCCGGCGTCGGCCACCCAGCGCGCCAGCTCGGCCACCGAACGCACGCCCATCTTGTGCATCGGGTTGCCGCGGTGGAACTTGACCGTCTTCTCGCTGGTGCCCAGCTCGCCGGCGATCTGCTTGTTCAGCCGCCCGGCCAGCACCCGCTCCAGCACCTGACGCTCGCGCACGGTCAGCGTGTGCAGCCGTTGCGCCAGGCTGGCCGTGCGCTGCAACAGCGCCGCGGCGCCGCCCGGCCTCGGCCAGCGCCTCGGCCACGGCGTCGAGCAACAGCTCGTCGTCGACCGGTTTGGTCAGGAAATCGGTGGCGCCGCGTTTCATCGCCTTGACGCTGGCGGCGATGTCGCCGCGCCCGGTGAGGAACACCACCGGCAGGTCGGGCGCGCGCTGCTGCAGCAGCTGCTGCAACTGCAGCCCGTCCAGCCCCGGCATCGCCAGGTCCAGCACCAGGCAGGCGGTCTCGCCGTGCTGCAGGCCGTCCAGGCACTGCAGCGCGGACTCGAAACCCAACACCGCATGGCCGGCCGATTGCAGCAGGCGCAGCAAGGCGTCGCGCACCTGCGCGTCGTCGTCGACCACGTAGACCCGGCTCATGCGGTGTGTTCGAGGTGCGCCGGCAGCTCGACGCGCAGCCGCGCACCGCCGCCTTCGTTGCGCAAGACGGCGATGCACCCGTCGTGCGCCTGCACGATGCTGCGGCACAGCGGCAGGCCCAGCCCCAGCCCGCGCGGCTTGGTGGTGTAGCAGGCCTCGAACACACGCTCGGCCTCGGCCGGCGCGATGCCGGGGCCGCGGTCGGCGACTTCGACGCACACCCCGGCGCGGGCCGTGGTTTCGGTGCGCAGCCACAGCGGCCGCGGCGGCGGCAGCTCCTGCATCGCGTCGCAGGCGTTGAGCAGCAGGTTCAGCAGCAACTGCTGCAGCTGCACGCGGTCGGCCTGCAGCGCGGGCAGCGCCGGCTGCAGCTCGGTGTACACCACGACGCCGCGCTGCGCCAGGTCGCTGCGCAGCAGGCGCAGCGAGTCGTCGACCAGCTGGTTCAGGTCCACCGGCTCGCGCACCGCCTCGCCCTTGCGCAGCAGCGCGCGCAGCCGTTCGATGACCTGGCTGGCGCGGCGGTCGCTGGCGACGATGGCCTGCAGCGCGTCGTGCACCGGCGGCAGCACGGCCGGGTCGCGCGCCAGGAAGCGCTGCGCCGCCTGTGCGTTGCTCAGGATCGCCGCCAGCGGCTGGTTGAGCTCGTGCGCCAGTGCGCCCGACAGCTCGCCGAGCATCGCCACGCGCGACAGATGCGCCAGCTCGGCACGCTGCTGCGCCGCTTCGCGCTCGGCGCGCCGCCGCTGGCTGATGTCGGCCAGCGCGACCAGCACCTGGGGCTGCGCGCCGCTGCGCAGCGGCACCAGGCTGATCTCGACCGGGAACTCGTTGCCGCCGGCGCGCAGCGCCGCGAATTCGCGGCCCGCGTCCAGGGCCCGCGGCTGCGGATCGGCGGCACCGGCCTGGCGCAGCCGCTGGTGCGGGCCGCGCAGCCGCTCGGGGATCAGCGTTTCCACCAGCCGCCCGGCCAGCCGCTCGCGCGCGATGCCGAAGTCGTGTTCGGCCTGCGGGTTGGCGAGCACGATGCGCCCGGCCGCATCCACCAGCAGGATCGCGCTCGGCATGGCCGTCGACCACCGCGCGCATGCGCTGTTCGCTGGCCGCCAGCTCGCGCGCCAGCCCGGCGGCGCGCAACACGTCGCCGCTGAGCTCGAAGCTCATCGCCAGCAGCACCAGCACGAAGGCGGGCATCAGGATCGTCGGCAGCAGCAGCACGCCCTACACCGTCAGCGCCGCCATCACGCCGGTGCCGAGAATGCAGGCGGCGAGGCTGCCGCCGACCCGCATCGCGTGCCGCCGCGCCGCAGGATCGCCGCGCCGCCACAGCGCCACCGAGGCATCGGCGACGAAGACCCGCAGCAGCAGGTTGCTCAGCTGCGGCACCCGGGCCCAGCGGTTGGCCGGACCCAGCGGCACCGACACCTGCGCATCACCCCAGAAGCTCGCGTGGGCGAGCCCGGTGACCTGTTCGAAGTGGACGTTGACGCCGCTGGTGAAGTCGAGCACCAGCGTGGCCAGGCGCAGCACGACGATCGCCGCGAGCAAGCCCGTGCGGCCGGTGCCGAAGTGCAGGCGCACGAACACCGCGGCGGTGACGACGAAGATCGCCAGCGGCACGTGGGCCGCGCGGATCGCCGCGGCCGAGGCCTGCGGCCAGGCCGCGTGCATCATCTGCAGCTCGAAGGCGCCGAAGCGGGCGGCCGCGCCGGCCAGCACGAAGAACAGCAGGAAGTCCAGCCGTTCGCGCTGGCGCAACCACACCAGCAGGTGCAGCAGCGCCAGCGTCAGGCCGGCCGCGACCATCGCCATCCACGCCAGCTCGACGCCGTTCATCGCGGCCATCGGCGGGGTGCGCGCAGCGGGGTTCGCAGCATGGGGCGGGCAGTGTGGGCAGCGTGCATTGGGACCTTGGTCCAGTGGTGCGGCGCGGCCGGCGCGCGGATGGTGGCCCTGCACGAGGGAGTCCGGCCATGAGGCACATGAGGCACATGAGGCAGCGCGCACCGATCCTGTTCCCGGCCGCGAGCGCGGCGCGGCGCGCCTGCGGTTCGCACGGCACCTGCCGGCCGGAGGCGGGCCAGGCGAACGCCTGCCGGCCGTCGAGCCGACGGCTGCACGGCGAAGCCGCGCTGGCGCGCATCACGCCGGCGCGCAAGGGCAAGGGCAAGGGCAAGGGCAAGGGCCTGAGAACCCAGCGCATCGAGATCCGCGGCGATGCCGACGAGTGGCCGATCGGCCCCGGGCGGCGCGCAGCCGGTGGCGTCGAACGACACGCCGCATGGCCGCGCGAAGAACCGCCGCGCCGACATCGACAGCGCCGGCGCGAAGTGAAACGCTCGCCGCGCCGCGCACCCGACGGCGGGGGGCGTTGACGATGGCGCTGGCCGACCATCCGGTCTTCGTCGTCATGGCCGTGGCGGCGCTGGCCCCGTTGCTGGCCGAGCTGCCCAAGCGGCTGCGCGTGCCGGTGGTGGTGCTCGAGGTGCTGCTGGGCATCGCCGTCGGGCCGCACGGCCTGGGCTGGCTGGCGAGCAGCCGCTTCATGGACCAGATGTCGCAGATCGGCATGGCCACGCTGCTGTTCATGGCCGGCATGGAGATCGACTTCTCGCGCATCCGCGGCCGACCCTTGCTGCTGGGCCTGGGCGGCTGGGCGCTGTCGCTGCTGATCGGCCTGGCGGTGGTGGCGCTGCTGCACCGGCTGCCCGGCGTACACGCGCCGCTGATGGCGACGCTGGCGCTGGCCACCACCGGGCTGGGCGTGCTGCTGCCGGTGCTGCGCGACGGCGGCCAGCTCGATACCGCCTGCGGCCGGCTGCTGCTGGCCGCAGGCACCGTGGGCGAGCCGGGCCCGATCGTGCTGGTGTCGCTGCTGCTGTCGCAGCGCTACGGCACGGCGCAGGAATTCGGCCTGCTGCTGGTGTTCCTGGCGCTGATGGCCAGCGCGGCCGCCGTCGGCATGGGCGTGCGCCCGCCAGCGCGTGCTGGCGCTGCTGTCGCGCACGATGCACGCCAGCACACAGCTGCCGGTGCGCCTGGCACTGGTGATCGTCGCCGCCGCCGGCATGGTCGCCGGCCTGAGCGTGCGCGGCCCCGACGGCGAGCCGCTGCGCCTGAAACTCGATGCGGTGTGTTTCGGCCTGCTGGTGCCCTTCTTCTTCGCCGGCACCGGCATGCGCTTCGACCTGCCCGCGCTGCTGCACGACGCGTCTTCGATGCTGCTGCCGCCGCTGCTGATGGCGGTGATGCTGCTGGTGCGCGGAGCGCCGGTGGGGCTGTACCGCCGCGACCTGCAGCCCGCGCAGCGGCTGCCCTTCGCGCTGTCGTCGTCGGTGTCCTCGCTGGGGCTGGTGGTGGTGATCGCCGAGATCGGCTTGCGCACGCAATCGATGAGCGAAGAGGTGTCGCGCGCGCTGGTCGCCGCCGCACTGCTGTCGACGCCGGTCTTTCCGACCGCCGCCGGCATGGCGGCGGCACGCGCTAACGCAGCCAGCCGCCCGAGTGCAGCGCCTTGACGGCGCCCGAGCCGACCGACGCGCCGAAGCGGCGCACCAGGCGTTCGGCGACGTTCTCCTTGGGCGTGTAGTCGATGACCTCGGGCGCCTTGACGACCTCGCGCGCCACGTAGTCCAGGCTGCCGAAACGGTCGGCCAGGCCGGACTTGACCGCTTCCTCGCCGTTCCAGAACAGGCCGGAGAAGGTTTCGGGCGTTTCCTTCAGCCGCTCGCCGCGGCCCTCGCGCACCACCGCGATGAACTGCTGGTGCACCTGTTCGATCATCAGCTTGGCGTAGGCGCGCTGTTTGTCGTCCTGCGGCGAGAACGGGTCGAGCATGCCCTTGTTCTCGCCGGCGGTGAGCAGCCGCCGCTCGATGCCCAGCTTTTGCATCAGGCCGACGAAGCCGAAGCCTTCCATCAGCACGCCGATCGAGCCCACCAGGCTGGCCTTGTCGACGAAGATCTCGTCGGCCGCCACCGCCACGTAGTAGGCGCCCGACGCGCAGACCTCTTCGACCACGGCGTAGATCTTCTTGTCGTGCAGCGCCTTCAGGCGGCGGATCTCGTCGTTGAGGATGCCGGCCTGCACCGGGCTGCCGCCGGGCGAGTTGATGCGCAGCACCACCGCCTGCGCGCCCTTGTCCTCGAACGCGCTGGTCAGCGCCGCCACCAGCGATTCGGCATTGGCTTCGGCTTCGCTGTCGAGCTCGCCGCGCAGGTCGACCAGCGCGGTGTGCGGGCCGCTGGGCGCGTTCAGCGCCATGCGCTGCGACAGCAGCGCCCAGGCCACGGCCAGCGCCAGGCCCAGCCACATCAGGCGGAAAAAGGTGCGCCAGCGCCGCTCGGCGCGCCGCTCGCGCAGCAGCTCGCGCGCCGCCATCTCGAGCGCGCCTTCCAGCCGCGCCGTCAGCGGCGCGGCCTGCGCGGGCGCCGCGGGTGCCGCGGGCGTGGCGCCGTGGTCGTCGGTGTTCATGCGCTGTCCCCTGTGGCGGCCGGCGCGTCGAAGGGCACCGGCCGGATGTCGCGGGAAGGATACCAATACACCTGGGCGCCGATTTCCGCCACCTGCAGCGGCGTGAGCCGGCCGCGGCCGCAGGGCCCGGCGACGCAGCGCCCGCCCAGCGGCTCGTAGGCGGCGCCGTGCGTGGCGCACACGATGTAGCGCCGCTCGGCGTCGAGGAAGACGCCGGGCTGCCAGTCCATCTCCATCGGCACGTGCAGGCAGCGGTTCAGGTAGGCCACCACCTTGCCGTCGAAGCGCAGCGCGAAGGCGCGCACCGGCTGGCCGTACTGCAGCACGTCGAAGACATGCGCGCGGCCGCGTTCGGCCAGCGCGGCCGACGCGCACAGGTGCTGCGCATCGCCGCGCGCGGCCCGTGCGTCCGCCTCGTTCATGCCTGCCGCTGCAGCCACAGGTGCAGCTCGCTCATCGAACGCGCGACGAACAACGGCGCATGGCGCGCGAAGTCGTCGGCCGGGTGCGCGCCGTAGCTCACCGCCACGCTGGCCACACCGGCGTTGGCGGCGAGCTGCAGGTCGTGCGTGGTGTCGCCGACCATCAGCGTGCGCTCGGGCGCCACGCCGAGCTCGCCCATCAGCTCGAGCAGCATCAGCGGGTCGGGTTTGGAGGCGGTCTCGTCGGCCGTGCGCGTGCTGTCGAAGACCTGGCGCAGGTCCGCGCTGTGCAAGGCCTCGTTCAGGCCCGCACGGCTCTTGCCGGTGGCCACCGCCAGCCAGTGCTGGCGCGCCTTCAACGCCTGCAGCATCTCGCGCGCGCCGTCGAACAGCATCACCTCGTGCTGGCGCGCGATGTAGTGGTGGCGGTAACGCAGGCCCAGTTCGCGGTAGCGCGCGACCGGCAGTTCGGGCGCGGCGTGGCGCAGCGCGTCCATCAGGCCCAGGCCGATGACGTGGGCGGCCTGCGCGTCGCTGGGCTGCACCACGCCCACGTCGCGGCACGCGGCCTGGATGCAACGCACGATCAGCGCGGTGGAATCGAACAGCGTGCCGTCCCAGTCGAAGGCGATCAGGTCGAAGCGGCGCGCGCGGTTCATGGTGCCGCCCCGGGTTCGGCCAGCGGCGCCAGCCGCTGCAGCAGCGCCGCACACGGCGCCGGCAGCGCTGCTTCGAGCACGATGCGCTCGCCGCTTTGCGGGTGGTCGAAGGCCAGGCGCCGCGCGTGCAGGAACATGCCGTCGTAGCGCGAGCCCGGCAGCGCCTGGCCGCGCGCCAAGGACTTGTTGAACTCGAAGTCGCCGTATTTGGCGTCGCCGACGATCGGGTGCCCGGCGTCGGCCAGATGCACGCGGATCTGGTGCGTGCGCCCGGTCAGCAGCCCCACGTCCAGCAGCGTGAAGCCGCGCAGCCGTTGCACCACGTCGACCAGCGTGATCGCGCGCTGGGCCGCCGCGGCGCCGCCGCCGCCGCTGCTGGCGCGCACGCGGCGCTGGCCGTCGGGCTGCACGAACTTGTGCAGCGGCACGTCGATGCGCCGCAGCGCGGCCGGCCACGCGCCGAGCACCAGCGCGGTGTAGCTCTTGGCCGTGCTGCGCGCGCGGAACTGGTCTTGCAGCGCGGTCAGCGCGCTGCGCTTCTTGGCCAGCAGCAGCACGCCCGAAGTGTCGCGGTCCAGGCGGTGCACCAGTTCCAGGAACTTCGATTGCGGCCGCGCGCGGCGCAGTTGTTCGATCACGCCGAAGCTCACGCCGCTGCCGCCGTGCACGGCCACGCCGGGCGGCTTGGCGATGGCCAGCAAGTGCTCGTCCTCGAACAGCAGCTCGAACTCGCGCGCCGGCACCGGCGCCGCCTCGGGTGCGGCGGGCAGGCGCAGCGGCGGCACGCGCACCAGGTCACCCGGCTGCACGCGCGTGTCGGCTTGGGCGCGGCCTTTGTTGACGCGCACCTCGCCGCAGCGGATGACGCGGTAGACGTGCGTCTTGGGCACGCCCTTCAGGTGGCGCATCAGGAAGTTGTCCAGCCGCTGGCCGGCGC
>CAYZGL010000107.1:0-14509 GCA_964477985.1 uncultured Rubrivivax sp. | reverse complement strand
TGCCTTCGCCGGTGCGCATCTCGGCGATCTTGCCTTCGTGCAGCGCGATGCCGCCCATCAGCTGCACGTCGAACTGGCGCATCTTCAGTACGCGCTTGCTTGCTTCGCGCACCACCGCGAAGGCCTCCGGCAGCAGTTGGTCCAGCGTCTCGCCCTGGTCCAGCCGCTGGCGGAACTCGTCGGTCATGGCGCGCAGCGCGGCGTCGTCCAGCGCCTCGAACTTCGGCTCCAGCTCGTTGATTTTCTGCGCCGTGCGCCGGTAGGTCTTCAGCAGGCGGTCGTTGCGACTACCGAAAATCTGGGTCAGGATCTTTGGCAACATGCGTGATCACGAAGGGTGGACGGCTTGCCCGCAGGCCGGGTGCTGGCAGCGCAACGCGGCGGCCATGGCTGAAGGGCAGCGGGCGTCGGGTGAGGGCTTGGCAAGCCGCTCGAGGCCTCGTAGGGCGGGCCACCGGGGCGGGCGAGTTTAGCATCCGCCCCACACTCGACCCCGCACCCGAGCCCAGGCCCGGGCCAACAGCCGACGCCAAGCCATGTCCGTGCGCAAGCCCGCCTCGCCGCCCACCCCCGGCACCTGGGCGCTGGCCGCCGCACTCGACCACAGCCAGCCCCTGGCCGTGCTGCTGCAGCGCCTGCAGCGCTCGCGCGAGCGCTTCGCCGCGATCGAGCCGCTGCTGGGCGAGGGCCTGCGCAGCGCCGTGCGCGCCGGCCCGCTGGACGATGCCGGCTGGACGCTGCTGGTGTCGGGCGGCGCCGCGGCCGCCAAGCTGCGCCAGTTGCTGCCGCAGCTGCAGGCGGCGCTGCTGGAACAGGGCTGGCCCGAGCTGCCGATCCGCGTGCGCGTGCATTCGCGCTGACGCCGCCGCGGCAGGCGGCGAGTGCTGCGCGCGAAGTGCGCAACACCCGCCCCGTTACACTTCACGGCCTTGCACACCCTGCCGCAGCGCGCGCGGCCCCTTCTTGTCTTGCCTGTGAACAATCGCCGCGGCTTCGACTTGCGCAGCAGCTCGCTGAGCCTGCTGGCGCTGATCCCCCAGAGCCTGGACCTCGAGCTGCTGGAGCAAGCCTTCAGCCAGCACCTCGCCGAAGCGCCGGGCCTGTTCGACCGGGAAGCCGTGGTGCTGGACCTGGCCGTCGTACGCCACGCCGTGGATTCGCTGTGCGCCGGCGAACTGCTCACGCTGCTGCGCCGCCATGGCCTGCTGCCGGTCGCCGCGCGCGGCGGCAGCCCCGAACAGATGGCCGCGCTGCTCGAAGCCGGCCTGCCCGAGGTCCAGACCACGCCGGCGCGCACCGCGGCCGAGCCGCCGGCAGCGCCAGCCCCGCCGGCGGCGGCCGCACCGGCCTTGCCGGCCGCGGCGCCGACGCTGGTGATCGAACGCCCGTTGCGCTCGGGCCAGCAGGTCTATGCGCGCGGCGGCGACCTGGTGGTGCTGGCGGCGGTGAGCTTCGGCGCCGAGGCCATCGCCGACGGCAGCATCCATGTGTACGGCCCGCTGCGCGGGCGCGCCATTGCCGGTGCGCGCGGCGATGCCGCGGCGCGCATCTACTCCACCTGCATGGAGCCGCAGCTGATCGCCATCGCCGGCACCTACCGCACCACCGACACGCCGCTGCCCGATGACGTGCGCGGCAAGGCCGCCTTCGCGCGGCTGGACGGCAGCGCCTTGAGCGTCGAGCCGCTGGGCAGCTGAACTCGTACGACCCCTTCAACCCAGGACCCCGAATCCGATGTCTCGAATCATTGTTGTCACCTCCGGCAAGGGCGGCGTGGGCAAGACCACCACCAGCGCCAGCTTCGCCGCCGGCTTGGCCCTGGCCGGCCACAAGACCGCCGTCATCGACTTCGACGTCGGCTTGCGCAACCTCGACCTGATCATGGGCTGCGAGCGGCGTGTGGTCTACGACCTGGTCAACGTGATCCAGGGCGAAGCCAACCTGAACCAGGCGCTGATCAAGGACAAGCTGTGCGACAACCTGTTCGTGCTGGCCGCCTCGCAAACGCGCGACAAGGAAGCGCTGAAGCAGGACGGCGTCGAGCGCGTGCTGGGTGAACTCGGCGCGATGGGCTTCGAATACATCGTGTGCGACTCGCCGGCCGGCATCGAGACCGGCGCGCTGATGGCGATGCACTTCGCCGACGAGGCGCTGGTGGTCACCAACCCCGAGGTCTCGTCGGTGCGCGACTCCGACCGCATCCTGGGCATGCTGGCGAGCAAGACGCGGCGCGCGATCGAAGGCAAGGAGCCCATCAAGGAGCACCTGCTGATCACGCGCTACAACCCGGGGCGGGTGCAGGGCGGGCAGATGCTGTCGCTGCAGGACATTCAGGACATCCTGCGCATCCCGCTGATCGGCGTGATCCCCGAGTCCGACGCGGTGCTCGACGCGTCCAACCAGGGCCTGCCCGCGGTGCACCTGAAGGGCAGCGACGTGTCCGAGGCCTACAAGGACGTGATCGCGCGCTTCCTCGGCGCCGACAAGCCGATGCGCTTCGTCGATGCCGCCAAGCCCGGCCTGCTCAAGCGCATCTTCGGGGCGAGGTGAGCCGATGTCGCTGCTTACATTCCTGCTCGGCGAGAAGAAGAAGACGGCCAGCGTCGCCAAGGAGCGGCTGCAGATCATCCTGGCGCACGAACGCAGCGGCCGCGGCGGCAGCCGCGCCGACTACCTGCCGGCGCTGCAACGCGAACTGGTCGCGGTGATCTCCAAGTACGTGGCTATCCGCGCCGAGGACATCAAGGTGCACCTGGACCGCCAGGACAACCTGGAAGTGCTCGAGGTCAAAATCGAACTGCCCGAGGCGGTGCGCTAGCCGGCCGCTGCGCCGCGGCCGGAGGTCGTCACCATGAAGTCCCTGCATCGCCCCGACCTGTTCTGCTGGTCGCACTTCGACGAAGCCCGCAACGTCGACTTCCACGGCTTCGCCTGGGTGCGCCCCGATGGCAACCTGCTGGTCGACCCGCTGCCGATGAGCGAACACGACCGCGCCCACCTGCAAGCGCTGGGCGGCGCGGCGTGGATCGTCGTCACCAACTCCGACCACGTGCGCGGCGCGCAGGTGCTGGCCGACACCTTCGGCGCCACGCTGTGCGGGCCGCGCGCCGAGCGCGACCGCTTCCCGCTGGCCTGCGCGCGCTGGCTGGGCGACGGCGACGAGCCGCTGCCGGGCCTGCGCGTGCACGAACTGCAGGGCAGCAAGACGGCAGGCGAACTCGCGCTGATGATCGACGGCACCACGCTGGTCTGCGGCGACCTGGTGCGCGGCCAGGCGGCAGGCCGGCTGAACCTGCTGCCCGAAGCCAAGCTGCGCGACCGCGCCGCGGCGCTGGCGTCGCTGCAGCGCATCGTCGCCGACCATCCGCGGCTCGATGCCGTGCTCGTCGGCGACGGCTGGCCGCTGTTCGGCGACGGCGCACGCGCGCTGGCGGCGCTGGCCCGCTGAGCGTTTCCATCCGGCCGAGCCGCGGCGCCGGCGCGGCTCGGCCGCGCGCCCGCGAAGGCTCAGCCGGTGGTTTCGGGCGTGGCCGTGACCACGCGCCCATCCTTCACCGGCAGCGTCGCACCGGGCCGGGTGGGCATGCGCACCACGCCTTGCTTGCCGTCGAGGCGGTAGCTGACGTCGTAGCCCACGGTCTGCTGCGACTTCTGCTGGACCGTCTTGCAGCGCCGCTCGGTCGTCGTGACGACATCGTTGTGCTGCAGGCTGCCTTGCGCCTGGTTGCCGGCATAACCGCCGGCCGCCGCGCCGGCCACCGTGGCGAGGGTCTTGCCCTTGCCGCCGCCGACGGTGTGGCCCAGCAGCCCGCCGGCCACGGCACCGATCGCGGTGCCGGCGATGCGATGCTCGTCCTGCACCGGCGCCCGGCGCTGCACCTGCACATCGGCGCACTGCTCGCGCGGCGTCACCACCGTCTCGGTGACTTCCTTGACCGCCACGACCTCGGCCACACTGGGCTGCGTCCAGCTCTTGTAGCCGCCGACGGCACCGGCGCCGAGCACCACCATCGCAACCCCGCCGAGCACGAAGCCCTTCATCATCGATGCGTTCATCACACTGTTGCGGCCCATCGGGTGTGGGCCCGTCTGTTGCAGTGCCGCAATTGTCCGTCGCAGCGCGCGCGCGGCCGTAACCGCATCCATCAGGTGGTAACAAGCTTTGACACCCGGCGCGGCAGCGATCAGCCGGCGGCGCCGATCGCGTAGCGCCGCGCCGCCTCGGCCGCGGTGTGGTGCGGCAGCGCGCCGGCCTCGGCCAGCTGCACCAGCGCGCGCCAGGCGATGTGCCAGCGGTCGACGCCGAAATGCCGGCGCAGCTGCGCGCGCGTGTCGCTGCGACCGAAGCCGTCGGTGCCCAGCGTCGCGTAGGCGCGCCCAGGCGGCAGCCAGGCGCGGATCTGCTCGGGCAGCGCGCGCACGTAGTCGCTGATCGCCAACACCGGCCCGTGGGTGTGCTGCAGCACCTGCGTCGCCCAGGGCAACACGGCGGCATCGCCGGCCAGCCGGCGCTGCTCGCAGCGCTGGCCGTCGCGCGCCAGCTCGGTGTAGCTGGTGGCGCTGCAGACCTCGGCCGCCACACCCCAGTCGGCCGCCAGCAGCGCCGCGGCGGCGACGGTTTCGGCGAGCAGGGTGCCGCTGCCGATCAGCGTGCAGCGCGCCGCCGCGGTCGTCGATGCGGCCGGCGGCGCGATGCCGCTGACCGATGCCGGCAGCCGGTACAGGCCGCGCTTCACGCCCTCTTCCACGCCCTCTTCCACGCCTTCGCGCACCCCTTCGTTGACTCCCTCGGGCAGCGACGGCTGCGGCAGGTTCTCGTTGCCCACCGTCAGGTAGAAGAACACGTCCTCGCGCTCGACGCACATGCGCTGCAGCCCGTGCTGCAGCAGCAGCGCCAGCTCGTAGGCGAAACCGGGGTCGTAGGCGACGCAGTTGGGTACGGTCGATGCGAACAGGTGGCTTTGCCCGTCCTGGTGCTGCAGGCCCTCGCCGCCCAGCGTGGTGCGCCCGGCCGTGGCGCCGATCAGGAAGCCGCGGGCACGCTGGTCGGCGGCGGCCCAGATCAGGTCGCCCACCCGCTGGAAGCCGAACATCGAGTAGTAGATGTAGAACGGCAGCATCGCCAGCCCGTGCGTGCTGTAGCTGGTGGCGGCTGCGGTCCACGAGGCCAGCGCGCCGGCCTCGCTGATGCCTTCTTCGAGCAGCTGGCCGTCGCGCGCCTCGCGGTAGCTGGTCAGGCTGCCGGCGTCCTCGGGCTCGTAGCGCTGGCCCTGCGGCGCGTAGATGCCCACCTGGCGGAACAGCGCTGCCATGCCGAAAGTGCGAGCCTCGTCGGCGACGATCGGCACCGTGCGTGGGCCCAGCGCCGCATCCTTCAGCAGGCCGGACAGCATGCGCACGAAGGCCATGGTCGTGCTCATCTCCTTGCCCGCGGCGCGCAGCGCGAAGCCGGCATAAGCCTGCAGCGGCGGCAGCGCCAGCGCGGCCACGTCGGCGCGGCGCGCGGGCAGCGGCCCGCCCAGCGCCGCGCGCCGGGCGTGCAGGTAGCGCATCTCGGCGCTGTCGACGGCGGGGCGCACGAAGCGCTGCTCGGCGGCGTCGTCGTCGCTGATCGGCAGCCTGAAGCGCCGCACGAAAGCCTTCAGCTCGTCGGCCTCGAGTTTTTTTTGCGAATGCGTGGTCATGCGGCCCTGGCCGACGCGGCCCATGCCGTAACCCTTCATGGTCTTGGCCAGCACCACCACCGGGGCGCCGCGGTGCGCCACCGCGGCGGCGTAGGCGGCGTGGATCTTCACCAGGTCGTGGCCGCCGCGGTGCAGCCGGTCGATCTCGCCGTCGGTCATGGCGCCGACCAGCGCCGCGGTCTCGGGGCTCTGGCCGAAGAAGCGCGCGCGGTTGAAGGCGCCGTCGTTGGCGCTGAAGGTCTGGAACTCACCGTCCACGGTGCGCGCGAAGGCGCGCGCCAGCGAGTGCATGCGGTCGCGCGCGAACAGCGCGTCCCAGTCGCTGCCCCACAGCAGCTTGATCACGTGCCAGCCGGCGCCGGCGAACAACGTTTCCAGCTCGTCGACGATGCGCCCGTTGCCGCGCACCGGCCCGTCCAGCCGCTGCAGGTTGCAGTTGACGACGAACACCAGGTTGTCCAGGCCCTCGCGCGCGGCCAGGCTCAACCCGGCCAGCGACTCGGGCTCGTCCATCTCGCCGTCGCCGAAGAAGCCCCACACGCGGCGCTCCTGCGCTGCGTCCTCGTTCGTTCCGCGGCGCTCCTGCGCCGCGTCCTCGTCCGTTCCGCGGCGCTCGGCGGTGTCCAGCAAGCCGCGGTGCTGCAAGTACCGCATGAAGCGCGCCTGGTACACCGCCGACAGTGGCCCGAGGCCCATCGAGCCGGTGGGGAACTGCCAGAAGTCGGGCATCAACCAGGGGTGCGGATAGCTGCACAGGCCGCGCGCGCCGGCCGCCGGTGCGGCGATCTCCTGCCGGTAATGCGCCAGGTCGTCTTCGGACAGCCGGCCCTCGAGGAAGGCGCGCGCGTACACCCCCGGCGCCGAGTGCGGCTGGAAATAGACCAGGTCGCCGCCGGCGTCGGCGCCGCTGGCCGGACTGCGCGCGCGGAAGAAGTGGTTGAAGCCGACCTCGAACAGGTCGGCCGCGCTGGCGTAGCTGGCGATGTGGCCGCCGAGTTCGCCGTAGCGCCGGTTGGCGCGCACCACCATCGCCAGCGCGTTCCAGCGCATCAGCGCGGCCAGCCGCTGCTCGGTCTCCAGGTCGCCGGGGAAGGGGGGCTGCGACTCGACCGCGATCGTGTTCAGGTAGGGCGTGGTGCGCCGCGGCTTCCAGGCCAGCCCATGGCGCAGCGCTTCGTCCTGCAGCGCGTCCAGCACGAAGCGCGCGCGCTCGCGCCCGCCGGCGCGCACCAGCGAGCCCAGCGCGTCGAGCCACTCGCGTGTCTCGGCCGCATCGCTGTCGCCGGGAAAGCGCGCCGCGTGCAGCCGCGCGTCCCAGTCGGAGGGGTCGGAGGGGTCGGAGGGGTCGGAGGGGTCGGAGGGGTCGGTGGGGTCGGTGGGGTCGATGTCCATCAGGCTCGGCCTTCGCCCCGGCACACCGTGCGCCGGGCCGGGTGGTAGTGGGTGGGTGCAGTCAGCATAGAGGCTGCGTGCGGCGAAGACCAGTGCCGCCCGGACTGCGGCAGCAGGCCCCGAAGACCCGGCCGCACGATACCGGGTCGACTCGCCGAAGGGTCAGCCGCCATCGCCGAGGAACGGCTCGTGGTGGCAGCCGCTCGCGTCGAGGATCGCGACCGTCGCCTCGGGCACCTCGAGGAAGGCACCCGGCAGGTCGTTCAGCGGCTCCGACACCACCACGTGCGCACGCCGGCCGAAGACCTTCAGCGCTTCGGCATCGGGGTACATGGCGCGCAGCGTGTCGATGTCCACCGAGTGGAACAGCGTGCGCGAGCGGCCCTGCGTCGAATAGCGGAAGGCCCAGATCGTGGCGCCGTCGCACAGCGCCATCGTGCCCTGCACCGGGAAGCGGATGCCGTGCTTGCGGCCGACCGACTCGATCAGGCGCACCGTGCGGGCCATGCCGGCGACCGGGTCGTCGCGCACCCCGAGCGTCAGCGCCAGGTGGAAGATCAGCTCGGAGTCGGTGGTGCCGCGCATGTGCAGGTACAGCGACGGGTCGACCGCGAAGGCGAGTTCGCGTTTCACCTTCGCGAAGTCAGCGAGCAGGCCGTTGTGCATGAACAGCCAGTTCTCCCAGCGGAACGGGTGGCAGTTGCTCTGCTGGATCGGCGGGCCGGTGGCGGCGCGCACGTGGCTGAAGAACAGCGGGCTGTCCACCGCCTGGGTGATCTCGCGCAGGTTCTGGTCGTGCCAGGCGGGCTCGATGCTGCGGAACAGCGCGGGCCGGCTGCCGGCGACGCTGTCGCGCGGATACCAGGCAAAGCCGAAGCCGTCGCCGTTCACCGACTCGGCACCCAGCGGCGAGCTGAGCGATTGCTGCACCAGCGAGTGTTCGGTGTCGAGGATGACCGCAGCCGGCCGCAGCGCTTCACCCGAATATGCGAGCCAACGACACATGTTGCGCACCCCCTGCCCATCGCCGCCGATGTCTTGTACACGGCTATTTTTTGGCCGCATCGGCCGCGCCGCAAGAGCGCACCCGGGCCGCCCGCCGTTTTGCGCACGCCAAGGGCCGATGGTTCGCATCGGGACCGCGTGCGGCAAGCCAGCGGCCCTCAGGCCCCCTGTGTGCCGCGCTGCCGGTGAACGGCGTTTTGCGCGGATGTGTTGCGGGGACTCATTGCTGGGACTCATTGCTTGGACTCATTTCGGACCTGCCGTGCCGCGTGCGGCCGCGACAAGCGGCAAGGCTGCGCGCCAATCCCCCTCGCCCTGCCGCAGTTTGCGCGCGCGACACAATGCCCGCTGCGCCGCAACCGGAGCTTGCGATGAAGCCGATGAAGCCGATCAAGCTGCACTCGAGCTGGGCCTTGTGCATCGCCGCGGCCGCCTTGTCGGCGCCGGCCTGGGCCGACAAGAAGGCCGAAGCCGGCAAGTCGCTGATCGAGCGCGGCCGTTACCTGGTGCAGATCGCCGGCTGCAACGACTGCCACACCGCCGGTTATGCCGAACGCGGCGGCAAGGTCGACGAGAAGGACTGGCTGACCGGCGATGCGGTGGGCTGGCGCGGGCCCTTCGGCACGACCTACCCGGTCAACCTGCGGCTGTACGTCGAGAAGATGACCGAGGCCGACTGGTCCAAACGCGTGAAGACGATGGAGCCGCGCCCGCCGATGCCCTGGTTCAACGTGCGCGCGATGAGCGAGCGCGACCAGCGCGCGATCTACCACTACCTGAAGGCTGCCGGGCCCGCAGGCAAGCCCGCGCCGGCGTACCTGCCGCCGGACAAGACGCCGCCGCCGCCGTTTTTCCAGTTCCCGTCCTGACAGCCTTTGCCGGCAGCCTCGAGCATGCCGGCCGCAAGGCGAAGGTCCCCGCACGCTCGCTCGACCATCGCGCCACGCGGTTGTGCCGGGCGGTTGTGCCGGGCGACAGGCCGACGCTGACGCTGGCGGCGCAGCGTGAACACGCCGCGCGGGCCGACAACCGGAGGCAAGCCGCGACCGGGTCGGCCGCGGGCCTGATGCAGCCGTGCAGCGCGGCCGCCGGCCGAAGCAGCGGCGCACCCCGGTTCGGCCCGCCGGGAACGGCGCGTCGCGCTGCGCCATCCAACGGCGGCAAGGGATCCGAAGATGAACCGCGCCACCGCCGGCCCCTTTTCGTTCACCGGCCAGCGCCGCGGGCGCAGCGTCGCCGATGTGCCGGCCCGACCCGCCACTGCCCGTCAAACCGGCAGCACCCGACCCACTGGCCCACCCAAGGACAAACCGATGTCGTTCCTGCTGATGCCCAACCCCGTTGCCGCACGCCGGCCGTTCCTCGGCCGCTCGGGCCTTGCCCTGTCGGGCGCGGTGGTCGCGCTGCTCGCCGGGCGCGACGCTTGCCGCCAGGGCGGGCGGCGGCAGCGCCGGTGATGCACGGATCCTGAACACCGCGCTCGGCGCGGAGCTCGAGGCGATCGCCGCGTACCAGCTCGGCGCCGAGAGCAAGCTGCTGCAAAAGCCCGCGCTCGACCTCGCGCTGGCCTTCCAGGGTCATCACAAGGAGCACGCCGAGCTGCTCGCGAAAACGGTCGAACGACTCGGCGGCAAGCCGGTCGCAGCGAAGGCGAAATACGACTTTCCTGCCGGCCAGCTGAAGTCGCAGGCCGATGTGCTGCGCTTCGCCGCGCAGCTCGAACAAGGCGCGGTCAGTGCCTGCCTCGGCGCGGTGCCGCTGTTCGACAACCGCGATCTGTCCAAGGCCGCCGCCAGCATCCTCGGCGACGAAGCCATGCATTGGGCGGTGCTGCGCCACGTGCTGGGCGAGCCGCCGGTGCCGGTGGCCTTCGTGTCGTGACCATGCGCTGCGCACGCGCTGCCGTACTCGCCGCCGCGCTCGCGCTGTGGGCCGGCGCGCACGCCGCGGCGCCGGCGGCAGCCGCGCGCCGCGGCGAGCAGGTCTACGCGCGCTGTGCGGCCTGCCATGCGCTGGCCTTCGACCGTGTCGGGCCGCACCACTGCGGCCTGTTCGGCCGCAAGGCCGGCAGCGTGCCGGGGTTCGACTACTCCGCGGCGATGAAGCACGCGAAGATCGTGTGGAACGAAACGACGCTCGATGATTTCCTGGCCGACCCGATGAAGGCGGTGCCCGGCACCACGATGACCTACGCCGGCGTGCCCGATGCGCGCGACCGGCGCGACCTGATCGCCTACCTCGAGCAGGCCGGCCGCTCGGGCGCATGCAAAGGCGCACGCTGATGCGCGGCGGCATCGATGCGGCCTTCGCGCCGGCCGCCGATGCCGGAAGGGGCGGCGCCGGCCTGCGGGCCCGCGAACCCGGTGCTGCACGGCAGCTTCCCGACCGGCGGCAGCCTGCGGCGCGCGCCGGCGTGCTCGCCGGCAACTGCCGCGCGTGTCTTTTGCGGCGCGGCAAGCGGCGCGGCAAGCGGCGCGGCAAGCGGCGCAAGGCGCTGCGGTTGGCGTAGCCTTCGCCGCCATGGAAGCTCATCCCTTGCGCTGCCGCTGCGGCCGGCTGCGCGGTAGCGTGACCCCGGCGCGCTCCACGCAGCGCGTGGTCTGCTGCTGCCGCGACTGCCGCGCCTACGCCTGCCACCTGGGCGGCGGCGGCGTACTCGATGCGCAAGGCGGCACCGAGATCGTCGCGTCGCTGCCATCGAAGCTGCGTTTCGATGCCGGCAACGACACCCTGGCCTGCCTGTCGCTGAGCCCGCGCGGGCTGCTGCGCTGGTACGCGCGCTGCTGCGGCACGCCGATCGGCAACACGCCGCGCAACCCCAAGCTCGCCTACGTCGGGCTGGTGCACAGCTGTTTGGAACAGGACGCGCCGTCGCTGCAGCACAGCTTCGGCCCGCTGCGCATGGTGGTCAACGCCGGCGGCGCGCCGGGCGGCGTGCGCAAGAGCCCGGCGCTGGCCGCGGCGGCCGGCCTGGCCGGCATGGCCGCGATGCTGCTCGGCGCCCGGCTCGGTGGCGGCTGGCGCGACAACCCTTTCTTCGAAGCCGGCACGGCAGCGCCGGTGCGCACCGTGCACGTGCTGACGCCGGCCGAGCGCACGCAAGCCTATGCCGCGGCGGACCGGCCCGCCGGCTGAGAAGCCGCCCGCACCGCGCCGCTGCGCGGTGCGGCGCCCGGTCGGCGGGTGCGCATGGAATATTCCGGGCCGCCGCCGTGTTTACCGTGGTGCCACCCCTTACGGAGAACCGATCATGCCGCGCAAACCTTCCCTGTCCGCCATCGTCTTTGCCAGCCTGCTGGGCGCCGCCGGTGCGGCGCTGGGTGCGGACGCACCGGCCAATGCCGTCGACGGCGTGCTCGCCGGCGCCAACGGCATGACGCTGTACACCTTCGACCGCGATACCGCCCCCGGCAAGAGCGCCTGCAACGGGCCCTGCGCCGCCAACTGGCCGCCGCTGCTGGCCCCCGCCGGCGCGGCGGGCGGCGGCGACTGGAGCATCGTCACGCGCGACGACGGCAGCAGGCAGTGGGCCTACAAGGGCAAGCCGCTGTACCACTGGACCAAGGACCAGAAGCCGGGCGAACGCGGCGGCGACGGCGTCAACGGCGTGTGGCGCGCCGCGCAGCCCTGAGAACGCCGCGCCGCGTGGGCGTCGAACAGGCCCTGGGCCACATCCCTGCGCTGCGCCGCTATGCGCGGCTGCTGACGGGCGACGCCACGCGGGCCGACGATCTGGTGCAGGACACGCTGGAGCGCGCCTGCATCAAGTGGGCGCTGTGGCAGCCGGGTTCGCTGCTGCGCAGCTGGCTGCTGTCGCTGATGCACAACCTGCACATGAACCACGTGCGCGACTGGCGCCACGACGACGGCCATGCCGCCCTCGACGAGGCCGCGCAGCCGTCGCACGACCCGACGGCCGACCTGGGCCGGCGCCTGGACCTGCAGCAGGCGCTGGCCGCGCTGCCGCCGCCGATGCGCGAGGTGCTGCTGCTCGTGGGCGTCGAGGAGTACACCTATGCCGAAGCCGCCGGCATTCTCGAGGTGCCGGTGGGCACGGTGATGTCCAGACTGCACCGCGCCAGGGAGCGCCTGCGCGAGCTGATGGCGGACCCTGCACGATCCGCCCCGTGTGCGCCTGCGGCGCCGCTGCAACTGGTGAAGCGATGAGCGAAGTGAGCGAGCGCGTGGACGACGACGAGCTGCACGCCTTCGTCGATGCCCAGATCGACGCCGCGCGGCTGCCGGCGGTGCTCGCCTGGCTGCAGGCCCATCCCGACGCGGCGGCGCGGGTGCTGCAGTGGCAGGCGCAGCGGCTGCAACTGCGGCAGCTGGCGCGCTCGATCGATGTCGGCGACACGCCCGCGGCGCTGACCGATGCGGTGGCGCTCGCCGCGGCGCGCGCGCGGCGCCGCACCCGCCGCACCCTGTGGCCGCAGGCGGCGGCGGTGCTGCTGCTGGTCGCGGCAGCACTGGCCGGCGGCCGCTACTGGGAGCGCTGGGCCGCGGCCGATGCGCCCGCGGCGCTGGCCGCTTCGCCGGCCTTCGTGCACGATGCCGTGCTGGCGCACGCGGTCTACGTGCCGGACAAGCGCCATCCGGTGGAGGTGGGCGCGTCCGACGAGGCGCACCTGGTGCAGTGGCTCAGCCGGCGCCTGGGCTCGCCGTTGAAGGTGCCCTCGCTGGCCCGGTACGGCTACCGGCTGCTGGGCGGGCGCCTGCTGCCGGGCGAAGGCACGCCGCGCGCGCAGTTCATGTACGAAAACGCGCAGGGCTCGCGCGTCACGCTCTATGTCGCCGTCTTCGAACCCGGCCAGGCGCCGGATGCCGCCGCGTTCCGCTCGGTGCGCACGGGCGGCGAGGAGTCGTTCTTCTGGGTCGAGGACCGCTTCGGCTACGCCCTCAGCGGCAACGCCGGCGGCCCCGACATGCAGGCGCTGGCGCGCGAAGTGCATGGACAGCTGGCACGCTGAGCCGCATCCAGGCGATGCCGATGCCGCGCGGGAGCCGACCGATGCACTGGCTTTGCCGAACCCCGGCCGCCGGCGTGGCCGCCCGGGCCGCCCGGGGCGCACGCTGGCGTTCGCGGCGGCGCTGGCGGCGGTGGCGGCGGCCGCGCTGCTGGCCGGGTGCGCCGCGCCGGTGGCCCCACCCATGGTCGCGCCGCCGCACGCGGTGCAGCGCGAACCGGCCGGGTTCCCGGGAAACGACTATCGGGCGCTGGCGGCTCGGGGCAAGCCGGTGTTCCGCGTCGACCCGGCCCGCTCGATCGTGGTCATCGAAGTCCGGCGCGCGGGGTCGATGGCGCGGCTCGGGCACGACCACGTGGTCGCGAGCCATGACGTGGCGGGTTTCGTCGCACCCGGCGAGGGGCGCGCGGATCTGTGGCTGCCGCTGGATGCGCTGGTGGTGGACGAACCGGCACTGCGCACCGAAGCCGGCTTGACCACGGAACCGACTGCGGACGACATCGCCGGCACGCGGCGCAACATGCTGGGCCGGGTTCTGCAGACCGACCGCCATCCCCACGTGCTGATCGGCATCCGCGAGCTCGCGGCCGGCGGCGGCTCGGTCCGCTCGAGCATCCGCATCACGCTGCACGGCATCACCCGCTCGTACGAAGCGCAAGCGAGCTACGAAAAAAGCGCCGAGGCGCTGTGCGTGTCGGGAACGATGGCGATCGACCAGTCCGATTTCGGCATCGTGCCGCTGTCCGTGCTCGGCGGCGCCATCGCGGTGCAGGACCGCCTGGAGATGCGCTATCGCATCCAGGCCCTGCGCATGCCGTAGTGGGCACCTGGCCGGCAGCCGGCCGGCACCGAAGGCGTCTGGGCTCGCGCCGACGCCGTGCACGACCGTGTGGCCCCGTGCGCCGCGGCAAGGCGAACAGCGCCAAGCTCATCCGGCGGCAGCGCGGTGCGCCAGGCAGCGCGCGCGGGCGGCCGCCCCCGGCGCGTCGCGCCTCGACTTCGCCCACGCCAAGCCAGCCTCGCCGCAAGCCCGGAACCCTTGCGCACGCTTGCGGCGCCGCCGCGCCGCCGCGCCGCCGCAAGAGTGCGACCGTCACTCCACGGTCACGCTCTTGGCAAGGTTCCTGGGCTTGTCGACGTCGGTGCCGCGTGCGCAGGCGGTGTGGTAGGCCAGCAGCTGCAGCGGCACCACGTGCAGGATCGGGCTCAGCGGGCCGTAGTGTTCGGGCATGCGGATCACGTGCACGCCGGGGCCGCTGTCGATTCGCGTGTCGCTGTCGGCCACGACGTAGAGCTCGCCGCCGCGCGCGCGCACTTCCTGCATGTTGCTCTTGAGCTTTTCGAGCAGCGCGTCGTTCGGCGCCACCGTCACCACCGGCATCTGCGCGGTCACCAGCGCCAGCGGGCCGTGCTTGAGTTCGCCCGCCGGGTAGGCCTCGGCGTGGATGTAGCTGATCTCCT
>CAYZGL010000106.1:0-14574 GCA_964477985.1 uncultured Rubrivivax sp. | reverse complement strand
GAACTCCATCATGTTGACCGGGTTCGGGCCGTCGGCGCCGCCGCCGATGCCCACCCAGTTCAGCACCAGCGGGCCGGTGTACACGCCGCGGCGGATCAGCCGCTCGACCGTCTCCAGCTGGCCGGCATCGCCGAGCATGAAGTGCGGCTGGATGCCGCGCGCCTGCAGCCGCTTCAGGTGCTCGGCCACGAAGTCCGGGCCCGAGGGGATCCACATCTCGCGGTAGGCGTCCTGGTAGGCGGGCAGCGCCAGCGAGGTGCCGGCGACGTCGTCCGCCGTCAGCAGTTCGCACACGTTCATCTGGTTGGTGTTGATGGCGATCGTCACCTGGTCGGGCTTCGGATTCAGTTCGGCCAGCATGTGGCGCGTGTCGTCGTTCAGCCACTTGGCCTGCGAGCCCTCGCCCTCGGGCGCGAAGGAGATCGAGCCGCCGACCTGCAGCAGCATGCCCGGCACCGCGTCGCGCAGCCGGCCCAGCATCTCGTTGAACATGGACAGGCGCTTTGACCCACAGCCGTCGGCTTCGCGCACGTGCACGTGCAGCACGGTGGCGCCGGCGTTCCAGCAGTCCACCGCCTTTTGCACCTGCTCGGCCATCGTCACCGGAATGTCGCCGGAATCACTGGGCAGGAATTCGGGGCCATAGGGGGCCACCTGGATCACCAGCGGCTGCTGGTTCTCGGGCAGCAGCGAGTCGTCGAGGAATTGCATGGATGTCTCCGGTCGGGGGGGTGAGGTGCGGCATTGTTCGCGGCACGGCTTGTGCGCACTTGACGATCCGGGACAACGGCTTGACATTTGGTGACAGCATGAACGCCCTCGTCCGCAGCGCCGCGCTGACGCACTTCGCCGAGCTGGCCAACGCCTGCGGGCTCGAGCCGCGCGCGCTGTTGGCCCGTGTCGGCCTGCAGCCACGCTGCCTGAGCGACCCCGACCTGAAGATCGCCGCGCACCGGGTCGGCCGGCTGCTCGAGATCGCCGCCGAGGAAGGCCGCGAGCCGGCCTTCGGGCTGCGGCTGGCCGAGTCGCGCCGGCTGTCGAACCTGGGGCCGCTGGCGCTGCTGGTGCGCGACCAGCCGACGCTGCGCAGCGCCCTCGAAACGCTGATGCATCACATCCACGTGCACAACGAGGCGATCGCGGTGCAGGTGACCGAACGCGGCGGGCTGGTGGTGATCCGCACCGAGCTGGCGTCCGACGGCGGCGGCCCGCTGCGGCAGGCGACCGAGCTGGTGGTCGGCGTCAGTTGCCGGGTGCTGCAGGTGCTGCTGGGCGCCGGCTGGCAGCCGCGGCTGGTGTGCTTCACGCATGCGGCACCGCAGCGGCTGGAGGTGCACCACCGCGTGCTCGGCGCTGCCGTCGAGTTCGGCCACGAGTTCAACGGCATCGTCTGCAACGCCGCCGACCTGGACGCGCCGAACCCCGGCGCCGACCCGGTGATGGCGCGCTACAGCAGCAAGCTGCTGCAGCCGGCGCTGGCGCGCAGCGCGAGCATGCGCCTGCGCGTGCGTCGGCTGATCGTGCTGCTGCTGCCGCGCGGGCTGTGCCGCATCGAAGTGGCGGCGCAGCACATGGGGATGGACCGGCGCAGCGTGCACCGCAAGCTCGCGGCCGAGGGCACGAGCTTCAGCGCGCTGCTGCAGGCCGAGCGGCGCGAGCTGGCGCGGCGCTACGTGCGCGGCGGTGATCGTCCGTTGGCCGAGGTAGCCGCCCTGCTGGGGTTTTCGGCGCCGAGCGCGTTCTCGCGCTGGCACAAGGCCCACATGGGCAGCAGCGCGGCGAGCCGCCGTGGCGTGCGCGCCCATCGGCGCGCAGGATCGTCGGGGCGCGGCCCGTGACGGCGTTGAAGTGCCCCGGCGCGCCGGCCTGTCGTACGCGCCGTACCGCCGTGCGCGGCCGGGCCGGCCGCGGCGTCGGTTACCTGAGCCGCTCGAACTCGCCCGGCCGCCATGCCTTCGTGAAGAAGGGTTCCAGCGGGCCGTACAGGCGCAGGATCGCGAACCAGCCCTTGCCGGGCACGCTTTGGATCCAGTTGCCACGCTTCACGCCAGGGGGCTGCTGCGGGCCGATATAAACCGTGGTCGAGCCGTCGGCGTTGGCTTCGGCGGCCGGCGACGGATAGCTCTGGCTGCCGGCGCGTGGGTGGTTCTGCGGCGTGGCCAGCATCGAGCGCGTCTGCGTGTCGTACAGCGTCAGCGACCAGAAATTGGCGTAGGGGATGCCCTTGGGCAGCGTGAGCCGATAGGTTTTCGCGCCGTCGAAATACTGTCGGTTCGCGTCCTGCATCGCGAGCAGGTACTGCGAACCGACGCCGGGCAGGCGCATCGCCATCGCCGGCGTGATGCCGGTGATGCCGTAGAAAAAGGCGCTGCGCGCATCGAGCTGGCGATAGCCGGTGGGCGCGAAGGGTTTGACGCCGTCGCGGGTGATGCGCGGGATCGGCGTCTCGAACTCGTAGCCGCTTTGGAACAGGAAGTTGGTCCAGGCCGAGTCGGGGTAGTAGTACCAGGACGGATCGCGCGGCGCCATCAGCAGCGTGCGCGACGCCGCATTGCCCATCGCCACCGCCTCGCCGAGGATCTTCTTCATGCGCGCATCGGGTGCGAAGGGCTTGCCCTTGACGATGCCCACCGCCGCCAGCGGCCCCATCAGCTCGGGGTCGAGCGCGGTGGCCGGCTCGCGCTGGACCACAGCGTTCAGCATCTCGTAGAAGCTCGCGTCGTTCGGCGGCACGGTATTCATCGCGAGGCCGCTGCCTTCGTGGAATACCGTCGGCGGCGGCGGCTCGATGCGCGACAGGCGGCCCTTGCCGTCGAGGAAGCGCGCGATGCTGGTGCCCTCGCCGCCGGCGTTGTAGGGATAGATCCTCGTGTGCTTGCGGATCAGGTCGACGGCCGGCTGCGGGTCGTTGTCCTCGAGGAACATGCGTCCGAGGATCAGCACCTTGTTCGTTCGCGCGTGGGCCACGTAGAAGCCGCCCTCGGGCAGCGGGCCGTCGTAGCCGGGCGGCACGATCAGGTACCTGCCGCCTGCGCCGCGGTCCGGGCCGGGTACGCCGAAGTCGATGACCCAGCGCCACCAGGCGTCGTCCAGCGTGCCGAGCGCTTTCGGCGGCGTCTCGAGCACCATCGGGCCCTGGCTCAGGTCGAGCGCACCGATGAAGTAGACGGTGTCGGCATTCGCCGTGAGGAACAGCGACTTGTCGTCCATCAGCTTCGAGAAGACGAGAATCTCGTTGTCCTTCACGCCGGCCGCGAGAAAGCCGCTGCGGATGGCCTCGAAGTTCACGCCCTGCATCGTATTGACGAAGGCGTCGTAGGCGTGCGTGAAATCGATGTGGTCGTAGACCTTGGCGGCGGTGGCCGCGCTCGGCATGCCGTCTTTGAAGTCGAGCGTGCCCAGGGGGGTGGGCACGCTGTCGGGCGTGCTGATCGCAGGTGGCACCGGCTGCGCCGCCGCCGGTGCGGTGGCGCTCAGCAGCGCGGCAAAGGCCGCGAGGGCGAGCGCGGCGCTGCAGCGCCGAACGAAGGCTGCGGACTTGATTTCTTGTGGCATGAGGCTGCTTCGAGCAATGGGTGACCGACGGGGCGGTGAGCGCATTCAGGCCTTGGACGGCGGGTTGGCGCGCCTCGCACCGACACGACCCGAAGCCGCGAGAGTGCCCCCAGACCTGTCGCTTCGCGCCAGGCCCCCGAGGGGGATGAGTCAACTTGGGAGCGGCCCGGCGTTGACTCATGAGGCTAAGCTTCCGCCGTGATCGCGACAAACCACTTTGCGCCACGCGCAGCCCCCTCGCCCCTGGCAGACGCTGCGCTGATCTCGGTAGCGGCGCTGGCAGGCGTGCCCGACTTCGTTCGAGGCGCGTTCGGCGAGCGGGTACTCGCGAAAGCGCGTCAAGCGGCGATGCTGGACTTCGAACTGATCGAGGACTGCGGCTGCTTCATTCCGCAACGGACCATGACAACGTTCACCGAGGCGGTCGCGCGTTTGGCCGGCGAGGAGCACCTCGGTCTGAAGCTGGCGCCCCACCTCACGATCACCGACTACGGCACGTGGGGCGAGTACCTGCTCGGCGCACGCACGCTCGGTGACGCGGTCGCGCGGGCTGCGGCGACGATGGACTTCCATGCCCGGGGCGACGCGATGTCGCTGGGCCTGATCGACGGCCGTGCGCGCATCGGCTACGCCAGTGCTGCCCGGTGGCTGGACGGATACCCGCACGTGGCCTGGGGCACCATCGGCGCGATCGTCAGCCTTTGCAGATCGTACTTGCCCTCTTCCTGGCATCCGCAGTCCATCGAAGTCGATCTTCCGGCGCCCCGCCGGTGCACCCTCGCCGAGGACACGTTCGACTGTCCGGTGGTCTTCGATGCACCCAGGCTTGCGGTGTGGCTGGGCGCCGGCGACCTGCGCGCCGCCCCACGTCGAGCCACCGGCAGGCTGCTCACGGTCGGGGACATGGCGCGCGAGCGCAGCGAGATCCATCGCTTCCGCGGACTCGAGGGCGTGGTCGCGCATCAGGTCTGGGCGCAGATCCTGACCGGAAGCGTGTCGATCGAGAGCACCGCGCGGTCGCTGGATACCAGCGTGCGGACGCTGCAGCGGGAACTGAGTCGGGAAGGCGCCGATTTCCGTACGCTGGTCCACGTCCTGCGCGGCCAGCGCGCCATGGAACTGTTGAGCCAGACGGACGCGTCGGTGACCCAGATCTCGACGATGCTGGGTTATTCGGCTCCGGCCCACTTTGCACGCGCGTTTCGCAAGACGACGGGTGTGGGCCCCAGCGAGTTTCGGCGTACATCGGCCGGCGCTGCCGCCGGCGTGAGCTCGACGCCCGCTTGATCACTCCCACCCGTCGACGCGCTTTGGCTGGCATGGATCACTGCGGACCGATCAAGACCCCAGCAGGCCGCGGATCACGATGTTGGCCTGGATCTCGGCCGCACCCTCGAACACGCTGAGGATGCGCGCGTCGCACAGCACGCGGCTGATCGGGGATTCGAGCGCGCAGCCGTTGCCGCCATGCACCTGCAGCGCGTTGTCGGCGTTGGCCCAGGCCACGCGCGCGGCCAGCAGCTTGGCCATGCCGGCTTCGAGGTCGCAGCGCTGCCCTGCATCCTTCTCGCGCGCGGCGGCCAGCGTCAGCTGCCGCGCCAGCATCGTCTCCACCGCCATCCAGACCAGCTTGTCGGCCACGCGCGGGAAGTCGATGATCGGCCGCCCGAACTGCGTGCGCTGCAGCGCGTAGGCCAGCCCCAGCTCGAACGCGTTCTGCGCGACGCCCACCGCGCGCGCGGCGGTCTGGATGCGCGCCGATTCGAAGGTGCGCATCAGCTGCTTGAAGCCCTGGCCCGTGGCACCGCCGAGCAGCGCCTCGTCGGGCACGAAAAGGCCGTCGAAGGCGATCTCGAATTCCTTCATGCCGCGGTAGCCCAGCACCTCGATCTCGCTGCCGCGCATGCCGGGGGCGGGGAAGGGGTCGTCGTCGCTGCCGCGCGGTTTTTCGGCGAGGAACATCGACAACCCGCGCCAGTCGCGGCTGCCCGGGTCGGTGCGTGCCATCAGCGTCATCAGGTCGCTGCGCGCGCCGTGCGTGATCCAGGTCTTGTTGCCGTGGATGCGCCAGCCGCCGTCGCACTTTTCGGCGCGGGTGCGGATCGAGCCCAGGTCCGAGCCATGGTCGGGCTCGGTGAAGCAGGCGGTGGGGATCAGGCTGCCGCTGGCGATGGCAGGCAACAGCCGCGCCTTCTGCGCGGGCGTGCCGTTGCGCTCGATCAGCTCGGCGGCGATCTCGGTGCGTGTGCCCAGCGAGCCCAGGCCGATGAAGCCGCGCGACAGCTCTTCGGTGACCACGCACATCGCCGACTTGCCCAGCCCCGCGCCGCCGTGCGCCTCGCCGATGGTCAGGCCGAACACGCCCAGCTGCGCCATCTCGGCGACCACCGCGTCGGGGATCAACTCGTTGCGCAGGTGCCAGCCATGCGCGGCCGCGGCATGGTCGTCGGCGAAGCGTGCGAACTGCGCGCGCACTTCGACCAGCGCGGCGTCGTCGTAACCCGGGTCGCCGAAGCGGCGTGTGGCCGCACCCTCGGCCAGCAGCGTGGCGATGCGCCGGCGCCGCTCGGGCGTGAAGCCTGTCGTGCGCAGCCAGCGCACGTCGGCGTCGGTATCGAAGGCGGCGAGCGCGCTGCCGTCGGCGTCCAGCGTGGCGGCGCGGAAGGTCTCGCCCTGGCTCATCGGCAAGCCGCCGGCCAGCTGCGCCAGATACTCGGCATAGGCCGCTTGCAGCAGCAGCGCTTCCAGCTCGCCCAGCTGGCCCGCCGCGTGCAGCCGCTGCCCCCAGCCCAGCATCTGGCGCAGCGCGCAAACGCAGGTCGAAGTCCAGGCCACGCCGTGCGCGCGCGCCTGTTCGATCTGCAGCGCCTGGCCGGGTTCGGCGTGCGCCGCGGCCAGCACCTCGCGCAGCGCGTGCAGGCCGTGGGCCAGCAGGGTGTCGGCGGCACGCTGGGCCTGCGCGCAGCGCTCTAGCAGTTCATCGTTCATGGCAATCACAGCAGGGGCGGCCGGATGCGGCCAGTGTAAGCAGCGAGAATGCGGCGCAGCGCCCCCTGCGCGAGTGTCGGCTGCGGTGGCCCTTGCAGCGGCCCGCCGCCGGCGCCACGGCCGCTGACCGCCGCTTGCCACCGATGTCGAGTCTGGAACTGAAAGTACCGCCGCTGGCGCTGGTCGCTGCCGTGGCCGCCCTGATGGCGCTGCTGGCGCGCTGGTTGCCGGCGCTGGATTTCACGCTGCCCGCCAAGGTTGTCGCGGTGGCGGCGCTGGCCGCGGCCGGGGCCACCTTCGCGGCGCTGGGCGTGCGTGCCTTCGTGCGCGCGCGCACCACGCTCGACCCGCGTGTGCCGCACGAGTCGTCGCGGCTGGTGCGCAGCGGCGTGTATCGCGCCAGCCGCAACCCGATGTACCTGGGCATGCTGCTGTTGCTGGCGGCCTGGGGTTTGCATCTGGGCAACCTGGCGGCGCTGCTCGGGCTGCCGGCCTTCGTGCTGTACATGAACCGCTTCCAGATCGGCCCTGAAGAGCGCTTGCTCAGGCAGAAGTTCGGGCCCGAGTTCGACCAGTACCGTGCGGCGGTGCGCCGCTGGCTTTGACGCCGCGGCCGTCGCTGCAACGCGATTCAGCCCGCGCCGATCGCGCCGGCCTGCTCCAGCGAGCGCAGCGCCGCGTCGTCCAGCGCCAGCTGCTCGCGCAGCACCGCGTGCGTGTGTTCGCCCAGCCGCGGCGAGATGCCGGCCGGCGCGTCTTCGGCCGCGCCGAAGCGCAGCGGCGTGGCCGCGGTCAGCACTTCGCCGATGCCGGGTTGCGCGGTGCGGCGGAACATCGGGTTGGCCTCGCTGCAGCGCGGGTCTTCGGCCAGCATCTGCGCGAAGCTGCGGTACGGGCCCCACAGCAGCGTGCGCTCGCCGAAGGCCGCCGCCACCTCGGCCAGCGTGCGCTGCGCGAACCACGGCCGCAGCGCGGTGGAGATCAGCTCGCGCGCCGCGTAACGCGCGTCTTCGCTGTCCAGCCGCTGGCCCAGCGCCTCGGCGGCCTTGGGCAGCGCGTCCTGCAGCCCGGTGGCGCGCAGCAGTGCGGCCCACTGCCTGTCGGTGATCGCCACCACCATCGCGTGGCGGCCGTCGGCGGTGGCAAAACTGTCGCCATAGGCGCCATAGAGGAAGTTGCCGTCGGCGCGGCGCTGCGTGCCGTTCAACTCCACGTCGGCCAGGTAACCCAGGTTGGCGGCGCTGGCCAGCGCCACGTCGGACAGCGCCAGCTTCACGTGCTGGCCCTGTGCGGTGGCGCGCCAGTGGCGCTCGGCGGCCAGCACGGCAAAAGCCAGCATCTGGCCGGCGACCAGGTCCCACGCCGGCAGCACGTGGTTCACCGGGCCGTCGCGGCCGCTGCCCGTGATGCCGGGGAAGCCGGCGGCGCAGTTGACGGTGTAGTCCACCGCATTGGCGCCGTCGCTCGAGCCTACCAGCTGCACCATGATCAGGTCGGGCCGCAACTGGGCCAGCGCCTCGTAGCTCAGCTCGCCGTCCACGCCCAGGTTGGTGAGGAACACCGCTGCACCCTGGCCGCTGGCGCAGATCAGCCGCTGCAGCAGCGCGCGGCCTTCGTCGCTGCGCACGTTCAATTCCACCGAGCGCTTGCCGCGGTTCATGCTGGCCCAGTACAGGCTGCGCCCCTGGGCCGTGCGCGGCGCGCGCTGGATGTCGATGTTGCCGCCGATCGGGTCGACGCGGATCACCTCGGCGCCCAGCTGCGCCAGCGCCAAGCCGGCGCTGGGCGCGGCGACGAAGGCCGAGAACTCGACCACGCGCAGGCCTTGCAGCGGGGCCGGCGTCGTCATGGCGGTGCGCTCGGTGCGCCTTGTTCGTAGGTGGCCACGCCCGCGGGGATCGCCACCCACGGCAGCTTCGAGCGAACCCAGATGTGGCGGTCGATGGCAAACCAGCCGGGCTCGTCGAAGGTGCCGCCGGCGATGGTGCGTTTGCCGGGGCGCAGCTCGGCGCTGTGCGACACGGTGGTGCCGCAGCCCGGGCAAAAGCGCATGCGCAGCCAGCGGCCGCTTTCGTCGGAGCGGTATTCGCGCTCGGCGAGTTCGCCTTGCAGCAGCGTGACCTGGGCCTCGTCGAAGGTGGCCAGCACCGCGAAGGCACTGGCCAGCCGGCGCTGGCAGAAGCGGCAGTGGCACACGGTGCCGAACAGCGGCGCGCCGTCGACGCGGTAGCGCACGGCGCCGCAGGCGCAGCCGCCGTAGTGGCTGGGGCTCATCGTTGTTTCCATGGCGTGATGGCGTGATGGCCTTTCTGATGGCGTTTCGATTGTGCGCGAGCGCAGCGCCCGCGCCGCGGCAAGCTCGCCGCGATGGCCGGGCTTGCGCTACAACCCGGGTCTGCGGCTCGCGGCAGCGTGCCGGCACACCGGTGGCGCGTCGCGCCGATTCCTCCATTCGTCCACACCATGAACCCACCTGCCAAACCGCCGCGCCACTTTTCGATGCTGCGCGGCTTCCACCTGGCGGACTTCATCACGCTGGGCAACGCCGCGTGCGGCATGTTGTCGGTACTGCTGGCGATGCTGTTCATGGCCAGCGGCCAGCTGCGCCACTTCCTGCTGTCGGCGGCGATGACGCCGCTGGCCTTCGTCTTCGACGTGTTCGACGGCAAGGTCGCGCGCTGGCGCCACCAGCATTCGCCGTTGGGGCGCGAGCTGGATTCGCTGGCCGACGTGATCTCCTTCGGCGTCGGCCCGGCGGCGCTGGGTTTTGCCGCCGGGCTGCAAGGCGGCTGGGACGTGGTGCTGCTGTGCTACTTCGTGTGCTGCGGCGTCAGCCGGCTGGCGCGCTTCAACGTCACCGCCGAAGCACTGTCGGCCGGCACGGACAAGGTGGCCTACTTCGAAGGCACGCCGATCCCCACCAGCGTGGTCATCACCGCGTTGCTGGGCTGGGCCGCGTGGCAGGGCGCGATCGGTGCGCAGCTGTGGGGTGGGGCGTGGCAGCTCGGGCCCTGGCGGCTGCACGCGGTCAGCCTGCTGTACGCGGCGTCGGGCACCGCGATGGTCAGCAAGACGCTGCGCATCCCGAAGTTCTGAGCGCCCCCAGGGCCGGGCTGCGCCCAGCCCGCCATCGAGCCTGCAGGTCCGATGGCCCTCACCAGGCGAAGAACAGTCCGCAGTGGACGGTTCTTCGTCCGGGCTCGGCCCCCCCGCGGGGGTCAAGGAAACTTGGGGCGGCCCGGCGTTTCCTCGAGAGCGCGCCTCGCTGCGGGCTGCCGCAACGCTGTTGCGCCGCGCCCCGCGGGTGCATACTGCGCCGATGGCAATCGATCATGCTCAACCCGGCCAGCCGGTCGACGTGCGCCCGCTGGGCGTGCGGCTGGCGGACGAAAAATCGCACGCGCTGTTCAAGAGCGCGCAGCTCGAGGTCATCCGGCTGGTGCTGCAAGCAGGCAAGTCGCTGCCGCCGCACAAGGTGGCCGGCGAGATCACGGTGCACTGCCTCGAGGGCCGCATCGATGTCGGCGCCGACGCGGCCCGCCACCTGCTCGGCGCGGGCCAGCTGCTGTACCTGCCCGGGGGCGTGGTGCACGACGTGAAGGCGCTGGAAGACGCCTCGGCGCTGGTCACGATCGTGCTGCTGCGGCCCTGAGCCGTTGCGCCGCTGCGCTGTGGGCTACTTGCCGGCCGGCTTGGCCACGCGGTCGACGGCGATGGCCACGGCCTCGGTGTACACCGCTTCGACCTGATCGCCGACCTTCACGCGCTTGAGCTGTGCCGGGTCCGGCACATGCAGGTCCACGCTGTTGCCCTTGGGGCCGCGCAGCGTCACCACGCTGGCCTTCTTGTCGATGGCGGTGACGTTGGCCATGATCACCACCTGGCGCCCGGCCGCGCCGCCGGCCACCGCACCGGCCGGCGCCGGCGCGGTCGCGGTCTCGGTGCTGCCCGAGCGGATGCCGCTGCCCGGCGGGCGCAGTTCCAGCGTCAGCGCGCGCATGTAGTCCACGGTGACCAGGTCGCCGACGCGGATCTGGTCGAAGTTCTTGGCTTCGGGCGGCACCACCACGTCGACCACACGCCCCTTGGCCCCCTTGAGCGTGACCGTGCGCGTGGCCGCATCCAGCGCCACGACGGTGGCCATCAGCCGTACGGTGCCGGCCACACCGCCGACGCCGGGAGCGCTGGCGGCGAGCACTGCGGCCATCGGCGGCTGGGCTTGTTGGGCCTGTTGGGCGAAGGCGGCCGGCGCCAGTGCGGCGGCGGCGATGGCCAGAGCGATGCGTGCTTTCATGTTTGCCTTTGGCAGTGGAAGGGGGCGTATTGGAGCACGCGCGCGCCGCGCCGGTTCGCGCGGCGGCTTCGCTAAGATCGCGCAGCGGCGTGCCGTTGTCCGGCGAGCCGAGCCATGCACCACCACCCCTTCGCCGACTTGATCGCGCTGCGCACCGACGAGCAAGGCGCCGGGCACAGCCGCCTGTCGCTGGTGGTGGCCAGCGAACACCTGAACCCGCACCGCGTGGTGCACGGCGCGGTGCTGTATGCGCTGGCCGACACCGGCATGGGCGCGGCGCTGTACCCGACGCTGGCCGAAGGCGAGATCTGCGCCACCATCGAGATCAAGATCAACTACTTCAAGCCGGTGAGCGCAGGCACGCTGCGCTGCCTGACGAGCCTGGTCAACCGCGGCCGCAGCGTCGCCAACCTGGAATCGCGGCTGTTCGCCGGCGAGGTGCTGGTGGCGCAGGCCAACGGCAACTACGCGATCTTCAAGCCGCGCGGCAAGGCAGCCGACCGCCGATGACACAGGCCGCCGCGGTGGTGTGGCCGCCGGGTGCGGGGCCCGCGAGCCCCACGCCGCTGTCGACACACGGGCCGCCGCGCGGCGTGCGCCCGCGCCGCGATCGATGCGCGGGGCTGCTCGTGCGGCTGGCGGCCGGCGTGCCGTACGCCGCGGCGCTGGCCGCGCCGGCCGCGCCGGCCGCGGCGCAGCCGCATGCGGCCTCGCCTGCCTTCGACGATGACGCGGCCGAGGTGCCCACCGCACCGGTGACGATCGACGGCCGGTTGCTGTTCACGGTGCGCGGCGCCTCGTCGTTGCCGGCGCACGAACGCGCGCAACGCATCCGCGAGCGCATCGAGGCGGCGGCGGCCGACCCGGGCATCGCGCCCGAAGCCGTACGCGCGCTCGACGGCGACGGCATCACGCTGATCATGGCCGGCGACCGCCGTCTGCTGGCGATCGCCAATGCCGATGCACGACTCGAGGCAGTCAGCCGCGACACGTTGGCGCGCTGCCACGTGCCGCGCATCACGCAGGCGATGGTCGACTACCGCGCGGCGCGCAGCAGCCAGGCGCTGCGCCGTGCGGCGCTGCGCGAGCCGCCGCCCTTCGTGCATCAGCGCCGGCTCGGCGATTTCGCCGTGATCTACGAACTGAACGTGTATTGCGGCGACGCCCAGGCGATGAACCATCTGCGCACCGAACTGCACCGCCAGGTGCTCGATGTGTTCAACGAACACGGGGTGCAGATCATGACGCCGTCCTACGAGGGCGACCCTGAATCGCCGAAGGTCGTCGCCCAGGCCAACTGGTTCGAGGCGCCGGCGCTGCGGCCGCCTGCAGGCGGCGCGGCCCACGCGGCGGAGCCGAAGCCCGCGCCCTGACCCGCCTGACCCGCCTGACCCGCCGCGCCGCGGCCGCGGCTCAACGCGGCGCGCTCAGGCGAAAGCGTGCCGGCTCACCGCCGTCGCATCGCACCCGCCCGGCGGCGACCAGTTCGTCCAGGTGCTGCTGGATCGAGCGCGCCTCGGCGCAGTCGATCCACGACTCGCCGGCGTGCGGCGGGTACAGCAGCCGCTCGCGCACCAGGTCGGCCAGCGTGCGCGGCCCGGCGTGCAGCATCTGCAGCAGCCGGGCCTCGTTCTGGTCGATGCGCGCGGCGAAGGCGCCCAGCAGTTCGAGGAAGGTGGCGCGGTCGCGGATCACTCCCTTGTGGTGCGAGGTGATCCAGGCCGACGCCGGCAGTTCGGGCAGGCGCCGCAGGCTGCGGCGGAAGTCGGCCAGGCTGGAGGTGGCGTCGCCGTAGTACGGGCCGAAGCCCGACAGGTCGATGTCGCCGATGAAGGCGATGCCGGCCGGCTCGACCAGCAGCACGCAGTGGCCGGCGGTGTGGCCCGGCAGGTGCACCGCGCGCACGCGCACGCCACCCAGCTCCCACAGCGCACCGTCGGCGTAGCCGATGGCGTCGGGCCGTGCCTGGTAGTGGAATTCGGCCTCGATGCGCGCGCGCAGCGCATGCAGCACCGGCTGCGGATAACCGTAGTGGCGCGCGAGCCCTTCGAAACTGCGTGCGGCGAGCAGGTCGGCGTGGTGCACGTAGACCGGCTTGCCAGGCATCAGGTGCAGCCCGGCCATGTGGTCCTCGTGCACATGGCCGAGGACCGCCAGATCGGCATCGGCCAGCAGCTTGGGCAGGCGCGCCGCCACCTGCGGCGTGTCGAACACCGCCATGGCGCCGCTGCCGCGCACCACCACCAGGTTGCCGTCGGGGTACTTGCCGTTCTTGGCGCCGAAGTACACCGCGACCGGGCCGAGTTCGAGCGCAGCGATCGTGCTCATCGGGCGATCATAGGCAGCGGGCCAGCGCTCGCGCCCGCCGGCGGCGGCGTCACGACACGGCCGTGCGCCGGTACCAGGCGACGCCGTCGGCGTCGATGTCGCACGAGACCTCGCCGCGCTGCAGCAGGTAGTTCAGGCAGGCCTGGCTCTCGCCGGTGGCCAGGTTCAGCGTGAAGTTGTCGCTGTCGCCGATGGCGCGGCCGAACAGCGCGGTGAACACGTCGACGGTGCGGCGCGGCTCGGCCAGTGAATCCAGCAGCCGTGCCAGCGTGCGCTGCTGCCCCGCGGCCAGCTTGTCCAGCCGCGCATGCAGGCCGCGGAAGGGCTCGTTGTGCGCCGGCAGCACCAGCACGTCATCGGGGATCTGCGCCTTGAGCTTGTCCAGCGAGGCCAGCCAGTCGGCCATCGGGTTGGCGTCGGGCTCGGTGGGGTGCACCGACACGTTGGACGAGATGCGCGGCAGCACCTGGTCGCCGCTGATCAGCAGTTTCAGTTCGGGGCAATGCAGGCAGGCGTGTTCGGGCGAATGACCGGTGCCGACGACCACGCGCCAGTCGTGCGCGCCGATGCGCAGCTGCTCGCCGTCGACGATGCGCCGGTAGCTGTCGGGCATGGCATGGATGCGCTTGCCGAAGTTGCCGAAGCGTGCGCGGTAGGTCTCGAGTGCGGCATCGCTCCAGCCGGCGCGGCGGTAGAAGTGCAGCGCATCGGCCGGCGCCTCGCGCCCGGTGTCGGCCAGCAGCACGCGGCAGTGCAGGTAGTCCAGCCGCGTCATCCACAGCCGGATGTCGAACTTGCGCGTCAGCCAGCCGGCCATGCCGACGTGGTCGGGGTGCATGTGCGTGACGAACACGCGGCTCAGGTGCTTGCCGCCGCCGGCGGTGGCGAAGATCTGGTGCCAAGCGGCCAGGGTTTCGTCGGTGCGCATGCCGGTGTCGACGAGGGCCCAGCCGTCGTGGTCGTCGTCGCGGATGCCCCAGATGTTGATGTGGTCCAGCACCATCGGCAGCGGCATGCGCATCCACACCACGCCGGGGGCGACCTCGAAGCTGGTGCCCGGCTCGGGCACCTGATCGAAGGGGTAGACCAGCTTCGGCGCGTCCGGCCGCTCGCGGCTTGGGGTGGGTGGGTTCATCACGCAGTCCTTGCCGGCGGGGTCATTTCGCCGCCATGCGGATGGCGCCGTCGATGCGCACCGCTTCGCCGTTCATGTAGCCGGTGGTGATCATGAACTCGGCCAGTGCGGCGTATTCGTCGGGCCGGCCCAGCCGCTTGGGGAAGGGCACCGACGCGGCCAGCGCCTGTTGCACGTTGTCGGGCATGCCGGTCAGCAGCGGGGTTTCGAACAGCCCCGGCAGGATGGTGTTGACGCGGATGCCTTCGCCCATCAGGTCGCGCGCGATCGGCAG
>CAYZGL010000105.1:0-14652 GCA_964477985.1 uncultured Rubrivivax sp. | reverse complement strand
CTACACGCGCATCATGAACCCGACCAACGACGTGCTCGAAAAGCGCGTCGCGGCGCTCGAAGGCGGCATCGCCGCATTGGCGGTGGCTTCGGGGCAGGCGGCGGTGACCTATTCGATCCTCACCATCAGCGAAGCCGGCGACAACATCGTGGCCAGCAGCGCGCTGTACGGCGGCACCTACAACCTGTTCGCACACACGCTGCCGCAGTACGGCATCAACGCGCGCTTTGCCGACTACCGCAAGCCCGAGGAGTTCGAGCCGCTGATCGACGAGCGCACCAAGGCCGTGTTCGTCGAATCGCTGGGCAACCCGCAGGGCAACGTCACCGACCTCGCCCGCATCGCTGAGATCGCGCACCGCAAGGGCGTGCCGCTGATCGTCGACAACACGGTGGCCACGCCCTACCTGTGCCGGCCCTTCGAGCACGGCGCCGACATCGTGGTGCACGCGCTGACCAAGTACCTGGGCGGCCACGGCAACAGCCTGGGTGGCGCCATCGTCGACAGCGGCAAGTTCCCGTGGGCGCAGCACAAGCAGCGCTTCAAGCGGCTGAACGAGCCCGACCCCAGCTACCACGGCGTGGTCTACACCGAAGCACTGGGCGCGGCCGCGTACATCGGCCGCGCGCGCGTCGTGCCGCTGCGCAATACCGGCGCCGCGCTGTCGCCGTTCAATGCCTTCCAGATCCTGCAAGGCATCGAGACGCTGGGGCTGCGCGTCGACCGCATTTGCGACAACACGCTGGCCATCGCCCAACACCTGCAGCAGCACCCGAAGGTGGCGTGGGTCAACTACGCCGGCTTGAGCGGGCACCCGGACCATGCGCTGGTCGGCAAGTACCTGTCGGGCAAGGCTTCCGGGCTGATGACCTTCGGCTTGAAGAGCGCGCCCGGCGCCGGCCGCGAAGCCGGCGCGCGCTTCCTGGATGCGCTGCAGCTGTTCCTGCGGCTGGTGAACATCGGCGACACGCGCTCGCTGGCCACGCACCCGGCCTCGACCACGCACCGCCAGCTGTCGCCGGCCGAACTCGCCAAGGCCGGCGTCGGCGAGGACACGGTGCGGCTGTCGGTGGGCATCGAGCACATCGCCGACCTGACCGCCGACCTCGATCAGGCCTTGGCGGCCGTCTGAGCGCCGCGCCGGGCCGGGCTGCGCCCAGCGCGCGCCCAAGCGCGGCGCGGCCCGTGGCGCGCGGTATGCCCCGCCCGACCGCCCCCGCCCCGCGCTTCGTCAGACTTGGGGACGACGGCACACGCGAAGCCCACTAGCATCGCCGCGGGCAGGCCGGCCGGCCTGAGGGGGGAATCGAGATGCGCGCAGCCGTTTGCAGCATCCAGCTGGGCAGCAGCACCAACCTGGCGGTGCTTGCGCCGGTCAAGCCCGGCTTCGCCGACGCGCAGGAAACGATCACCTACGTCGAGCGGCTGCAGCGGCTGCTCGACGCGCTGCATGCATCGCGCCGCAACCTGCGCGAATCGGAGCTGGTGGCGCCGGCCTTCCCCGACACCATCGGCCGCTTCGGCGTGATCCAGAACTTCCGCTACGCGATCTGGCCGCCGCTGCGCCGGCTCGACGAGCTGAAGGAACCCGGCCCCTTCCACCTGTCGCTGAACGTCAGCTTCGACGGCGGCTGGGAGCCGTACATGCGCGTGATCTACCGCGACATCGGGCCGTTCCTGGACGCGCTGTTCTGCCACTGCGAAGGCTACCCGGGCGCGTCGCGCGCCAGCTTCGACGACTACTGCCGCTGGGTGCGCGCCAACGAGTTGAGCGCCGGCATCTACTACAACGACAGCGCCGCCACGCCCGGCGATGCGCACTACGGCGCATTGCTCGAGCGCGCGCAGCGGCGCACGACGCCGGCGGCCGCGGCCGACATCGCCGCCGCGGCCACGCACATCGACGCGCTGGCCCAGCGGTTGCGCGACGGCCGCCAAACCGTGCTGGCCGACACGCTCAACCGCATCGCCCTGCCGCTGCGCACGCTGAAGGGCCTGTACCGGCTGCTGCCGCTGTTTGCCGGCGGCAGTGACGGCGGCGGCGGCGATAGCGGCAGCGATGGCGGCGGTGCCGAAGAAGGCGGCGATGGGCTGGTGCTGCGCCGCTTCGCGCAACTGGCGCTGGGTGAGTTCCGCGCGCTGTGGGGCGAGCTGCAGGCCGCGCCGCCGTCGGCTGCGCTGCAGCCGCTGCTGAAGGACATCGCGGCGTCGCTGGCCGACGAGCTGGCCTGGCTGGCGACGGACACGGCGCCCCGGCCCACCGCCCCCGAACGGCTGCGCTTCGACCCTTCGCTGCTGCAGGACTCGATGCTGAACCGCGCCGACCGCACCAGCCACGGCGCGCTGGCGATGTACGGCGTGCGCGACGCGGCGCAGGCACGCGCGCTGATCGCCTCACTCGAACCGCTGTGCGGCGCGCCCGCGCACGCCGGCGCGATCCGCCATCTGGTGGCGATCACCTGGCCGGGGCTGCAGGCGCTGGGCCTGCCGGCGCACCGCCTCGACCCGTTGCCGCCGGAGTTCGCCGAAGGCATGGAAGCGCGCTGCGGGCTGCTGGGCGACGTGCGCGCCAACCACCCGAACCACTGGCTGCGCCCGTTGCGCCACGGCGCCGCGCCCGGCTCGCGCCCGCGCATCGACCTTGGCGTGGTGCACGTGGTGCTGCTGCTGCGGCTGCACGACGCGGCCAACCCCTCGTCCGCGCTGCATCCGCAGTTGCTGGCGCGCGCCGAGGCCCTCGCCGCGCCGGGCAGCGGGCTCAAGCTGCTGGCGCTGCAAGCCACGCGCAGCCGCCAGGCGGCCGACGGCAGCCCGGCGCGCGAGCACTTCGGCTTCGCCGACGGCCTGAGCCAGCCGATACCGCACGCTGCACCCAGCGCCACCGACGAGGTGCCGCCGGGCGAACTGCTGCTGGGCTTTCGCAACCAGCGCGGCGATGCGCCGCTGCCGGCGCAGGCCGACGAGCTGCTCGACCATGGCAGCTTCCTGGTGGTGCGCAAGCTGCAGCAGCGGCTGGACCATCTGGACGAAGCGCTGCACGGCGTGGCCGACGCGCAGGCGGTGAAGGAGAAGATGATGGGCCGCCGCGTCGACGGCACGCCGCTGGTGGCCGGCGGCAGCGCCGGCGACAACGGCTTCGACTACGGCGCCGACCCCGCAGGCCGGCGCTGCCCGCTGCAATCGCACGTGCGGCGCGGCAACCCGCGCGACGGCCGCGCCTACACGCCGCGCATCCTGCGCCGCGGCATGTCGTGGGGGCCGGCGGCCGACGAAGGCGAACTGCAGACGCCGCGCGGCGTGCTGTTCATGGCCTACTGCGCCAGCATCGCCGAGCAGTTCGAAACCATCCAGGGCTGGATGTCCGGCGGCAACAGCAGCGGCCTGTCGTCGGCGCTGGCCGACCCCTTGCTCGGCGTGCCGGCGCCCGAAGACCTGCCGCGGGTGTTCCGCTGCTTCGACGACAGCGGCGCGCTGCGGCGCGTGACGCTGGGCGACAAGCCGCTGGTCGAACTGCAGTGGGGCCTGTACCTGTTCGTGCCCAGCCGTGCGGCGCTGCGCGCGCTGGACGCGGTGGCCGCATCGGCGCCGCCGCTGCCCGCGCCCGCACCCGCGCCGGCCGAGCCCACGCCCTTCGAACAATGCCGCCGCTGGATCGAGGACACCGAATACCGCGCACCGGCGCTGTGGGCGGCGATCCGGCGCGAGCCCGGCCAGACGCTGCACGCGCAGGGCTACGGCACGCTGGTCGGCGGCTTCGACGGCGTGACCCGCGCGCTGCGCGACGACGGGCGCACGCTGTCGGTCAGCGGCTACGGCGCGCGCATGGCGGCGACGATCGGGCTGAACTACCTGGGACAGGACGCGTACACGCCCGCCTACCAGGCGGTGGCGCCGCTGATGAACCCGCTGATCGACGCCGTCGGCGAGCACGCCGCCTTCGACACCGCGCTGCCCATCGTGCGCAGGATCGTCTCCGGCATGGCGCGGCTGGTGCAGCCGCGCCCGGGTTACCTGCCGTCGGCGCCGCCGCGCGCGGCCATCGACCTGGTCAGCTTGAGTGAACAGCTGCTGGCGCAACTGTGCAGCCTGTGGTTCGGCCTGCCCGACAGCGGTGCCGCGCCGCGCTGGATGCGCGCCGGCGGCTGGACCGAGCATGCGAGCCCGCCGAGCGATCTGCCGCGCTGCCCGGGCAGCATCATGAGTTCGTCGCGCACCATCTTCGCGCCGCACCCCAGCGAGTCCGTCGTGCGGCGCGCGCAGCGTGAAGGCCCGCGCGTGCGAGAGGCGGTGGCGAAGATGATCGCGGCCGGCGCGCAGGGCAGCCTGACGCAGCAGATCGTGCCGAAGCTGCGTGCCGCCGGGGTGGCCGACGATGTGGTGGCCGACAGCATCGCCGGCATGCTGCTGGGTTTTCCGCCGACCGTGCACGGCAACTTCCTGCGCACCATGCGCAGCTGGATCGAAGGCGGCACGCTGTGGCAGCACCAGCAGGCGCTGGTCGAGGCGCCGGCCGAGGCGCCGGCCTGCACCGGCGCCGACGCCGCCTACGAGCGCTCGCGCGGCGCGCTGCGCCGCCGGCTGCTCGACACGATGCAGGAGCATCCCGTGCCCGAGATGTTGTGGCGCTGCCCGGTGCAAAGCGGTGCGCCGGTGCACGACCCGGCGCGCCGCGTGGTGCTGGGCGTGCGCTCGGCGCTGGCCGATCTGCCCGGGCCGCGCGAGCACTACGACGAGCTGGCCTTCGGCGGCAGCCGCGACCCGGCCAGCCCGATCCACGGCCGCCACGCCTGCCCGGGTTACGGCATGGGCGTGGGCGTATTGCTGGCGCTGCTGACCGGCCTGTTCGATGCCGGCACGCTGCGCCCCACCGGCTCGCCGGTGCTGCTGATGCTGACGCCGAACTGAGGCGGGCTCGCGCCCCACCGGACCAGGCAAGCGGCGCCTGTCGGCGCAAAGCGGCCTTCGGCCGCTTTGCGCCAAGGCGCATTGATGCGGCTCCCCCGCGCCCCCTCCGAGAGGGGGCTCCAGCATGGCCGTCGAGCCGGCCTTGGGGCCGGCGAAGGCCAGCTACGCCCTTCTGTTGGCCGCCAGGCCAACCGGTCGAACGAACTGGAGCCCCCTCTCGGAGGGGGCGCGGGGGAGCGGTGCATAGCGCCCAAGGCGCAAAGCGGCCAAAGGCCGCTTTGCGCCGTGAGCCGCCCCCTGTCCTCCACCGTGGAACACGCCATCGCATGCGAGCGCCCCGCGCGCCGCTACCATGCGCTCGCCATGGACGACGCCGCGCCCGACCCGTATGCGATGCTGAGCGAGCCGCTGCGCGCGCTGGCGCAGCGCGGCGAGATCCGGCGCTACCGCAGCAACACGCTGCTGATCGAAGAAGGCGACCACGGCGACACGCTGTACCTGATCCTGTCCGGGCGGCTGCGCTGCTTTGCCAGCGGCGACAAGGGCCGCGAGATCACCTACGGCGAATACGGCCCCGGCGAGTACCTGGGCGAAATGAGCCTGGACGGCGGACCGCGCTCGGCCAATGTGGTGACGATGGAAGCCAGCCGCTGCGCGGTGATCACCCGCACCACGCTGCAGCGGCACATCGCCGAGCACCCCGAATTCGCCTTCGAGCTGATCGGCAAGCTGATCCGCCGCGCGCGCGCCGCCACGCTGAGCGCGAAGACGCTGGCGCTGAACGACGTGTACGGGCGGCTGGTGGAATTGCTGAACTCGCTGGCCCAGGCGCGGCCCGACGGCACGCGCGTGGTCGCGCAGCGCCCGACCCACCAGCAGATGGCGCACCGGCTGGGATGTTCGCGCGAGATGGTCAGCCGCCTGATGGCCGACCTGGCCAAGGGCGGCTACGTGCGCGCCGAAGCGGCGCAGCTGGTGCTGGCGCAGCCGCTGCCCGGGCGCTGGTGATGGCACAGCAGCGTGCGGCGCGGCCCCCGCCCGGCACCGGCCGCCCTCAACGCGCGCCCTCGCCCGGCGGCGGCGGGCCGAAGCGCTGCGTCGGCTTGGGCGCGCGCGCATACAGCGGCTCGACCCGGGGCAGCGCCTGCTCGATGTCCTTGATGCGCGTCGGCCCCTTCGGGTGCGTGGACAGGAACTCCGGCGGCCCGCCCTTGCTCGCCTGGCCCATCTTCTGCCACAGCGTGATGCCGGCAGCCGGGTCGTAGCCGGCGCGGGCGGCCAAGTCCATGCCCACCAGGTCGGCCTCGGACTCGTCGTCGCGGCTGAACACCAGCGTCAGCAGCTGCTCGCCCATGCCGGCGAGCAGCTGGCCGGTGCTGCCCAGGCCGAGCAGCGCCGAGCCCAGCTCGAGCGCGCCGCGCGTGGCAAAGCTCTTGCCCATGCGCTCGCGCGCGTGCTCGCGCAGCGCGTGCGCCATCTCGTGGCCCATGATCATCGCCACTTCGTCGTCGCTGAGCTGCAGCTTGGACAGGATGCCCCAGAAGAAGGCGATCTTGCCGCCGGGCATGCAAAAGGCGTTGATCTCGGGGCTGCCGATCAGGATCACCTCCCAGCGCCATTGTTGGGCGCGCGGGTTCCACGCCGGGGCGAACGGGATCATGCGCTGCGCGATGTAGCGCAGCCGCAGCAGCTGCGGATGGTCGTCGGGCGCCAGCGCGCGTTTTTGCCGCGCCTGGTTTTGCATCTGCACGAACTGCTGCGCCGCCGCCTGCTCGACCTGCTCGGCCGGCACCAGCTTGACGAAGCTCGAGCGCTTGCCGACGTCGATGCCCTCGGCAGGCGCGCGCGCGGTGGCGCTGCCGGGTGCGGCGCACGCACCGAGCGCCCCCAGGCTGCTGCCGGCCAACAGCCCCAGCGACAGGCGGCGGCGGCGGTGCAAGGCGCAGCCGCAGCCGGGCGCGTGCAGCGCGGGCGGCACTGCGGTGTCGGTGGCGAATGCAGATGGATCCATGCGGTGCTGCGATGCGGCTCGGGCCCGGTCGGTTCCGCGGCGCTGTCGGTGGCTCAGCCGCGCCGACGCGCCGAGGGCTGCGGTTGGCGGCCTTCAGTCATCGGCCGCCCCGGCCATCGATGCGTCGACTTCGAGTGAGCGCACGCTGCCGCGCATCCACCACAGCATCCACAGCGCCGGCAGCGCGGCCACGGTGCTGACGATGAAGAAGCTGGGCCAGCCGATGGATTCGGCCAGCACCCCGGCCAACGGCCCCACCCACACCCGGCCCACCGAGGCGAAGGCGCTGAGCAGCGCGTACTGCGTGGCGGTGAAGCGCTGGTTGCACAGGCTCATCAGGAAGGCGACGAAGGCCGCGGTGCCCATGCCGCCGGACAGGTTCTCGAAGGCGATCACCATCAGCAGCCCGCCGTCCACCGGCGTCGGGTGGGCCAGCTGCACGAAGCCCCAGTCGAAGGCCGGCAGCACCAGCCCGGGCAGCAAGCCCTTGCCCGCCACCGCCAGCCACCAGAAGCCCAGGTTGCTGGCCATCTGCAGCATGCCGAAGAACATCAGCGAGCGCCACAGCCCCAGCCGCAGCATCAGCAGCCCGCCCAGCAGCGCGCCGCCGATGGTCAGCCACAGGCCGATGACCTTGTTGACCACACCCACCTCGGCCGGGCTGTAGGCCATGCTCTTCAGCAGGAAAGGCGTCATCAGCGAGCCGGCGAAGGCGTCGCCCAGCTTGTACAGCACGATGAAGGCCAGGAAGGCCGCCGCCCCGGGCTGGGCGAAGTAGCTGCGCAAGCCGCCGAGCAGCGTCTCGAAGCGCGCGCGCCGCGCCGCCCAGGCGGCCAGCGGCAAGGTCAAGGCGATGCCCAGCAGCAGCGCCAGCAGGTTTTCCCAGCGCAGTTTCAGCGTCGCATCCAGCGCCGAGCCGGCCAGCAACGGGCCGAGCAGCGCATGCGCCAGCGGCGGCGCGAAACGGTCGCTGAGCACGTAACCCAGCGCCACCGCCGCCAGCACCGCGACGAAGCCGAGCACGTCGTGGCGCGCCGCCGTCGGCCTTTGCTGCGGCATCGCCACCTTCGGCAGCGCCAGCGCCGACAACAGCGCGGCGCCGAACATCAGCGCGGCCATGAAGCGGTAGACCTGCGGCCAGTTCCAGCCGCCGCCTTGCGCCGGGTCGGTCCAGATCAGCGCGATGCCGCCCGACAGGATCATCGCCAGCCGGTAGCCCATCACGTTCAGCGACGAGCCCAGGCCGCGTTCGCGCGCGGGCAGCAGGTCGGTGCGGTAGGCGTCGATCACCACGTCCTGCGACGCCGACATGAAGGCCACCGCCACCGCCAGCAGCGCGAAGGCGCGGGTCGCGCCGCTGGGCGAGGTGCCGGCCAGCAGCAGCAGCGCCAGCCCGAGCAGGCATTGCGTCAGCACCAGCCAGCCGCGGCGCCGGCCCAGCCAGGGCAGGTCGAAGCGGTCCATCAGCGGCGCCCACAGGAACTTGAAGGTATAGGGCAGCCCGACCAGGCTCAAGAAACCGATGGTCGCGATGTCCAGCCCTTCCATGCTGAGCCAGGCCTGCATCGCCTGGCCGGTCAGCGCCAGCGGCAGGCCCGAGGCGAAACCCAGGATCAGCACCACCGCCAGGCGGTGCCACGCGGCCAGGCGCTGCAAAGGCTTAGGCCCCGTCGCGCCGCGTGCGCACGCGATGGCGGCGGCACAGCGCGCCCATCGTGCCTTGCTGCTGCGCACAAACTTGCATGCGCGCGATTATCCGGCGCCGCGCGACGTGCCAGGCGCGCACCTGGCCCGCCGAGCCGGCAGCACAGACGCCAGCGCCTGGTAACGCTCGAACAAGAAGGCCACGCGCGCGGCGTCGGACTCGAGCGCGCCGGCCTTCTTGCCATAGGCGGCATCGACCGCGGCGTCGAGCTCGTGGTGCGCCTTCAGCAGCAAGGGCGGGCATGGTCAGCGGGTCGTACAGGTCGGCCAGCGTCGCGCCGGGGAACTGCGCGCTCGCGTCGAGCACGGCTTGGGCGGCGGCTGCGACGGCCTTGCGCTGCGCGTCGCCCGGCGCCTCGGGCCAGGGGAAGGTGTTGTAGACCATCGTGGCCGAATACTGGATCCGGCTTTGCAGCCGCCCCGCGACGGTTCGCACCCAAGCCATGTGCATGGCCGACTGCAGCAGGCCCAGCAGACAGCGGCTGCCCGTCGCCAGCAGGTAGAGCTTGTTGCTGTCGATCGTTGGCGGCGGCAGCAGGCCGACCGGCACATAGCGCCGCCGCTCGGAGGACACCTCCGGGATCGCGATGTACTCGGTGCCGGGTTGTGCTGCGAAGAAGAAGCGGCCCGGCGTGGCCGCCGCGCGGCGTGTCGGCTGCGCGCTGCTCGCGGCACGGAAGGCACGCACCGCGTCGAGCCGCTTCATCACTTCGGGCATCGCGCGCAAGCTGCGCAACGCATCCGGGGCGACGCCCTCCAGCCAAAGGCACCAGCGATCACCGCCGTTCGGCAGTTCCTGCGATCCCACGTACCGGCGCACACAGGCCGCTGCGAGCGGCGACTGCGCCAACAGCGCGTCGCGCTCGGCGCGGTCGAGGATCAGGTGGCCGCCGTCACTGGGCTTGCTGCCGCACGTCATCACCGGTGCGGCGGCCCACGGGCGCTGCCGCTTCTCGATGACCCCGCGGGCCTCGTTGCTCCACGGGAACGTGCGGTGCGCGAAGTGCAGCTTGATGCCGCAGCGGCGCAACAGCAACGGCCACAGCAGCGGCACCTGCTCGAACTGAGTGATCGGTTCCGCCGCCACCAGCGCACAGCGCACCGTGGTGCCCTGCAGGCAGCGCGCCGCTTTCAGGTACCACGCCGATGCGTAGTCGAGATCCGAGGCCGCCTTCATGTGCTCGAACACCTGCAGCAGCTCCGCCTTCTGGGCGGGCGACTGGCAGTGCTTGCCGACGAACGGCGGATTGCCCAGCACGTAGGCACAGCGCTGCGGCGGCAACACTTCGGCCCAGTCGAGCCGCAAGGCATTGCCGTGCACGATGTGCGGCGTGGCCTGCGGCGCCAGACGCGCGAAGCACGGGCCGAACTCCGCGCTCGCGCGCCGGTTCATCTGCTGGTCGATCAGCCGCAGCGCCACCTGCGCGATCTGTGCCGGGAACGCCTCGATCTCGATGCCGTACAGCTGGCCCAGGTCCAGCGCGAGCGGCTGGTGCACCTCGAGCATGGGCTGCCCGCCGGCGCAGGCGGCGCGCAGCACTTCCAGCTCCAGCGCCCGCAGTTCGCGGTAAGCGACGACCAGGAAGTTGCCACAGCCGCAGGCCGGGTCCAGCAGCTTCAGCGCGCGCAGCTTCTGGTGGAACTCGAACAGCCGGTGGCGGTGGGCCTGGACCTGGTGGAACTCGGCCCACAGCGCGTCCAGGAACAGCGGGCCGATCAGCTCGAGGATGTTGTGCTCGCTGGTGCAGTGCGCGCCCAGGTTGCGCCGCGCCTTGGCGTCCATGATGTTCTGCAACAGTGCGCCGAAGATCCCCGGGCTGATCGCGCTCCAGTCGATCGCGCAGGCTTGCAGCAGCTGCTCGCGCATCGCGGCGTCGAAGGCCGCCGGCGGCAGAGCCTGGGCGAAGAGGGCAGCGTCGACGCAGGGGAAGGCGGCGAGCTGCGCGTCCAGTGCGCTCGAGCGCTCGTCTTGCGGCGTGTTCAGCACCCGGAACAGCGCAGCCAGCTGCGGCCCCAGGTCGCTGCCGTCGGCGGCGCTGCGCTCCTCGACCCACGCGCGAAAGGCCTGCGCCGGCTGGAAGATGCCGCTGTCGACGCCGCCCTGCGCGCCGCCGTGCTGCTTCACCGCGTGCTCGAAGCTGGCGAGCCGCTTCGCGCTCACGCCGAAGACGGCGAACAAGCCGATCCAGAACGGCTGCGCCTGTGCACGTTCGCCGGCGGCGCCGGCCCGGGCGCAGGCCCAGTCCTTGGCGAAGGCGATGGCGCGGCGCTTGTGATCGACCGCGGCGCACCCATGTGCAGGCCATGAACCCCGCCACGAGCACCCACATCGCCTGCCCGCACTGCCATGCCACCAACCGCGTCCCGAGTGGCAGGCTCGGCGACGACCCGGTGTGCGGCCGCTGCGGCCGGCCGCTGCTGGACGGGCGCCCTGTGGAATTGGGCGACGCCGACTTCGATCGCGTCGCCGCGGCCAGCGGCCTGCCGGTGGTGGTGGACTTCTGGGCGCCGTGGTGCGGCCCGTGCCAGCAGATGGCGCCGCAGTTCGAGCAGGCGGCGCGCACCTTGAAGGGCCGCGCGCTGCTGGTCAAGGTGAACAGCGACGACAACCCGCTCACCGCGTCGCGCTTCGGCATCCGCAGCATCCCCACGCTGGTCAAGCTGGACCACGGCCGCGAGGTGGCGCGTGTCGCCGGCGCGCGGCCGGCGGGGCAGATCGTGCAGTTCGCGCAGGGTTGAGACCGTTCCCGGTGCCGCACGCGGCACGCAGGCGACCCGCAAAAACGGGATTTGTGTGAGCTATTGGCTCTGCGGCGCGATGGCGCGCGGCAGCGCGCGGGCCGGCGGCGGTGCCGCGGGGGATGATGCCTGCATCCACAACGAGCGCCGCGGTGCAGCCGCCGCAACCGCCGGCGGCCAACGCAGCGGCGCATCCAAACAAAGGAGTGAGCGGCATGCTTCGAGCCTGGGGTGCACTGCTGTGGGCGACGCTGCTCGCCGCCGGCTGCGGCGGCGGCGGTGGTGACAGCGGGCAGGGGGGCGGCGCGGGCCCGGATGCGAGCGCCCTCGACCGCGACCTGCCCACCGTGACCTACGTGACGCCGTCCAACGGCGCGGCCGGGGTCGGCACCAATGCGCGGCTGACGGTGAGCTTCAGCGAGCCGATGAATCCGGGCTCGGTGGCGTCGGCGCTGAGCCTGGTCGACGAGGCCAGCGGCGCCGCGGTCGCACAGCGTGTGGACTACGACGCGGCGAACCACATCGCCACGCTCACGCCGCAGAGCGCGCTGGCCGCGGGCGGCAGCTACCGCGCCGAGGTCTCGACCGCGGCCAAGGACCTGGCAGGCAAGGCGCTGGCCAGCGCCTACACCTGGCGCTTCGGCACCGCGGCGGCCGCCGATACCGTGGCGCCACGGGTCACGTCGTACGCGCCGGCCGCGGGCGCCACCCGCGTGCCGACGCGCAGCGCCGTGGCCATGGCCTTCAGCGAGCCGATGGATGCCGCTTCGGTCGGCCGCGCGTTCCCGCTGCGCTGCAACGGCGCCGTCGTCGCCGGGCGCATGGACTACGTGGGGCAGGCGGCCGCGTTCAGGCCCGACGCCGCGCTGGCACCGGGCGCCGGCTGCGCCGCCAGCCTGAGCGCCGCTGCCACCGACCTGGCAGGCAACGCGCTGCAGCCCGAGGCCTGGGCCTTCGCCACCGCGGCCGAAGACGACGTCACGCCGCCGCAGGTGCTCAGCGTGTCACCGGCGAACGGTGCATCGAACGTGCCGCGCAACGGCGCGCTGTCGGTCAGCTTCGACGAAGCGATCTACCCCTTCGTCTACGGCTCGATCGACGGCGTGCTGCTCGAAGTGGCCATCGACTACGCCACGAACACGGTGAGCATGACGCCCACCGGCGCGCTGCGCGCCGCTGCCGGCTATGACGCCGCGGTGCGCGCCAGCGACCTCGCCGGCAACCGCATGGCCGAGCCCTACCGCTGGCGCTTCGTCACCGCGCCGTAGGCCGCGCGGCGCAGCGGCAAAGCGTGGCCGGCGAGATGCGCGAGGCGCGCGAGGCGCGCCGCTGCCCGCCGCGTTGCGCCGGCTCATGAAGGACGTGGCGCAGCCGCCAGTTCGTCGGCCACCGTCTGGAACGCGTCCAGCGCGGCCTGCAGGTTCTCGACGATCTCGGCCGCAATCACGTCCGGCGCCGGCAGGCTGTCCACGTCGTCGAGGCTGTCGTCCTCGAGCCACAAGATGTCGAGGTTGAGCTTGTCGCGCTTCAGCAGTTCGTCGACGTCGAACTTCCGGAAGCGCTCGGTCTCGCGGCGCTGGCTCACCTGTCCCACCTGCCAGCAGGCCACGAAGTCCTGCAGGTCGGCCGCTGCGAGCGGGTTCTTCTTCAGCGTGAAGTGCTGGTTGGTGCGCAAGTCGTAGATCCACAGCGCCCGGGTGTTCGGCCTGCCGTCGGCGCGCGGCGCGCGCTTGTCGAAGAACAGCTCGTTGGCCTTCACGCCCGGCTTGTAGAAGATGCCCGTGGGCAGGCGCAGCAGGGTGTGGAAGTCGAACTGCTGCAGCAGCCGCCGCCGGATGCCTTCACCGGCACTGCCGGCCTCGAACAGCACGTTGTCGGGCAGCACCACGCCGGCGCGGCCGTTGGCGGCCATCACCGTCATGATGTGCTGCATGAAGTTCAGCTGCTTGTTGCCGGTGGTGAACTTGAAGTCCTCGCGCTCGTAGTCCTCGCGCTCGGTGTCCATCTCGCCGTCTTCGCCGACCACGCGGTAGCTGCTCTTCTTGCCGAACGGCGGGTTGGTCAGGATCACGTCGTAGCGCTCGCCGGGGTCGGCAGCCAGCGCGTCGGTGCTGCGGATCGGGCTGTCGCCGTGGCCCTCGCCGCCGATCGCGTGCAGGTACAGGTTCGTCGCGCACAGCCGCACCACCTCGTCGACGATGTCGTTGCCGCTGAAGGTGCGCTCGCGCAAGGCGCGCTGCTGCGCGCGGTCCTGCGCGCCCGGCTGCCGCTTCATGTAGTCGTAGGCCGACAGCAGGAAGCCGCCGGTGCCGCAGGCCGGGTCGTGCACCGTCTGGCCGATGCGCGGGGCCAGCACCGTCACCATCGCCTGGATCAGCGGGCGCGGCGTGAAGTACTGGCCCGCGCCGCTCTTCACCTCGGCCGCGTTGCGCTCGAGCAGGCCTTCGTAGATGGCGCCCTTCACGTCCACGCCGATGCCGATCCACGTTTCGGCGTCGATCAGCGACACCACGCGCTTCAGCTTGGCCGGGTCGGTGAGCTTGTTCTGCGCGCCGCGGAAGATGGTGCCGATCAGCCCCGGCTGCCTGGCCAGCGCCTCCAGCGCATGGCGGTACTGGATCTCCAGCTCGTCGCCGGCCAGCGGCGCCAGCTGGTCCCAGCGCCAGGGGGCGGGGATGGTGCTCGGCTCGCCCAGCAGATCGGCGCGCTCCTGGTCCATCTTCAGGAACAGCAAGAAGGTGATCTGCTCGACATAGTCGCCGTAGCCGATGCCCTGGTCGCGCAGCACGTGGGCGTAGTTCCAGACTTTGGAGACGAGGGCGCTGTGGTCGGAGTTCATGGACAAGAAGAAAACAACGCTTGGTGTAAGTGGGTGATTTTTATGGGGTTTTCCGGCTTCCTCGGTTTGTTTTCTCGCTCGGTTGAAAACAAGCGGGTCAGGGCGGCGGTAGCAGGGGCGCGCGAGCCCTGTAGCGCTGCTCCGGGTGCTTCTCCATGCTCGGGATCGTGAAGGCCAACAGGCCCTGGGCCACCATCGGACTCAGCAGTTCCTTGACCAAGTGCTTGTGGTCCCGGCGTCCCAGCACGTGGGCAAGCTCGCGGGCGCTGAGGGGCTTCCACGCGCACAAGTCCAGCACCAGTTGCTGCAGCAGGGACTGCCGGGGCCGGCTGCCCGGCTTAGGTAGCCGCCGCGCAAGCTCGGCCGGCATCGGCGCGTCTGCCTGGGGGGTTTGCAGGGTTGCCTGGGGGGTTTGTGGGGCTGCCTGGGGGGTTTGTCGGCCGGCCTGGGGGGT
>CAYZGL010000104.1:0-14685 GCA_964477985.1 uncultured Rubrivivax sp. | reverse complement strand
TCGGTGAAGAAGTGCGGCCACATGGGCGGCAAGGTGCTGGTGCCCACGCGCGAAGCGGTGGCCAAGCTGACCGCGGCGCGGCTGGCGGCCGACGTGTCGGGGGTGCCCACCATCCTGCTGGCGCGCACCGACGCCGAAGCGGCCGATCTCGTCACCAGCGACGTCGACGACAACGACAAGCCCTTCCTGACCGGCGAGCGCACGGTCGAGGGCTTCTACCGCACGAAGAAGGGCCTGGACCAGGCGATCAGCCGCGGCGTGGCCTACGCCGAGTACGCCGACATGGTGTGGTGCGAAACCGGCACGCCGGACCTGAAGTTCGCCAAGGCCTTCGCCGACGCGGTGCACGCCAAGCACCCGGGCAAGATGCTGGCCTACAACTGCAGCCCGTCGTTCAACTGGAAGAAGAACCTGGACGACGCCACCATCGCCAAGTTCCAGCGCGAGCTGGGCGCGATGGGCTACAAGTTCCAGTTCATCACGCTGGCCGGCTTCCACGCGCTGAACTACGGCATGTTCGAGCTGGCCCACGGCTACGCGCGCCGCCAGATGAGCGCCTTCGTCGAACTGCAGGAGAAGGAGTTCGCCGCCGCCGAACGCGGCTTTACCGCGGTGAAGCACCAGCGCGAGGTCGGCACCGGCTACTTCGACGCGGTGACCACGACCATCGAGCGCGAGGCCTCGACCGCCGCGCTGAAGGGATCGACCGAGGACGAGCAGTTCTTCGACCAGAAGCACGGTTGATCGGCACGAAAGTTACGCACGGCTGAAGCAACCACTTCTCGCCACGCCAAGCCCGAAGGCCACAAGCCTTCGGGCTTTTTTTGTGCTCAGGGCTTGATCGCCACCTTCAGCACGCCGTCGCGCTGGTGCGAAAACAGTTCGTAAGCCGCGACGATGTCGTCGAGCGCATAGCGGTGCGTGACCATCGCTCGCAGGTCCAGCCGGCCCGAGGCCAGCACGTTCATCAAGCGGCGCATGCGCTCCTTGCCGCCGGGGCACAGCGCGGTGTTGATCTTGTGGTCCCCCAGCCCGGCGGCGAAGGCATCCAGCGGGATCTTCAGATCGCTGGAGTACACGCCCAGGCTGGACAGCGTGCCGCCCGGCTTGATCACGCGCAGCGCCTGTTCGAAGGTGCTTTGCAGGCCCAGCGCCTCGATCGCCGAATCGGCACCGCGGCCGCCGGTGTGCTTCAGCACCTCGGCCACGACATCGACCTGGTTGAAGTTCAGCGTCAAGTCGGCGCCCAGCTGCCGCGCGATGCCCAGGCGGTGGTCGTTGCCGTCGACCGCGATGATCGTGCTGGCACCGCGCAGCCTGGCGCCGGCGGTGGCGCACAGGCCGATCGGCCCTTGCGCGAACACCACCACCGTGTCGCCTATTCTGATGTTGGCGTTCTCGGCGCCGGCAAAGCCGGTGGACATGATGTCGGGGCACATCAGCACCTGCTCGTCGCTCAGGCCGTCGGGGATCGGCGCCAGGTTGGCCTGCGCGTCGGGCACCAGCACGTATTCGGCCTGCGTGCCGTCGATCAGGTTGCCGAAGCGCCAGCCGGCGGTGGCCTTGTAGCCGTGGCAGCCGCAGCGCCCCGACGGCACCAGGTAGCTGCCGTCCTGCGAGGGCGCGCCGTCCTGCGCGGCATAGGAATTGAAGTTCGGGCAGATCGCGCCGGCGATCACGCGCTGGCCCTCCTGGTAGCCGACCACGGCGCTGCCGAGCTTTTCGATCACGCCCACGGGCTCGTGGCCCACGGTCAGGCCCTTGGCCACCGGGTACTCGCCCTTCAGGATGTGCACGTCGGTGCCGCAGATCGTGGTCAGCGTGATGCGCAGCAGCGCATCGTTCGGCCCGACGTCGGGAATGGGTTTGTCGCTCAGTTCTATGCGGCCGGGCTCGACGAACACGGCGGCTTTCATGCGTGCGGACATGGCAACTCCTTTCGCGGTGGAAGAAGGGCAGTTCGGGCCATTGCAGCATGTACCGCGGGCCGCCGGCATGCGCCGGATCAAGCGCGGGCGCCGGCTATGCTCGGCACGCCGGCCGCACTGCCGCAGCCGGCGCGACGAACATGAGCACCCAACTCCTCACGCCGCGCATGCAAGGCCTGCTCACGCGCATCCAGCGTGCGCGGCGCACGCCGCTGCACGCGTTGTCGCCGCAGCAGGCGCGTGCCGCCTACGAGGCGGCGGCCGAAATCCTCGATCCGCCGCGCGCGCCGCTGCGGCGCGTGCTCGATTTCGAGCTGCCGGCCGCCGACGGCACGCCGCTGGCGGCGCGGCTGTACTGCGGCGCCGACGCACCCCGGCCCGCGCTGCTGTACCTGCACGGCGGCGGCTTCGTCATCGGTTCGCTGCAAACGCACGACAGCCTGTGCCGCCAGCTCGCTTTGCGCAGCGGCGCCGCGGTGGTCGCGCTGGACTACCGGCTCGCCCCGGAACACCGCTTTCCGGCCGCGGTGGACGATGCCTGGGCCGCGCTGCGCTGGCTGCAACGCCATGCGCGCACGCTCGGCATCGACGGCTCGAGGCTGGCCGTCGGCGGCGACAGCGCCGGCGGCACGCTGGCGGCGGTGTGTGCGCTGCGCGCGCGCGAGCACGGCCTGCCGCTGGCGCTGCAGCTGCTGATCACCCCGGGCACCAGTGCCTACGGCGACACCGCGTCGCGCCGGCTGTTTGCCAACGGCTTCTTGCTCGATGCCGCCACCATCGAGTGGTTCTTCGGCCACTACATCGACCATGCGCACCGCAACGACTGGCGTTTCGCGCCGCTGCAGCATGACGCGCTGGAAGGCGTGGCGCCGGCCTGCGTGATCCTCGCCGAGTGCGACCCGCTGGTCGACGAGGGCTTGGCCTACGCCGACCGGCTGCGTGCGGCCGGCGTGCCGGTGGCGCTGGAGCTGTACCGCGGGCTGACGCACGACTTCATCAAGATGGGGCGCGCGCTGGCCGAGGCCGGCCACGCGCAGCAGGCCGCGGCCGACGCGCTGAAGGAGGCATTCAAATGAAACGCAGCGAGTTCCGCCATCTCGAGCGCCTGCGCGTGCGCTGGGCCGAGGTCGACCTGCAGAAGATCGTGTTCAACGGCCACTACCTGATGTATTTCGACACCGCGGTGGCCGGCTACTGGCGCGCGATGGCGATGCCGTACCACCAGACCATGGCGCAGCTGGGCGGCGATCTGTTCGTGCGCAAGGCCACGCTCGAGTACCTTGCTTCGGCGCAGTACGACGATCTGCTGGACGTGGGCATCCGCTGCGGCCGGATCGGCAACTCGTCGCTGCGGTTGCACGCGGCGGTGTTCCGCGGCGACACGCTGCTGGTCGGCGGCGAGCTGGTTTACGTGTTCGCCAACCCGGCCACGCAGACTTCCAGGCCGGTTCCGGCCGGGCTGCGCACGCTGCTGCACGATTTCGAGGCCGGCCAGGCGATGGTCGAGGTGCGCGTGGGCGGCTGGGACGCTCTGGGCCGCGATGCGCAGCGCATCCGCAGCACGGTGTTCATCGACGAGCAGCGCATCCCGGCCGAACTCGAGTGGGACGCGGCCGATGCGCAGTGCGTGCATGCGGTGGCCTACAACCGCTTCGGCACCGCTGTGGCCACCGGGCGCTTGCTGCAGCATGCGCCGGGCGTGGCGAGGATCGGCCGCATGGCCGTGCTGCAGGGCCTGCGCGGCGCCGCGATCGGGCGTGCGATCCTGGACGCGCTGGTCGAAGCGGCGCGCCAGCGCGGCGACCGCGAAGTGCTGCTGCACGCCCAGGCCAGCGCCGCCGGCTTCTACGCGCGCGCCGGCTTCACGGCACGCGGCGAGCCCTTCGACGAGGTCGGCATCGCGCACCTGGAAATGGCGCGCGCGCTGTAGCTCAGTCGACGAGATCTTCCAGCGCGTAGGGCAGGGGAGCCGGCTGCAGCAGCGCACCGCCGGTGCTGCCGGCGTGCAAGGCGCCGCTGCCCAGCGCCGCCATCTTCAACTCGACCAGCGCCGCGTGCCCGGCGCCCGGCAGCGAAGCCGCCAGCACCACCTTGCCGGCAGGCTGGCCGGGGTCTTCGCTGTGAAACACCTCGACACCGGCCGCCAGCGCGGTGGCACTGTGCATCGGGTAGGTGCGGCGCTTGATCGTGCCGCGGTACTGGCTGCGTGCCACCACTTCCTGGCCGGGGTAGCAGCCCTTCTTGAAGTTGACCGCGCCAAGCAGTTCCAGATTGAGCATCTGCGGCACGAACTGGTCGGCGGTGGCGGCGGCGATGCGCGGCACGCCGCTGCAGACCTCCAGCCATGACCACGCTTCGGGGCTCAGCGCGGGCAGCGCCGGCACCGGTGCACCAGCCCACAGGTAGCGCGAAACACCGCCCACCGTGCGCAGTCGCATCACCGCGGCGGCGCCGTGCTGGCCGCGCGCGCCCTCGCCAGCGCCGACCCGCCCTTGCAGCAGCGCGTCGGCCGACGCACCCGCCAGACCGTACAACGGCCATGCGGCGGAGGCGTCGCTGAGCTTGCACTTGGCGCGCAGCACGTACATCGACAGCCGCTTCAGCGTGGCAGCCAGCAGGTCGGCGCTGCACGCCAGCGCGATCGTCTGCGGTGCGTGCTGCCACACCACCAAGGTGGCGAGCAGCCGGCCCTTGGGCGAGCAGTAGCCGGCCAGGCGCGCCGGGCCGTCGGCCAGGTGCAGCATGTCCTGCGTCAGCTGGCCGTTGAGGAAGGCCGCGGCGTCGGGCCCTTCGGCGAGGATCAATCCCCAGTCGGACAGGCGCACGGCGCCATCGGCCCGGGGTATGGCAAGCGGGATGTCTGGCATGCGGCAATTATCATGCGCGCCCATGGCATCGAAGACCCAAGGAGCGGCCCGAAGGCTTGCCGCTTGGGCTGCAGCGCTGCTGCTGCTGGCCGCCATCGCTGCAGCCGCGGTGTGGCTGTGGCTGCAGCGCCCGCTGCCGCTGGCCGCACCCACCGTCGAGCTGTCGATCGAGCCTGGCACTTCGCCGCGTCAGGTCGCCCAAGCCTGGGTCGACGCCGGCGTGCAGGCCTCGCCAACGCTGCTGTACCAGTGGTTCCGCTGGTCGGGGCAGGACCGGCGCATCCGTGCCGGCAGCTACCAGATCGGCAGCGGCACCACGCCGCGCCAGTTGCTGGACAAGATGGTGCAGGGCGACGAGTGGCTGGAAAAGCTGCGCCTGGGCGAGGGCTGGACCTGGCGCCAGGTGCGTGCTGCGCTGGCCGGTGCGCCGAGTCTGAAGCCGGCCACGCAGGGCCTGAGCGAGGCCGAGCTGTTGCAGGCGCTGGGCGATGCCGCCGGCAGCATCGAAGGGCGTTTCTTCCCGGACACCTACGTCTACAGCCGCGGCGTCAGCGACCTGACGGTACTCAAGCGCGCGCACGCCGCGATGCGCCGGCGGCTGGATGCGGCCTGGCAGCAACGCAGCGCCGACACGCCGCTGCGCAGTCCGGAGCAGGCGCTGATCCTGGCGTCCATCGTCGAGAAGGAAACCGGCCCGAAGGACGACCCGGCGATGATCGCGATGGTGTTCCTGAACCGGCTGCGCATCGGCATGCCGCTGCAAAGCGACCCGACCGTGATCTACGGGCTGGGCGAAGCCTTCGACGGCGACCTGCGCAAGCGCGACCTGCAAGCCGATGCCGCCTTCAACACCTACACCCGCGCCGGGCTGCCGCCGGCGCCGATCGCACTGCCCAGCGCCGCGGCCTTGCAGGCCGTGGTCCAGCCCAAGCCCGGCAAGGCGCTGTACTTCGTGGCGCGCGGCGACGGCAGCAGCGCCTTCAGCGACAACCTGGCCGAGCACAATCGGGCGGTGAACAAGTACCAGCGCCAGCCCAAGCCATGAGCACGGCCCAGCGCGCAACGCGCAAATGACCACCGGACGATTCATCACCCTCGAGGGCATCGACGGTGCAGGCAAAAGCACACACCTCGCGGCGTTGCACGACTGGCTGTGCGCGCGCGGCCGCGAAGTGGTGCTGACGCGTGAACCCGGCGGCAGCCCATTGGCCGAACACCTGCGCGAGCTGGTGCTGCATCAATCGATGGACGCCCTCAGCGAGACGCTGCTGATCTTCGCCGCGCGGCGCGACCACCTGCGCAGCTGCATCGAGCCGGCGCTGGCGCGCGGCGCGGTGGTGCTGTGCGACCGCTTCACCGATGCCAGCTTCGCCTACCAGGGTGCCGGGCGGGGCTTCGATCTGGCCGTGCTGTGCCAGCTCGAAGCCTGGGTGCAGCAGGGGCTGCAGCCCGACCTGACGCTGTGGTTCGACCTGCCCGCGGCGCAGGCCGCGGCGCGGCGCGCCGCGGTGCGCGCACCGGACCGCTTCGAGCGCGAGGACGAAGCCTTCTTCGAGCGTGTGCGCGAGGGCTACGCGCAGCGCCTGGCGCAGTCGCCGCAGCGCTTCGTGCGGCTGCAGGCATCGCATGCGCGCGGCGCGGTCTGGGCGCAGATCGTCGATGCGCTGGAGCGGCGGCCATGGTGGTAGGCCCCGGCGGCGCGCTGCCGCTGCCCTGGCTGGAGCCGCCGCTGCGCGAGGCGCTGCAGCACCAGCGCGGCCATGCGCTGCTGGTGCAGGCTGCGCAGGGCGCCGGGGCGCTGCAATTCATGGTGGTGCTGGCGCAGTCCTGGCTTTGCGAAGCGGCCGATCGCACGCCGGCGTGCGGGCGCTGCGACAGCTGCCGCTTGCTGCAGTCGGGCTCGCACCCCGACTTTCGCGGCCTGCTGCCCGAGGCGCAGCGCGCGAGCCTCGGCGGGGGCCACGCGCAAGACGATGCGCCCGACGGTGCCCGCAGCCGCAAGAAGCCGAGCCGGCAGATCCGCATCGACGAGGTGCGCGCGGCCATCGATTGGGTGGCTCACAGTGCGTCGCGCGGCCGCGCCAAGGTGCTGCTGCTGCATCCGGCCGAGGCGATGAACCTGCAGGCCGCCAGCGCCCTGCTGAAGACACTGGAAGAGCCGCCCGGCAAGGCGCGGCTGCTGCTCGGCACCGCCGATGCGGCGCTGTTGCTGCCCACCGTGCGCAGCCGCTGCCAGCGGGTGCGCCTGAGCCCGCCACCGCCTGAGCAGGCGGTCTCGTGGCTCACCCAAGAAGGCGTGCGCGATGCGGCGGTGCTGCTGGCGGCGGCAGCAGGCGCGCCGCTGCTGGCGCGCGAACTGGCCGCGGCCGGCATCGACGCGGCCCAGTGGCAAGGCCTGCCGCGGGCGGTGTCGCGCGGGCACGCCGCTGCGCTGGCGGGCTGGCCGCTGCCGCGCGCGCTGGATGCGTTGCAAAAGCTCTGCCACGATGCGATGGTCGTGGCGGCGGGCGCCAGCCCGCGCTACTTCGCCGCGTCCGCGCTGCCGCCGGGGGCGAGCCTGCAGGCCTTGAGCCGCTGGTCGCGTTCGCTGACGCGCGTGGCGCGGCACGACGAGCACCCGTGGAACGAAAGCCTGCTGATCGATGCGCTGGTCGGCGAAGGCCGCGAGTGCTGGCAAGATGACACGAAACAGCGTGTGTCCAACCCGCGCCGCGGCGCCAGGGCCTTGGATACACTGGACCGATGAACGATCGTGCGTCGCCGCGTATTGCCTCGCCGCTCACCTTGGCGCCGAACACGGCGGCGGCGCCGCTGGCCGCCGGGTCGGCCACGAGTGCGAACAGTGCCGCCAGCGCCACCAGTGCCGCGCGACCGAGCGTGATCCAGCTGGTGTTCCGCGAGAAGGGTGCGCTGTACGCGGCGTACATGCCGATGCTCAGCGACGGCGGGCTGTTCGTGCCGACCGCGCGCGACTACCGCCTGGGCGAAGACATCTATCTGCTGCTGTCGCTGCCCGACGACCCGCAGCGCTACCCGGTGGCGGGCAAGGTGGCGTGGATCACGCCGAACAATGCCTCGGGCGGCCGCACGCAGGGCGTGGGCGTGCGCTTTCCGGCCGACGAGAAGACGCGCGGGCTGAAGTTGAAGATCGAGGAAATGCTGGGCACCTCGATCTCGTCGAACAAGCCGACACAGACGCTGTAGCACGGCCCGGCCGCGCTTTGATCCGACAATGGCCGTTTTGCGCGGGCGCGGCGCACGCGCGCATCGCCGATGTTCGTCGACTCGCACTGTCACCTGAGCTTTCCTGAACTGCGCACGCGCATCGCCGAGTTGCGCGGCGCGATGCGCGCTGCCGAGGTCGACCGGGCGCTGTGCGTCTGCACCACGCTGGAGGAGTTCCCCGTGGTGCATGCGCTGGCGCTGGAACACGACAACTTCTGGGCCACGGTCGGCGTGCACCCGGACAACGAAGGTGTGCGCGAGCCCAGCGTCGACGATCTGCAGCGCCTCGGCGCCTTGCCGCGCGTCGTTGCCATCGGCGAAACCGGGCTCGACTACTACCGCCTCGAGGGCCGCAGCATCGAGCAGATGCAGTGGCAGCGCGAGCGCTTCGCCGTGCACATCCGTGCCGCGCGGCGAAGCGGGTTGCCCTTGGTCGTGCACACCCGCAGTGCGGCCGCGGACACGCTGGCATTGCTGCGCAGCGAAGGCGAGGGCGCCGTGCAGGGCGTATTCCACTGCTTCACCGAAAGCCAGCAGGTTGCCGACGCCGCGCTGGACATGGGATTCTTCATCTCGTTCTCCGGCATCCTCAGCTTCAAGAATGCCGCCGAATTGCGCGAAGTCGCACGGCGCGTACCGCTGGAGCGCTGCCTGATCGAGACCGACAGCCCCTACCTCGCACCGATGCCGCACCGTGGCCGCAGCAACCAGCCGGCCTATGTCCGGCACGTGGCCGAGCAGTTGGCGGTGGTGAAGGGTTGCAGCCTGCAGCAGGTGGCCGAGGTCACCAGCGGCAACTTCGAACGCCTGTTCTGGCGCACCCGGGCGCAGGCTCCAGCAGTCTGAAATTCATCAAGCGTCACTTTAGGTTGACGCGTTATCCCATTGTCACGCCGGATATTACGGCGTCAGATGTCTGCTCCTGGCGTGGCCGGCGCTGCAGCGCGCGTGTCGGTGGAATTCCGACAGACAGCTTGGCGCGTCGCCGACTGGGTACGCGTTGCTTGCAGCCCTAGAGTCTTCGGTACGCCAACTGCCTTGAGGTGAGCTTCGATGTCCCAGACCCTGCATTCGATGGCCAATCCCTTTGCGCTGCTGATGGACCCGCAGTCGGTATTCAAGGCGATCGAAAACTCCGAACGCCTCGAGCGACTGCACAGCCGCGTGTGCCGGCCGCTGGACAAACCCGTGCTGCCGGCGGCCGCTGCCGAGGACGAAGCGAATGACGGTCGGTTCGATCTGCTGGATCTCCCGGGTGAAGAGATTTGATCTAGTTGACGTTAATGCGCGACGATGGATATTATGACAACTGATGTGTAGAGCCGCGCTGAGCCAGATTGCAGAAACGGGCCCCGCGGGGCCCGTTTCGTCTTGGTGCGCTGACAGCTCGTGCCGTTCGCTCGCGCCCCCGATCAGGGTCAGATGCGTTCGAACACCGCGGCGATCCCCTGGCCGCCGCCGATGCACATCGTGACCAGGGCATAACGCCCGCTGGTGCGGTGCAGTTCGTAGACGGCCTTGGTCGCGAGGAAGGCACCCGAGCAGCCGATCGGATGGCCGAGCGCGATCGCACCGCCGTTCGGGTTGGTCTTCTTCATGTCGAGTTCGAGGCCGCGCGCCACGGCGATGGCCTGGGCCGCGAAGGCCTCGTTGCTCTCGATCACATCCATCTGGTCCAGCGTCAGGCCGCTCTTCTTCAGCGCGAGCTTGGTGGCGGGGATCGGGCCTTCACCCATGATCTCGTTCGGCACGCCGGCCACGGCGTAGCCGGCCAGACGCGCCAGCGCCTTGTGGCCGTCGGCTGCGGCCTTGGCCGCATCGCCAAGCACGAAGAAGGCCGCGCCGTCGTTGATGCCCGATGCATTGCCTGCGGTGACCGAGCCGTCCTTCTTGAAGGCCGGGCGCATCTTGGCCAGCGACTCCATCGTCGTGTTCGGCTTCACGTGCTCGTCGGTGTCGAAGGTGACGTCGCCCTTCTTCGTCTGCTTGACGATCGGCACGATCTGGCTCTTGAAGCGACCCTCGGCGATGGCCGCGGCGGCGCGGCGGTGCGACTCGACCGCCAGCGCGTCCTGCTCCTCGCGCGTGATGCCCCACTTGGCGACCAGGTTCTCGGCCGTGATGCCCATGTGGCCGACGCCGAACGGATCGGTCAGTGCCGCGACCATGGCATCGATCACTTTCGCGTCGCCCATGCGCGCGCCGCTGCGCAGTTGCGTCGACAGGTAGGCACCGCGGCTCATCACTTCGACGCCGCCGCCGACGCCGTAGTCGCAGTCGCCGAGCAGGATGTTCTGCGCGGTCGTGACGATGCCTTGCAGGCCCGACGAGCACAACCGGTTCACCGCCATCGCCACCGAATCCATCGGCAGGCCGGCCTGGATCGAGGCCACACGGGCCACGTACGGATAGCGGCTTTCGGTGGGGATGCAGTTGCCGACGGTGACGTAGTTGATCGCCTTGGGGTCGACCCCGGAGCGCTTGACCGCCTCCTTCATCACCGTGCCAGCCAGCTCCGCCGGCTCGATGTCGGCCAGCGACCCGCCGAAGCCACCGATTGCCGAGCGGGCTGCGCCCAGAACCACCACGTCACGCTTGCTCATCGCAGTCTCCTTGCACCAAGAAAGCCGAAAGCGCTGGAGCTTACCGCAACGGGCTGGCAGTGCCCTTACGTGCGCGGCAACGCGCTCAGCGTTGCACTTGGCGGAGCCGGAGGGATTCGAACCCTCGATGCAGGTTTTGCCCGCATACTCCCTTAGCAGGGGAGCACCTTCGGCCTCTCGGTCACAGCTCCGTCGAATCGCGCCCGATTCTACTCACACAACACACGCGCTCAGGCCGCGGCCGTCTGTTCGAGGTCGAAGGCGCGGTGCAACGCGCGCACCGCCAGCTCCATGTACTTCTCGTCGATGACGACGCTGGTCTTGATCTCGCTGGTGGTCACCATCTGGATGTTGATGCCCTCCTCGGCCAGCGTGCGGAACATCTTCGCGGCCACGCCGACGTGGCTGCGCATGCCGATGCCCACGATCGAGACCTTGCAGATCTTCGGGTCGCCGATGACCTCGGCCGCGCCGGTGGCATCGAGGATGCCGCCCTCGAGAAGCTCGATTGCCCGCGCGAAGTCGTTGCGGTTGACGGTGAAAGAAAAATCGGTGCGCCCGCCGTGCGACACGTTCTGCACGATGACGTCGACGTCGATGTTGGCGTCGGCCACCGCGCCCAGGATGCGATAGGCGCTGCCCGGCTTGTCGGGCACGCCCACCACGGTGATCTTCGCCTCGTCGCGCGTGAAGGCAATGCCGGACACGAGTGCTTGTTCCATCTTTTCGTCTTCCTCGAAGGTGATCAGGGTGCCCGAAGCCGCTTCCTCGGCGATGTCGATGTCCCACGGCGTGAAGCTGGACAGCACGCGCAGCGGCACGCGGTACTTGCCGGCGAACTCCACCGAGCGGATCTGCAGCACCTTGGAGCCCAGGCTGGCCATCTCGAGCATCTCCTCGAAGCTCACGGTGTGCAGCCGGCGCGCCTCGGGCACGATGCGCGGGTCGGTGGTGTAGACGCCGTCGACGTCGGTGTAGATCAGGCACTCGTCGGCCTTCATCGCCGCGGCCACCGCCACCGCCGAGGTGTCCGAGCCGCCGCGTCCCAGCGTGGTGACGTGGCCTTGCGCGTCGATGCCCTGAAAGCCGGTGATGATCACCACACGCCCGGCATTCAAGTCGGCGCGCACGCGAGCGTCGTCGATGTCTTCGATGCGCGCCTTCGTGTAGGACGAATCGGTGCGGATCGGCACCTGCCAGCCGCTGTAGCTGATGGCCTGCAGGCCTTCGGCCTGCAGCGCCAGCGACAGCAGGCCGACCGACACCTGCTCGCCGGTGGCGGCGATCTGGTCCAGTTCGCGCTGCGAGGCCGGTGTTTGTCTTTCCGGCGCGAGTTCCTTGGCCAGGCCGAGCAGGCGGTTGGTCTCGCCGCTCATCGCCGAGGGCACCACCACCATCTGATGCCCGGCGCGCGCCCACTTGGCGACGCGGCGGGCGACACTGCGGATGCGCTCGGTCGAGCCCATCGACGTGCCGCCGTACTTGTGAACGAAGAGTGCCATGAGAACCTGGTTGCTTGCCGATCCGGCGCGCGCGGGACGCGCACGCGAGGCGCGCATTTTAGCGATCGGGCAGCCAGCGCAAGCCGAGCATCGGGCTGCCGCGCGGCGCCTGCGCACGCGCATCGATGCCCAGCCCCGGCACGTACAGCAACTGCTGCGCTTCGTACAGCAGCGGGCCGTTGCGCTGCCACGCCGGCACGCCGCAGCCCTGGAACTGCTTCTTCAGCGTACGCGGCGGGCAGCCTGCGGCGCGCTGGAAGCGCTCGCCACCATGACGCGCACGCAGTTCGCAGCGGGCCAGCCGCTGCGGCGCCAGACCGTCGTCGCTGACCGCGGCCACCTCGAAGCTGCCGCGCCAGGCCGGCACGGTGAAGCGCCCTTCCCGGCTCAGATCGATGGCCATCGGCCGCGGCAATGCCGCGGGGCCTTGGTCGGGCGTGGTGAGGATCTGCAGTCTTGCGTCGTGCAGCCGCACGGCACCACCCGGCCAGGGCCACGCGCTGGCCGATGGCGCCCGCGGCAGTTCGCGCAGCAGGCGCTGCACCAGGCTTTCCGGCACGCCGCCGAGGGTCTGTGCGCGCAGCCAGTCACGCAGCATGTTGGCTCGCCGCGGCGGCGACAGCGCCAGCCAGTCCGGCAGCCGCAGTCTGCCGTCGGCGTCGCAGGCACTCGCGCGGTCGAGCACCGCCAGTTCGCGCAGGCAGGCAGCGGCTTCGTGCGCGCGCTGCGCGCTGGCGGCGAGGCTGGCTTCGGCCTGCTCGAACGCAGTCGTCAACGCCGGCCAGACCTCGAGGCGCAGGCGGTTGCGCAGCAGCGCGCGCTCGCTGTTGCTCGGGTCGTCGACGAAGCTCAAGCGATGGCGCTTCACGTAGGCCTCGATGGCTTCGCGCGGCTGGCCCAGCCACGGCCGCGCCCACACGATGCCGTCGCGTTCGATCTGCACCGGCATCGCGGCCAGCCCGGCCGGGCCGGCGCCGCGCAGCGCCTGCAGCACGAAGGTTTCGGCCTGGTCGCGCCGGTGGTGCGCGAGCAGCACGAGCTCGATGCCCGCCGATCGCGCCATGGCGCCCAGTGCGGCATAACGCTCGCGGCGCGCCCAGGCCTCGATGCTGTGGCCACGCGGCGGCGTTTGCTGCAGCCGCTGCCACAGCAGCCGCACCGGCAGGCCGTGCGCCGCCCAGCGCGACGCCTGCCTGCGCAGATGCGCCGCCCAGGCGTCGGCCTGCGGCAGCAGCGCGTGATGCACGTGCAAGGCCACCACTTCGATGGCGCGGCCGCGCGCGGCGCGCGCGGTGGCATGCCACAAGGCCGTGGAGTCGCGGCCGCCGCTGACGGCCACCGCAACGCGCTGCGGCCTCACGGCGCGGCGCGTCGCATGTCAGCGCTCCTTGGTGTCGCTGAAGCGGCCGTAGCTTTGCAGCCGCTCGTAGCGCCGCTGCAGCAGTTCCTTCGGCTTGAGGTCGAGCACCTGGCGCACCGCGTCGTTCAGCGCGCGCTTCAGGCTCACCGCCATCTGCTTGCCATCGCGGTGTGCACCGCCCACCGGCTCGTTGACGATCTTGTCGATCACGCCGAGTGCCTTCAGGCGGTGCGCGGTGATGCCCAGCGCATCCGCCGCATCGGCCGCGCGCTCCGAGGTCTTCCACAGGATCGACGCACAACCCTCGGGCGAGATCACCGAGTACACCGCGTACTGCAGCATCAACACCTGGTCGGCCACGCTGATGGCCAGCGCGCCGCCCGAGCCGCCCTCGCCGATGATGGTGGCGACGATCGGCACCTGCAGCTGCGCCATCTCGAAGATGTTGCGCCCGATGGCCTCGGACTGGCCGCGCTCTTCCGCTCCGATGCCGGGGTAGGCGCCCGGCGTGTCGACGAAGGTGAACACCGGCAGGGCGAACTTCTCGGCCGTCTTCATCAGCCGCAGCGCCTTGCGATAGCCCTCGGGGCGGGCCATGCCGAAATTGCGCAGCGCGCGCTCCTTGGTGTCGCGGCCCTTCTGGTGGCCGATCACCATGCAGGCCTGGCCGTTGAAGCGCGCCAGCCCGCCGACGATGGACTGGTCGTCGGCATAGCTGCGGTCGCCGTGCATCTCCTGGAAGTCGGTGAAGATTTCGCCCACGTAGTCCAGCGTGTACGGCCGCTGCGGGTGGCGCGCGATCTGCGTGACCTGCCAGGGCGACAGGCTGGAATAGATCTCCTTGGTCAGTTGCAGGCTCTTGTGCCCCAGCCGCTCGATCTCGTCGGAGATGTCGACGGCGGATTCGTTCTGCACATAGCGCAGTTCTTCGATCTTGGAATCGAGTTCGGCGATCGGTTGTTCGAACTCGAGGAAATGGCGCTTGCTCATGCCTCAGTAGTCTACCGGCAGCGGATCCAGGCTGCGCCAGATGTACCAGGTGGCCACCGAACGGAACGGTGCCCAGGCGTCGCCGACCTCGCGCGCCTCGGCGCGGGTGACCGGCTCGCCGCTGAAGTAGCTCAGGCTGATGCCCTTGAGCAGCCCCAGGTCGTCCAGCGGCAGCACGTTGGGGCGCATCAGGTGGAAGATCAGGAACAT